>JAFRZC010000199.1 GCA_017442765.1 Prevotella sp. | reverse complement strand
TGCGGATAGTAGGGATAGTTGTAGATGGTGGCCATGGTGCCCAGCTCCTCGAAGCCCTCGGTGAGCATGCCCTCGGGGTCGAAGTCGGTGAAGCCCAACGGACCGATAACCTCTGTCATGCCCTTCTCGCGACCATAGTCCTCGACGGCCTTGAGCAATGCGGCGGACACCTCGATGTCGTCGATGAAGTCGATCCAGCCGAAGCGCACACTCTGCCGCTCCCAGCGTTTATTGGCCTTATGGTTGATGATGGCGGCCACACGTCCGGCCAGCTTGCCGTCTTTGTAAGCCAGGAAATACTCCGCCTCGCAGAAGTCGAAAGCCGCATTTTTTTCTTTGGTCAGCGTGTTCAGGTCGTCGCTGAACAGCGTCGGCGCATCGTAGGCATTATCCTTATACAGGTCGTAATGAAACTCGATGAATTGCTTGAGTTCTTTCCTCGATGCTACCTTCTTGATTTCTATGTCTGCCATGTGTGATAATTGTTTCAACCTGCAAAAATACAAAAAAAATATGAATAATGAACAATGAATTTGAATTATTTTGTATCTTTGCAGTGTTGATATGCAAGAAAACATGATAAGAACATGGCTGCTACTTCTCTTGTCGTGTCTGTCATTTCCGCTTTGCGCACAGCAAGACTCCCTGCAAGCCAGTGTTTTGCAGAGCGACTCGTTGCGCTTAGCCCCTGCCCCTAAACCTCGCCCCTGGCTGGCATTTGTTGAGTCGGAGGGTCTCAACCTCGGTTTGCTGGCCTTCGACCATTTCGTGCTCAAGGAAGATTTTGCGAAGGTGACGCTGAAGACTGTCAGACGCAATGCGAAGATGGGGGAATGGTTCTGGGATAGCGACTATGCTTACACCAATCTCTTCGAGCATCCCTATCACGGCGCGCTCTACTACAACTCGGCCCGCTCCAATGGTCTGACGTTCTGGCAGTCGGCTCCGTTCGCTGTCGGTGGAAGTCTGTTGTGGGAGATTGCCGGTGAGAGCGAGCTGCCGTCGGTCAACGACTTCGCGGCCACCTCGTTTGGCGGTGTCGCTATCGGCGAGGTCACTCACCGTCTGTCGTCGCTTGTGCTCAACGACAGGCGGCGCGGCTTTCCCCGGTTTCTGACCGAGCTGCTTGCCGCCGCCATCGACCCACCACGTGGCCTGAACCGCGTCATCAGGGGCGATGCCTGGCGTATCAGGAGGAGCCACCATCTCTATCACGACTTCAAACGGGTGCCTATCGACCTCAATTTCTCGTCGGGATGGCGGCACGTCAATACGTCTGGCATCAAAAAATCCTCGATGAACACAGTTTTTTTTGATTTCTCCATACGCTATGGCAATGCCGTTCCGCAGCGGAAAGAGAGGCCCTACGACTATTTCATGGCCGATGCGCGGGTGGTTGTCGGGGCACATCAGAACATGCTTAACCGTGCCGACATCATCGGGCGGCTGAAGGGTTGGCAGATGAGCGACTCCGCCTCAACATGGCAGACGGGCTTCGGGTTGTATCAGTTTTTCGGTTATCACTATACCAATAGTATTCACGACGGCGAGACTCCCTATATCCTCAGCGAGGCCGCGAGCCTGGGCGCGGGCTTTACCTTTTGCCGCCGACCGGGCAAGGGCACTTCGTCGCCACGCATCGAGGCGGCTGTCTTTGCCAGTGGTATCGGACTGGGCGGCTCGCTCACAGACTATAGCGCCGCCGACCATACGCGCAACTACAACTTCGGCAGCGGCTTCAGCACGAAGATGCTCTCGCTGGTCGAAATTTCCCGGCGTGTGCGCCTTGACGTGAGAGCCGAATATGTGCGCATGTTCACCTGGAAGAGCTATGAGGAGGCCCACTATAAACCCGAAATCTACAAGACATCCACGCAGGGCGATGCGGGGTGTACGTGGATGACGGTGGTCACGCCCGTGCTCGGCATTCGCCTCTCGGAGCACTATTGGCTCAGCGTGGCAGGCGACTATCTGCTGCGCCACACCCGTTACAAATACCATCCTGCCACAGAATCCGCTACCCGCGAGTTGCGGATGGCACTCAAATACCAGTTATGAACACGAGCGATTTTATCAGACTCCATCGCGGCGACGACGTTCGTGCGCTCGCTCTTCAGGCAGCCCGCTATCCCGATGTCGATATGCCTTTTGCGCTGCGGCAGATTCAAGGCTGGCAAATCGCCCGCAAGAAAATCCCGACATGGGCAAAGTACGAGGAAATCGTCTATCCGCCACATCTGAACATGGAACAATGCTCGTCGGAACAGACAGCCCGCTATAAGGCTTCTCTGTTTGAATACCATCCGGACAAAACGATGGCCGACCTGACCGGTGGACTGGGTGTCGATTTCTCTTTTCTTTCGCAACGGTTCGGCAAAGCACTCTATGTGGAGCGCGACCCTCAATTATGCGCCATTTCATCGGGAAATTTCAACGTTCTACAACTTTCCGGTGTAGTCGCGACATGCGATAATTGTGAGACATTTCTCCAAACGATGCCTGCCGTTGACCTCCTCTACATCGACCCCGCCCGGCGCAACCATAGCGGGGCAAGAACTTTTGCCATTGCCGACTGCACGCCCGACCTCCTCCGTCTGTTGCCCACGATGCTGGAGAAAGCTTCCGGAATATTGGTGAAGCTTTCGCCCATGCTCGACATCAGCAAGACCGTTGCCGACCTCAACAATGCCGCTGACAGGAAGGGTCGGGTGACGCGGGTACATGTCGTGTCGGTGAGAAACGAATGTAAAGAGCTGCTTGTGGAGATGACCCGTGCCGACAGGCCCGACGACGATTACGAGCTGGTGCTGGTCAACGACAGTCAGACCATACGGCTTCAGGCAAGAAAGGCAGTCGCCGGCAGTCTGTCTCTACCGGAGGCTGAGGATTTCGTCTGGCTATACGAGCCTAATGTCTCTATATTGAAAGCAGGGTGCACGTCGTATGTGGCTGAGCGTCATCACGTGAAGCCCGTCAGCGGCAACAGTCATCTATGTGTGGCAAGGAAACTCGACAGGAGCTTCCCTGGCCGTTTTTTCTCTATTACGGGAATCTCGACAATGAACAAGCGAAGCCTTAAGACACTGCTGCAAGGCATAGACAGGGCAAATGTTGCCGTGCGAAACTTTCCTCTTACTGCCGACCAGCTGCGCAAGCAACTGCATCTGAAGGACGGTGGCGACGATTATCTCTTCGGTACCACGCTGGCCGACGGAAGCCGTGTCGTCATCGCCTGCCACAGCGCACCGGCTGTCATTGTGTCATGAGCCTTCTGCCGGAATTGTTTAGCGACAACTTATTGTTAATAAATTTAAAAACAGAACCCGAAATGTTAACGGATTCTGTTGACTTCTACCTTCATTCTGGAGCGCGAAACCGCCCTTTTCCCACCCTTTCACTCCCCTTTTATACCCTCATCCCTCATCTTTCATCCCTCATCCTTTCCCAAACATATATGTTTCGCATCGCAAAACACGGTCTTTCGGAGTGCAAAACACGGTCTTTCGCAAGGAGAAACATATATGTCTCGGAGCTGAGAGATATATGTTTCGCGAGAGGCTTATAGGTCTTATAGGTCTTATAGGGACTTATGGGTCTGAGTGTCAGCGACTTGACGAAAGTCGCTCGTGGTTGAAAAATTTGCGGCCACGGGATTTCTCGTGGAAAATTCTTCATTCTCCGTGTTAAAAGGAAACGGGCAATTGTAAATAAATGTAAATTAAAATGACCGCGCTGATTTTTTGTCATGACAAAAAATAGTCGTATCTTTGCCCCGACAACCATAGCATCAACCGTTCGACGATGAGAATAGGCGAGATAGAATTTGGCGTGCGACCGCTGTTTCTGGCACCGATGGAGGACGTGACCGACATCGGCTTCCGGCTGCTGTGCAAGCGGTTCGGGGCGGCGATGGTCTATACCGAGTTTGTCTCGGCGGAGGCGCTGGTGCGCAACGTGCAGGCGACAATAAAAAAGCTGACCATCAGCGACGAGGAGCGGCCTGTGGGCATACAGATCTACGGGCGCGACGTGCCGCAGATGGTCGAGGCCGCCCGCATCGTGGAAGAGGCGAGGCCCGATGTCATCGACCTGAACTTCGGCTGCCCGGTGAAGAAGGTGGCGGGCAAGGACGCGGGCGCGGGCATGTTGCAGAACATTCCGCTCATGCTCGACATCACGCGCGAGGTGGTGCGGGCCGTCCATACACCTGTCACGGTGAAGACTCGTCTGGGGTGGGACAAGGAGCACATCGTCATCGGCGAGCTGGCCGAGCAGTTGCAGGACTGCGGCATACAGGCACTGACCATTCACGGGCGCACTCGCTCGCAGATGTACACCGGCGAGGCCGACTGGAATCCCATTGCCGCAGTGAAGGCCAACCCGCGCATCGGCATTCCCATTATCGGCAACGGCGACATCCGCTCGCTGGCCGATGCCGACGCGGCCTTCGACGACTATGGCGTGGATGCGGTGATGATCGGCCGCGCCACGTTCGGACAGCCCTGGCTCTTCAGTCGGGAACCACTCACGCTTGACGAGAAATTCGACGTGCTGGAAGAGCAGCTGCACATCAATGTGGAGCGCGTCGATGAGTATCGGGGCATCCTCCACACCCGCCGCCATCTGGCGGCATCACCGCTGTTCAAGGGAATTCCCGACTTCCGGCCGACGCGCATCGCCATGCTGCGGGCCGAGACCATGGAAGAGCTCGGCACCATCCTCGCCGACATCCGGCAGCGGCTGACCTCAGACATAACCAAAACCATATCATGATGAAAAAAATCTCTTTTCTCCTTTTTTCCGCATTGTTTAGTCTAAACAGCTTCGGACAGCAGGCCCTGGGGCAGCGGCCCAGCGTGAAGTCGCCCGACCTCAATGCAGCCGGCTTTGCCACGTTCAACTACTTCAACCCCTCCGCCAAGGAAGTCTCCATGACGCTCTTCAGTCGCGACATGATTAGCTTCGCGATGACACCACAGGGTGGCGGACTGTGGAGCTTCACCTCGAACAAACTCGACCCTGAACTCTATCTCTACAGCTTCACCGTCGATGGCCAGCGCACGCTCGACCCGTCGAACGCCTACGTCAGCCGCGACATCTCCACGCTGAGCAACTATTTCATCGTCTCCTACGAGAGGGGCGACCGCGGATGGCTCTATCAGGCCAACAAGGTGCCGCACGGACGGGTGGAGAAGGTGTGGTACGACAGCCCGCAGCTGGGCATGGAGCGCCGCATGACGGTCTATCTGCCTGCCGGTTACGACGGCAAGCGGCGGTTCCCCGTGCTCTATCTGCTCCACGGACATGGTGGCGACGAGCAGGCCTGGCCCGAGCTTGGCCGCGCCGCGCAGATCATGGACAACCTCATCGCGCTGGGCAAGGCCGAGCCGATGATTGTCGTCATGCCCAACGGCAATCCCAACCTGCCCGCCGCACCGGGCGAATGGGATGCCGGACTCTACACGCCCGACGGCAATGCCTTCCAGGAAATAAAGGCCGTGAAGAGCTTTCCCGAGAGTTTTATGGATATTGTGAATTATGTCGATGCGAACTACAAGACCGTCAAGAAACGTTCGGGCCGTGCCGTGTGCGGACTCTCAATGGGTGGCGGGCATACCCACGACATCGCCCTGCGCTATCCGCTTACGTTCGACTACTACGGACTGTTCTCGGCCGCGCCCCGCGTGAACGGGCAGTTTGCGCTTCAGGGCTTCTACAACCATGCCGTGTCGAGCACCGACTACCAGGAAAAGGCCCAGACACTCTTCAACAGCCGCCCCGCGCTCTACTGGATAGGCATCGGCAAGGACGACTTCCTCTATCAGGCCAACAAAGACCTGCGCCAGTTCCTCGATGAGAAGGGCTACAAATATGAGTACCACGAGAGCCTCGGCGGACACGTCTGGGCCAACTGGCGCATCTATCTCACCATCTTCGCACAAAAATTGTTCAAGAAATGAAAAAGATAACACTCATCGCCCTCCTCTCTCTTCTCTCCACTCTCCTCTCACCTCTCTCCACTCTGAGAGCCCAGCAGCGGCTGTTCCCCGAGTTTGTGCAGTATGCCGGCTGGGCAGGCTGCTATGGCGGCTGCACAGCTGTCGATCTGAATAACGACACCTACGCCGACCTCGTGATAGCGGGCTTCGGGCGCACCGCCACCAACACCGCCGGCCGGAACGACGTGGAGAAGAAGCGCATGTCGCACGTTCTCCTCATCAACCCCGAGGCCGACATGCTCCGCTGGAAACAGATCAACGACAGGCGCATCGCGTTCAACGTGACCGACCGACCTGCCATCACCCCCTGCGACTTCAACCGCGACGGCAACATGGACATTGTCGCCTTTGAGACCACCGGCCGGCTCCACGACGACCAGCCCTATACCTCCGGATACAGTTGCGAAGGCATTTTCCTCGGCAATGGCGACGGGTCGTTCACAGCCTATCAGCCCTCTTTCGTCGATGCCGGGGGCAGCCCCATCGACTTCGACATGCGCAAGTTCCTCTCCGGCACCGTCGCCGACCTGAACAACGACGGCCTGTTAGACATCGTCGGCATAGGCTACCAGACCAATGCCAGCGGCAATGCGAAGACCTACGAGACATGCAACTACGTGCTCATCAACCTTGGCGACGACACGTTCCGCGTCACGCCCATCTTCGACGACGACGAGGTCTATCACTTCGAGATGGCCTTCGTGCGTGTCTATGACCTGAACAGCGACGGTGCACAGGATTTCATCATCACTGGTCAGGTGAACGATAACGCTGCCTTGGGGCGCACGGTGAAATGTCTTGAACCCGACCAATGCACCGAAAACCATTTCTTCGACATCTTCCTCGGTGACCCCGCACAGCCGGGCACCTTCCATCGCCAGTATCTGCAAGACCGCAGCCGATGGGGCGGCAGCACCGTATGGGCGGTGGGCGAGTGCGGATTGTCGATAGGCGACGTCGATAGCGACGGACTGCCCGACCTTTACATCGTGGGCTATTGCGGTACAGGCCGTAAACACGACATCTGGGGGCTCTTCCGCGCCACACGGCAGAGTGACGGCAGCGTGCGCTACGACGTGGACTACTCGTGCCCCGTCGAGCTTGCCCGGCCGCTCAACACCGTGCCCAACCAAAACGGCTTCATCGACTGGGACGGCGACGGCCACCTCGACTATGTGTCGGCAGGGTGGTTCGGATCTATGAATACCCAGACGGCCCTCATCTATACCAACCCGCAGGGGAAGGGAAATTTCGTGAAGACCTATCGCATGGGCTCCAGCTCGGAACTCTCGTCGTGTTTTGTCGATTGGAATGCCGACGGTGTGAACGACTATGTCGAGATGGGGCAGTCGTGGGACGGCATGTTTTTCCTCTCCAACCCCACCCATTTCCAGGCCACGCTCAACCCGCACACACCGGCCAACGGACAGCCCCTGTCGCAGCCCGATGCCCCTCTGCTCGGCGAAGTGATTAGCGACGATACTCATGTCACCCTCTCGTGGCAACTGCCTACGACGGCTGTCGGCAACGAGACGTTCGAGTACTGGGTGAAAGACTCTTCGGGGCAGCTCGTGACCTCGTGCAATTCCTTCATCGGCGGCGAGCTCGACGGCAAGCGCAAGGTGGTGGGTCCGGGCAATGCCTGTCAGGCCAAGACCGTTACCCTGACCCTTCCGCAGGGCAGTTACACCTACGGTGTGCAGACCGTCGATGCCTCCTACCACGGCTCACCCTTCGCCACAGGCACGTTCACCGTCGGCACAACGGGAATTCTGGATGAAGGATTTTGGATGAAGGATGAAAGTAACACCTCCTCATCTCTCATCCCTAATCCCTCATCCATATACGACCTGCAAGGCCGTCGCATTTCCTCGTCCAGAAAGGGAGTTTATATTCTGAACAACAAGAAAATCATCAAATAGCAACACCGCCATTATGAGAAGAATCATTCTCTTTTCACTTTTCGCTTTCCACTTATCACTTATCACTTCCATAGCGCAAGAGCCGACCGAGCATCCGCTGTTTCAGAAGTACAAGACCTTCTCTGTCATCGGCGACAGCTACTCCACCTTCGTCGGCAAGACCGAGCCCGTCGATAACGCCCAGTTCTATCCGCGCGAGGGAATCGACATCTACGAGCCGTCGCAGACGTGGTGGATGCTCTTCCAGCGCGAGACGGGCATACAGCTCGAGCAGAACAACAGCTACTCCGGGGGCACCATCTGCAACACCTGGTGGAACGGCGAGGATGCCTCCGCCGTGTCGTTCGTCGCCCGCTGCAAGAACCTGCGGGGAGCCGACATCATCATCGTGGAGGGTGCTACCAACGACAACAACGCCAACTCGCCCATGGGCAGCTACGTCTATGCCGACTGGACCGTTGCCGACCTGAAGGCCTTCAGGCCGGCCACCGCCTACGTGCTGAACTATCTGCAACAGAAATACCCCGACGCGCTTGTCGTCTTCATGCTCAACAACGGCCTGCGCACCGACATCAACGAGTCGGTGGAGCAGATCTGCCAGCACTACAACGTGCCGCTGCTCCGCCTTGCCAACGTCAGCAAAGCCCTCGAGCACCCCACCTACACAGGCATGAGAGCCATCAAGAACCAGCTCGTCAAGCTGTTGCTTGAAGCCGAAGAGGAGTGAAAGGGGAACTACGGACGGACTCGGAGAATGACGGACAAACACGGGAACCACGGACGTTCTCCGAGTCTATCCGTGGTTCCGGAGCAAAACCCGTTCCAGAAAAAACGGAACGCTAAAAATTCATAAAAATCCCGGCGAACAACATGCCGGGATTTTTTGTTGAAACAGCCGGGAAACCGCATAAAAATACCGTTTTTATTCCTTTTCGCACCCTCTTCCCTCATCTCTCATCCCCCATCCGTTGCGAAACATATATGTTTCACCTCCCAAATCACGGTCTTTCGCAACCCAAAAGACGGTCTTTCGGAAGGTAAAACATATATGTCTCGGAGCTGAGAGATATATTTCTCGCAATTCAGACTTATAAGACTTATACGCTTATATGTCTTATGTGTCTTATAATCAAAGAGTTATGCCAAATCGTGATTTCAGGCCGTTTTTTGCTTCCACCGACCGGTTTCCGACAGGAAACCGGCCAAAACACCTCTCACCCCTCGCCTCCCACTTCTAAATTTTAAATTTATTTAACTAAAAACATCCTCACTAATGAGGATTTTTCCTGATGGTTTTCTTGGCGAGCTCAAAACAAATGCCTATCTTTGCAGAAAATTTTAATAAAACAGGCTGCGTCTCAGCAATCCAAGCATGCTTAATTGCTTTCGACTTGCACTGTTTTTAGCTGCGCTCGGCATAGCTCAAGCAAGCTTGGCTCTGCTCTCGCCGGCAAAATCTTTGCAACCGAACTAAGAACCAATCTATGAATCTGCGGAAGCTGACCTCTTGGACTGACAAGCTTTCCTACGGACAGAAAGTGGCACTGCTGACCCTCTCCGGCATCGTTGTGGGGCTGGCTGCACTGATGTCTTATCTCTTGCGCGTACATACTTATTTTATAGGCGACGATCCCGGAGCCTGCGTCAACTGCCATATCATGTCGCCCTACTATGCCACGTGGAGTCACTCGTCGCACGGGCGCGACGCGACGTGCAACGACTGCCACGTGCCCCATCAGAACCTGGCCATGAAATACGGTTTCAAGGCCGTTGACGGACTGAAGCACACCGCCTACTTCGTGACCCACAGCGAGCGGCAGGCCATACAGGCCGAGACGCTCACCGCCGAGGTGGTGATGGACAACTGCATCCGCTGCCATACACAGCTCAACCAGGAGCGGGTGAGGACGGGCCGCATCGACTACATGGCCGCCCGCCGCGGCGAGGGGAAGGCCTGCTGGGACTGCCACCGCAACGTGCCGCACGGCGGCATGAACTCGCTCTCGGGCACGCCGAATGCCGAGAGCCAGGTACCCCTGCCCCCAAGCCCCGTTCCCGAATGGCTACAGAAAAAGATGACTAAAAAGCAATAGACCATACATGAGAAAAGTTTTACTGATAGCAGCCCTGTCGCTGCTCGGCATTGCAACGCTGCCGGCACAGCGCATCGACGGCTTCTGGAAAGCCGACGAGGCGTTCAGAAAAGCATTTGAGCTCGACGACGACGAGCTGAACATGGATTTCATCGTTCACTTCGATAAAGAGGAAAAAGCCTCCAAGAAAGACAAAGAGAAAGGAGCCGTCGTCCTCGCCATGCCCATCAGCAGCACCGACGACGAGATTGGCACGCTGGGTGTCGTCTTCGCGCTGCCCGGAACATACGTCAGAACCGGCAGCAGCGTGACCGCAACGTTCAACAAAGACGATGTCGATATCAAAATCACCGAGATGCACCTCCTCGACAAGGAGGTGGCCGCGCTCATCGAGTCGAGCGAGGAGTCGTGGAACGCGATAGCCGCCCTGATAGAGGCGCAGGTGAAGGAAAACAACGCCAAAGACATGGAGAACATTGCCGGACTGGCCGACCTCTTCAAGGCGTTCACCATCGAGTCGGTAACGAAAGACCGCCTCGTCATCGCCATCGGGGAGGATACCATCACCTTCGACAGATATGAGGAATAACAAAACCACGAGAATATGGCAAAGCAACTAAAGAAATGGCAAGGCTGGCTGCTCTTCGGAGGAGCCATGGCCGTAGTGTTCGTGCTGGGACTGCTCGTCTCGTCGCTGCTTGAGCGCAGAGCCGAGGTGGCCAGCGTGTTCAACAACCGTCGCACACAGTTCACCGACAGCATCATCGCTCAGAACGAGAAGTTCAAGGCCGACTACCCCCGCGAGTACGAGACGTGGGCCATGACAGAAGACACCTCGTTCGTGTCGAAGTACAACTCGTCGCAGGAGGTCGATGTGCTCGAGCAGCGTCCCGAGATGGTCGTGCTCTGGGCGGGCTATGCCTTCTCGCGCCACTACAACACGCCGCGCGGGCACAAGCACTGCATAGAAGACCTGCGCAAGATACTGCGCACCGGCAACCCGGGCATCGACGGCGACCAGGACATGCAGCCCGCCACGTGCTGGACCTGCAAAGGCCCCGACGTGCCACGCATGATGCGCGAGCTCAGCGGGTCGAAGACCGTCTTCGACCCCGCCAACTACTACTCCGGAAAGTGGAGCAGCCTGGGCCACGAAATCGTGAACACCGTCGGCTGCAGCGACTGCCACGATGCACGCACGATGGACCTGCGCCCCGCACGCCCCGCGCTCTATGAGGCCTGGCAGCGCGCCGGCAAGAACGTGCGCAAGGCAAGCCATCAGGAGATGCGCTCGCTCGTCTGCGCACAGTGCCACACCGAATACTACTTCATCAAGCCCGACGACCCCAAGAACCCGGGCAAGGCCAACTACCTGATGTTCCCGCAGGACAAGGGTATGACCTGCGAGGCCGCCGAGGAGTACTACGACGAGATTGGCTTCTACGACTACATCCATCCGCTGTCGAAGACCCCCATCCTCAAGGCCCAGCATCCTGGCTATGAGATTGCCCTGCAAGGCATCCACGGTCAGCGCGGCGTGTCGTGTGCCGACTGCCACATGCCCTACAAGCAGGAGGGCGGCGTGAAGTTCACCGACCACCACATCATGTCGCCGCTGGCCAACATCGACCGCACCTGCCAGACCTGTCACCGCCAGGACGCCGAGGTGCTGCGCCAGAACGTCTATGAGCGGCAGGAGAAATGCAACGAGGTGCGCGACCGCGCCGAGCAGGAACTGGCCCGCGCGCACTTCGAGGCCAAGTATATCATCGACAAGGGTGCCACCGAGGCCGAGATGAAACCCATTCAGGATCTGCTGCGCAAAAGCCAGTGGCGGTGGGACTATGCCATCGCCTCGCACGGAGCCACCTTCCACGCGCCCCAGGAGGTGACACGTCTGCTCTCCCACTCGGTCGATTACGCCCAGCAGGCACGCCTGCTCATCGCCAAGGTCGGGGCTAAGCACGGTGTCACGGGTGACATTCCCGTGCCCGACTACTCCACCAAGGCCAAGGCACAGGCCGCCATCGGCCTCGACATGGTGAAGCTCAGGCAGAAGAAACAGTCGTTCCTCGACCAGATTGTCCCGAAGTGGATTGACGACGCGAGGAAAAAAGGCAAGCTCATCGAAATCTGATGTGGAGGAGACCTTGGACATACAGAGAAGGCTCAGCCCTCGCGGCGGGCCTTCTTGTCGTAGGAACGATGCTCCAGCTGAGCGTCGGCCCCATATACTGGCAGCTCTTCGCGTGGCCGGTCAACATTATCGTGCTGGCTGCTTTCGCGTTGGCCATGCTCACCATCTACGCGCTGCGCAGGAAAGCCTACGCCCTGCGATTTTTCACCACGGTGCAGGCCGCTGTGCCCGCGCTGGCGGTGGCGGCGGGACTGACCGTGGTCATGGGGCTGACACGCCAATACACCGGCAAGCCGACCGCCGGACAGACCACACTCGATCCGCTCGGACTGACACGGATGTTGTCGGCATGGCCGTTCGTCCTGGTTTATCTTTATATGACGGTCATCGTCGCGCAGGTGACGATTCGCCAGACGATGCACCTGCGATGGAGGGTAATCCCCTCCCTCGTATGTCATGTCGGTCTGCTGGTTGTCCTGCTCTGTGGCACGCTCGGCTCTGCCGACATGAGGCGGCTGAAGATGGTGTGCGAAGTGAGGCGGCCCGAATGGCGTGCAGCCGACGAGAGGGGCAACATCGTGGAGCTGCCCCTCGCCATCGAGATGAAACGGTTTATTCTCGAGGAATACCCGTCGGAGGTGACGGGCGAGCCTGACACAACGGGAATTGAGCGGGTGCGGCGCGACCCTAAGCGATTCGCCTCTGACATTCAGATTTTTACCAAGAGCGGCCTCAACATCAAGGCCACCGTCGATGTGAACAAGCCCGTCACGGTGGAGGGGTGGAAAATCTATCAGTATGGCTACGACCAGGCTAAGGGCGCACAGACTGACATCAGCATCTTCGAATTGGTCAGCGACCCTTGGATGCCGGCTGTCTATGTCGGCATCTATCTGCTGCTCGCCGGTGCCGTTGCCCTGTTTCTCATTCCACAGCCAGGAAAGGAGGGCGCGTCATGATTTGGACTCACTTTATCTCCTTTGCCCTTGTCAGCACGCTTTTTTGGCTGGCAGGTGCTTTCTTCGCATGGAAGAATAATAAGAAAATCGCCATTTCATCGACATTTTTAGGACTTTTAGTGTTCTTTTCCTATCTGATGCTGATGTGGCGTCAACTCGAGCGTCCACCCCTGCGCACCATGGGCGAGACGCGACTGTGGTACTCGGTGTTCCTGTCATTAGCCGGATTAGTGGTCTATGTGCGCTGGCGGTTCAAGTGGATACTCACCTTCACAACACTGATGGCCGTCGTATTCATTACCGTCAACCTCCTCAAACCCGAGATACACACGAAAACGCTTATGCCCGCCCTGCAGAGTCCGTGGTTCGCTCCGCATGTCATCGTCTATATGATGGCCTACGCGCTCCTGGGTGCCTCGGCCATGGTGGCAGTCTGGATACTGACGCGAAGGGAGAAGCCTGTCTCCACACCTCCGCACTCCCGTAACCCCGTACTCCCGAAGTTAGACCGTCTTGTGCAGGCGGGCTTGTCGTTCCTGACAGTCGGAATGCTGTTCGGTGCGTTGTGGGCAAAGGAGGCATGGGGACACTATTGGTCGTGGGACCCGAAGGAGACCTGGGCAGCCGCCACGTGGCTTTCCTATCTCGTCTGCCTGCACTATCGCCTGTCGCCAAAAAGCAATCCACGAGTCGCCAGCTGGATGCTCATCGTGTGCTTCCTCCTTTTACAGGTGTGCTGGTGGGGTATAAATCTTCTGCCCTCAGCGCAGGGGGCAAGCATACACGTGTATTAGCTTTCGCGGGGCGGAAGGTGAAAAAAGCGGCTAAAAAAGTTGTCGGTCTCGGATTTTTTCGTTATCTTCGCAGGCGGAAAGAGACGATAATTCCCAAAAACGATATTGAAATGATGATGAAAAGAGTGTTTTTTCTGTTGGCGATGGTGGCGGCCGCATACAGCTCGCATGGCCAGAATGCCGAATTTTTCCGTCCGTATAAACCGACGCGTCTGCGGTTGCCGAGCGTGCCGCTCGTGGTGAACGACCCCTATTTCTCGGTGTGGTCGCCCTATGACGAGCTGAACGATGGCGATACCCGCCATTGGACAGGCGACGAGAAACCGCTCGAAGGATTGTTGCGCGTGGACGGCAAGACCTACCGCTTCATGGGCTCGAAGGAGCGCAAGGTGCTCGAGTCGGTTGTCCCGATGGCCGACGAGGAGGCCTGGAAAGGTCGCTTCACCCGCGAGCAGCCTGCCGACGGGTGGCAGCAGGAGGCGTTCGACGACAGTGGCTGGCGCGAGGGTACCGGCGCGTTCGGCACGGACAACAACAGTTTCATACGCACACCTTGGACCGAGGAGTACAGCGACATCTGGGTGCGCCGCACGGTTGACCTGACCGAGGCCGACCTGCAGGGCGACCTCTACCTGATGTTCTCGCACGACGACGCCTTCGAAATCTATATCAACGGCACCCAGGCGGGCACGGGCATCATGTCGCTCGTCGAGGGTGTGAAGGTACAGCTTACCGGCGACAAGGCCGGGCTGCTCCATGCGGGCAAGAATGTCATTGCCGCCCATTGCTACAACAAGACCGGTGGCGCACTGGTCGATTTCGGTCTCTATCGCAACATCTCGAAGGCCGACAACACGATAGAGCAGGCTGTGCAGTGCTCGGTTGACGTGCTTGCCACGAATACCTATTACACCTTTGCCTGCGGACCCGTCGAGCTCGACCTGGTCTTCACCGCGCCTATGCTTATTGACAATCTCGACCTGCTCTCCACTCCCGTCAACTATATCAGCTATCAGGTGCGCTCAACCGACGGACAGGCTCACAAGGTGCAGCTCTATCTCTCGGCTACACCGCATCAGGCAGTGAACAAGGCGAACCAACCCACTGTCAGCTCTACCGTCATCAACCGGGGTGTGAACTATCTGAAGACGGGCACCATCGAACAGCCTATCCTCGCCAAGAAGGGCGACGGCATCTGCATCGACTGGGGATATTTCTATCTGCCCGACTTCAACGGGCGCGTCAGCCTGGCAAGTGATCTCGATAGCCGCGACACCTTTGTCGCAACAGGACAGCTGCCGCAGAGTAAACCGGAAATCGTCTGCCGCAAGGCCTCGGAGATGCCCGCGCTGGCCTACGTCCACGACTTCGGCACCACGCGACAGGCCGCCTCGTATGCCCTCATCGGCTACGACGAGATTCTCGACATCGAATACATGTACAAACGCTACAAGGGCTATTGGGCCCGCAACGGCAAGACCATCTTCGAGGCCTTCAACGACCTGAACAGCAATTATGCCGACATCATGCAGCGCTGTCGTCAGCTCGACCAGCGCATCTACGACGACGGAGTGAAGGCGGGCAACGTGAAGTATGCCGAAATCCTCTCGGCCAGCTACCGCCATGTCATTGCCGCCCACAAACTTTTCGAGGACGAGGACGGCAACCTGCTCTTCTTCTCGAAGGAGAACAACTCCAACGGCTGCGTCAATACCGTTGACCTTACCTATCCCGAGGCACCGCTGTTCCTCGTCTATAACCCCGAGTTGCAGAAGGCCATGATGATCTCCATTTTCGAGTACAGCTACACGGGCCGCTGGACGAAACCTTTCGCCGCCCACGACCTCGGCACCTATCCCATCGCCAACTATCAGGTTTATGGCGGCGACATGCCACTCGAGGAGGCCGGCAACATGATTACCCTTGCCGCCACCCTCTGTAAGCTCGACGGCAACACGAAGTATGTTGATAAGTACTGGGACATCATGAAGACGTGGACGGACTATCTCGTGGAGAACGGTCAGGACCCGTCGAACCAGCTCTGCACCGACGACTTCGCCGGTCACTGGGCACACAACTGCAACCTGAGCATCAAGGCCATCATGGGTGTGGCGGGTTTTGCCGAGATGGCGAAGATGAAGGGCGACCAGGCCACCTACGACCAGTACATGGGCAAGGCCCGTGAGATGGCGGTGAAGTGGGAGCAGGATGCCCGCGAGGGCGACCACTACCGTCTGGCCTTCGACCGCGAGAAC
>JAFRZC010000198.1 GCA_017442765.1 Prevotella sp. | reverse complement strand
CGGTTGTCCCAAGCGTAGTAGGGAATGAGACGTATTTTTACCTTGTTCTCACTTCTTGGACGCGAGAGCTTGCGGTAGAGCGTCTCGTTGTCCCATTGGTTCCGCGGTGCGGTCTGCACGGCGTCGCCCTCGAGGGCGATCACTTCGTGGCCGGCAATGGTGGCGCGCGTCTCTTTGAACTCGATGTTGGCAGGTAAGGAGATCTCGTTGATATGGTAAGTGTTTTCGATGTCCTGACCTTCGAGGCAGTAGACCAGCGGGCCGCGCATCACAGAGACCTGGTTCTTCGCTTCTTCGACCAGCGGGTTGGCCTCCATCAGTCGTACTTTCATGTCGAGGGTCAGTTCTATCACATCACCTTTCTTCCATTTTCTATGTTCCTCAAAATACTCTTCGCCATTCAGTTTTACATTGTAGTTATCACACCATGCGGGGATGTGCAGTTTGACGGTCTTGAGGCGTTTGGCCTTCTTGATCTCGATGCGAACCTTTCCGTCCCAGGGATAGTTGGTCGTCTGTTCTATTTCGAGGTCCTTCGTCGTGAGCGTGTTTTGGCCGTAGAGATTCACGTAGAGGAGCGTATCATCCTTGATCGAATAGGCATACTCCTGCGCCTCGCAGAGGGTGCGTACGGTGTTCGGCGGACAGCAGAAGCAGGAGATGTAATGCTGGCGGTGCTTCGGCCAGCGCATTGTGTAGGGAAATTCTTTCGTGCGGCGCAGGGCCTCTGTATAAAAGTAGTCCTTACCGTCGAGCGAGATACCCGAGAGGATGCCGTTGTAGAGTTCGGTCTCGATGTTGTCGAAATATTTACCGTCGCCTGTGGTCTGGAACATACGCCATGAGAACAACAGCATGCCAATCTGTGCACAGATCTCGTTATGTGCGGTCTCCTGCGGCAACTGGAACTGCCGACCGTAGGCCTGATGGATTTGCTGGATCGAGGGTTGGTCGTATGTTGTGCCGTCGGGAGAGACACCGTCGTAGAGGGCACCGCAGCCACCGGTAATATAGATCTTGTGATTTACGATATCGTTCCAGATTGACGAGAGATTCTTCATCAGCTGGACCTCGCCGGTCTCGGCATAGAGGTCAGCCACACCAGCATAGAGATAGTTGGCGCGGACGGCATGACCCATTGCCTCATACTGGTCGCGCAGCTTATGACGGTCCTGGTTATGGTCCTCGCCATTGGTCACGCTGTCGCGGATGGCTATCAGACCTTTGGCAAGTGTGAGATACTTCTCGTCGCCCGTTTCACGATACATCTCCGCTGCGCCCATATAGTGACTCGGGCAGATGGCATTCCTTGAGAGTTCTGCAGCATCGTTGGTCAGGAAATTGTAGAGAAAATCGGCTGCCTTCTTACTGCACTCAAACAGCGTGGTCTTCCCCGTGGCACGTTTATGTACGATACCGGCGGTCATCAGATGGCCGAGGTTATACGTCTCGAAGTTCAGTCGCGAGGCAAATGCTCTCTTGTGGTCGTCGCCGATCTCGATGCCGATATTGGTGTTGTCGCCAGCATGCGAGTCGATGCCAAGGCTTCGTTCGGAGATTACGACGGGTGTGTGGATATAGCCGTCGTTGCGCTGGGCTAATCTTACTTGCTCGATGAACTTGTCCATCAGTGTATCGAGCTTGGGTTCTTTGGTTACGGCATAGACCGCCGCACAGGCTTCGAGCCATTTATACATGTCGCCGTCGTGGAAGGGAGGACCGTGGTGCTTGCCTTGTACCGTTCCTGCTGCCACCTCGAAATTCCTGAAGCCGTTGCTGCCGTGTGCGCCCTTCTCGTCAAGCGTTTCCCAAGGTGTGTTCCAGGTGTTCCACATGTCCCAGATCGTTGTCTGACTGAGTACGCCAAAACGGTCTCCCCAGAAACCGCCCGTCCACTTCACCGCTCCCAGAGGTGTATTCATCATCTTAGCCTCCGTGCTCCGGCTCATGTCCGTCAGGCCCTGAGCCTGGGTAGTGAATAGTGAAAAGTGAATAGTGAATAGTATCACGATCACTCTCCATCGTACATTATTATTTCCTTTTTTCATATCTCGCCACCTCTTTCTTTAATACGTTTGTACCAGGCTTCGCGTTCCTTCGTCAGATCGTAGCCGCGTTTGGCCAGATAGTTGTTGATGCGGCCTTTGTATTTGCCGAACACCTCGTGTTTCTTTTTCGAACTCTCTGCATCGATGGCCAGTTCTCGTGCCTCGATGAGCCAGGCCATGATCTGTTGCTTCTCTTCTTCCTTGAGTGTAGGGATCATGTCGCACTGCGCCTCATAGGTCACCTTCACCACATCGAAGGTCATCACGTCCTTCACCTTGTCAATCTCCTGAGGCTTCAGATACCTCGAGAGGTCTGCGAGAAATCCCCAGTGTGAGCGGTAGAGCTTCGAGTCACACTGTGCTTCTGCCAGTTCTT
>JAFRZC010000197.1 GCA_017442765.1 Prevotella sp. | reverse complement strand
GTCACCGTGCCCGTCTTCGCGTGGATGTTGCCGCGGGCGTTTCCCGAGGTCATGCGGTCCTTCAACGTGCCATCAATGCCCGCGATGGGCAGCGACGGATAAAGGTAGTCATAGATCTGCCGGTTGCGCCAGGCATAGCGCAGGAAGTGCACTTCGAGTTCGGGCGACACGTAGTTGTAGAGCGACAGTCCCGAGCCGTCGGCCACGCTGTAGTCTGCCGCGTTGAGTCCCACGCGGTTGATGAGACTGCTGACCTGTTTCGTCCCGTCGGTGGCTTTTGCCGGGCGGCCAGCGCCATGCATGGCGATGTGGTAGAAGAGCGCCTCGGCACATAGGTTGCTGCTGTTCTTCATCATCGGGTGCAACACCTGATTGATACCGCGTTGGCGGACGCAGACGGTGCGTGCCGACTGCGGACACGTGCCGCTCGAGGCAAAGGCGCTGATCACAATGTCGCACCGGCGAAGGGTTTTCATGAACTCGTCCATGAATCCCTCCTTTCCCTTGTAGAGCAGGGGAATGAGGCGGGGATTGTCGTCATCGTCGTCCCAGCACCAGCCCGCGCCGTAGCGGTCGCTGTTCTTCATCGTGTTGTCGGCATAGAGGCTGCCCCGGATGGTATCGATGCCCAGTGCCTTGAGGCTGTCGGCAAAAGCCAGCATGTCGTCCTCGCCGAAGAGCGGGTCGAGACAGCCCACGCAATAGACGTTTCCGCGCAGCGTGCGCCCCTCCACCTCGCCGTCGATGCACAGGCGCGTCTGCAGCTGATAGTCGCCCCCCAGCAGGTCGAGGGCCGTCACCGCCGTGACCATCTTCATCGTGGAGGCCGGCCGCATCATTTGCCGATGGTTATGGGCAAAGAGAATGGAGTCGGCATCGAGGTCGTAAATCATCATGCCGAGCTGCGACGTGTCGAACATCGGATCCAGCGTGAGTGCCCGTAGCTGGCTTTGCAGCTGCTCCTCCCATGTCGGCTGCATCTTGACAGAATCGGCTGGGATGCTGTCCGTCGTCCACTCGTAGTACTGCGCCTGCAGACTAACTGAAAGCAATACTGAAAGAAGTAAGATCAAAGATCTCTTCATATCATTTGCGAAGATACAAAAATATATAGACTTCTTTTTTATTTATTCTTTTTTCCTGTTTGTTTCGTCAACCCTTGAATCGCTTTTTGCTGTTCGGGTGAGAGGGCGGGAATGTTGTTGGCGCGCTCATATTGCGCCAGCTCGTCGAGGCTCATGTCGCCTGCGCGGCCCTTGTTGATTTCCTTGCCGCGAGCCTTAACCTCGTCTTTGTCCATATAGCTCTTGTCGGTGGCGTAGAGGTAGGCAACAAGGATCTTCCTGCCATCCTTCGTGTCGTACTCCAGATGGACCTGTTCCATCACCATGTTTTCTGGCTGCACTTTCCCATCCTCGTCAAGCCGGGACACCTCCGTGTAGCGATTGGTGTAATTCCTTTCCTCCATGACTTTCGCCACTCTTTCTCTGCCGTTTGCCCGCTCGCCATAGATCCTTATGCGATCTTGGTCGATGGTGGCGTAAGACAGCCCGTCGGAATGGACGATGTGGCCTACCACCTCCTCGGGATTCCTGATGGCCCAGCAGTCCTCACCTTCCGGTTCGATGCTCGTCTCGTAAAACTTATTGTCGGCCAGCCATCTGTCTACAGGCCAGGCTGCGGCTTCTGCAAACTCTTGTACGTTGTCCGACATACTTTGTGTGTTCCAGGTGAGGGCTTTGTTGGCAGCGCCACCGAATGCCCAGTATCCATGCGTCTTGCCCTTGTATTTGTTCTGAATGTCATGCGCTATGGGCAGGATACCGGCGGTATAGACGCGCAGCGAGTCGCCGATATAGCTGAAGGCGCGGTAATAGTATTCCACGTAGAGATAGGGCTTGGGCTTCACTATGATTTCATCGATGCTGTAGTCGATGTCCTCCATCGTGACGCGCCCGTCCTGTAGCGAGGTTACTGTTACCAGCTGTGGCTTGTAGGCCACGTGGGTCACGGCCACCTTCTTGGCCCCCTTCACGTCAGCGAGTACGCCGTCGAGGCCAGTAGTGCCGATGTAGATGCCGTCCTCGGTCATCACACTTACCAATGGGATGGCATTGCCGTCATTGTCCACAATTTGAATCTTCTGCGCCTGGGCACTTATTGTGGCGATTATGGCGGTTACAATCATTGTCAGTCTCTTTTTCATGTTTTTTATAATATTGGTTATACCTTCATTTCAGTTTTTTCCCCTTGAACCTCTCATGCAACTTCTGGAATACGATGAAGAAAATGTGGACACCGAAGGGCAGGGTCAACATACCACAGCAACCAGCATGACTCTTTCGTATGGTTTTTGACAATGCAAAAGTATAAAAAAGTTTGCAAATGGGCTATATTTCGCGAGAAATTTTCAGAAAAGTTGCCTGATTTGAAACCTTTTAGTACCTTTGCAACCATCAATCAGGAGTAAAAAATAATAACTTATAACTTCTTAGTTATGGTCTATAAATACGATTTTCTGATTATCGGCGGAGGTGTTGCCGGTATGAGCTACGCGCTGAAGGTGGCGCGGGCGAAGAAGGGAACGGTGTGCCTCATCTGCAAATCGACACTCGACGAGGCTAACACGCGTTTTGCTCAGGGCGGTGTCGCCTCGGTGACAAATCTTGCGGTCGATGATTTCGACAAGCACATTGAGGATACGATGATTGCGGGAGACTATATCAGCGACCGTCAGGCTGACGGACAGTTCGACCTGCACCGCGAGGGTGGCCACTCTGAATTCCGCATCCTGCACCATGCCGACGATACGGGTGCCGAGATACAGCGCGGGCTGATGGCTGCCGTACGGGCCTGTCCCGACATCACCGTGAAGGAGAACCATTTTGCCGTGGAGATTATCACGCAGCACCACCTCGGTGCCCGCGTCACGCGCCGCACACCTTACATCAACTGCTACGGTGCCTACGTCATCAATCCCGAGACGGAGAAAGTTGATACCTATCTGTCGAAGATTACCGTGATGTGTACCGGCGGCGTGGGAGCCGTCTATCAGACCACGTCGAACCCTATCATTGCCACAGGCGACGGCATCGCCATGGTCTATCGTGCCAAGGGCACCGTGCAGGACATGGAGTTCGTTCAGTTCCATCCCACCGTGCTTCACAACCCGCAGGAGACCCATCCCGCCTACCTCATCACCGAGGCCATGCGCGGCTATGGCGGCATCCTGCGCCTGCCCAACGGCGAGGAGTTTATGCAGAAATACGACGAGCGGCTGTCGCTGGCTCCGCGCGACATCGTGGCTCGCGCCATCGACAAGGAGATGAAGGTGCACGGCATCGACCACGTATGTCTCGACGTGACACATAAAGACCCCGACGAGACGCGCCGCCATTTCCCCAACATCTACCAGAAGTGTCTGTCCATTGGCATCGATATCACGCGCGACTATATCCCTGTGCGCCCTGCGGCCCACTATATGTGTGGCGGCATCAAGGTTGACCTCAACGGCCAGACCTCCATCGACCGCCTATATGCCATTGGCGAGTGCTCGTGTACGGGGCTGCATGGCGGTAACCGACTGGCTTCCAACTCGCTCATCGAGGCTGTCGTCTATGCCGATGCTGCCGCCCGCCACTCTCTCGACCATGTGGATCTCTACGACTGGAACGAGCAGGTGCCCGGGTGGAACGACGAGGGCACGATGTCGAACGAGGAGCGTGTGCTCATCACGCAGTCGGTGAAGGAAGTCGGCGAGATTATGTCGAACTATGTCGGCATCGTGCGCAGCGACCTGCGCCTGCACCGTGCCTGGGATCGTCTCGACATGCTCTACGAGGAGACGGAAAATCTCTTCAAGCGTGTCCATGCCACCCGCGACATCTGCGAGCTGCGCAACATGATCAACACCGCCTACCTCATCACCCGCTTTGCATTGGAAAGAAAGGAGAGCCGTGGCCTGCACTTCACCATCGACTATCCTGTTCATGCGTACGACAAGTAGTAGGGACACGGTGTGCCGCGTGTTTAACGTTTGGCGTTTAGTGTTTAGCGTTTAGTGTTTAGTGAATATTTCATTCTCAACCATTCTCTTGCAGTGGTTTTGCGAGAACGGGCGCGAGCTGCCCTGGCGCGAGACCCGCGACCCGTATGCCGTCTGGCTGAGCGAGATAATTCTTCAGCAGACGCGCATAGAGCAAGGCCGCGACTATTGGTTGCGCTTCATGCGTCGTTGGCCGACGGTAGAGTCGCTTGCCGCAGCCACCGAGGACGAGGTGCTGCGCGAGTGGCAGGGACTCGGCTACTACTCGCGGGCACGCAACCTGCTCGTCGCCGCCCGACAGATTGTCGCGCTCGGTCGTTTCCCCAACACGTTCGACGCGCTCCGCAAGCTGAAAGGCGTGGGCGACTACACCGCCGCCGCCATCGCGTCTATTGCCTTCGACGAGCCTGTTGCGGTGGTCGATGGTAATGTCTATCGGGTACTCAGCCGCTATTTCGGTATCGACACACCCATCAACACTACTGAAGGCAAGAAAACCTTTACCGCCCTTGCACAAAGCCTGCTACCCCCGAAAGAGGCATCGGCCTACAATCAGGCAATGATGGACTTCGGAGCCATCCAGTGCACTCCGCGTTCACCGCGTTGCGTGCTTTGTCCGTTACAGGAGACGTGCGACGCGTTGCACACAGGACGCACGGCCACGCTGCCCGTGAAACTGAGAACGTTGAAAATCCGCGAACGCCACCTAACCTATATCTACATCCGTTGCAACGGCCAGACCGCCATCCACCGTCGCGGCGTTGGAGACATCTGGCAAGGACTATGGGAACCTTATATGGAAGCCCCCTCCCAGCCTCCCCCCGAAGGGGAGGAGGCCAGCCAGACAGCGCGATTGCAACCCCTCCCCCTTCGGGGGGAGGCTGGGAGGGGGCTCTTATTGAGGAAAGGTGTTCGCCATCAGCTCACGCACCAGACGCTCATTGCTGACTTCTATTTGTTGGAGACCGACGAGCGGCCACCCCTACCCGAAGAGTATGTCTGGATAGACGAGCAGGAGCTTGACCGTTATGCCAAGCCCCGCCTCGTAGAACAATTGCTCCAACTGCTCCCGTGAGCATTCAGGATATGGTAAATACTACTCAAATATCGGTCTTTTGAAAAGTTATATGGGCCGTATAGGTGAGTTATATGGCCCATATAGCACGGTTATATGGCCCATATAACTTTCCGAAAGACGGTCTTTCGGCAGTGGGCTTGTGCTGTGGACTATACGAACGACTGTATGGCGAAGCGGATCTCGGCGTAGGTGATGTCGTCGGGACAGCCTTCCTTGATGGGTTTCATGCCGCCTTCGAGGCCGATGCGGCTGATGGCTTGGCGGATGATGGCGATATGGTGAGGATCGACGACATCGTTGATGTCGACCTCGCCTTGCTCTGTTAATTTCAACAGATGTCCCTGAATGGTTGTCATGGCAAGCCCACGCTTCTCGGCAATCTGCTCGGCGCTGAGGCCTTCGTTGAACAGGCGCAGGGTGGTCACCAGCGTGTCTTCGCGCTTGGGCTTTTCGGGCTTTGGCACTCGTTTTTTTTGCTGTTTCTTCTTTTCCTTCTTTGGCAGGCGGCCGTCGATGGCATCAATCTGCGATTGTTGTTTGGCCTTGAGGTAAAAGGCAGTGTCGAAGGTCTGTCCTGCCATGCGCTCGAGCAGGCTGCGTTTGAAGAGCCATGCCTGCAGCAGGTCGCCGAAGGCATTGTCGAAGCGTTTCTGGCTTTCTTTGTTGCCCGACTTCACCTCCTTGCACAGTCTCACGGGGCGGTCCATCACCTCTTCCATCTTTTCCGCAAAATAATCCACGCTGCGTTTGATGCGCTCCATGAACTCGGGACTGTGGAGCTGCTCGGCGGTCATGCCGCTGATGGCTGTGCGCCAGCGGTCGGCCACATTGGTGACGTGCTCTTTCAGTTCGCGCAGGGTCTGTTTGTGCAGGTCGGTCAGCGCGTTGTGGCTGCGGTAGAAACCGTCGATGAGCACGCGCGAGAGGTGTTCCTCGGCATAGTGGAGGTCGTTGAAGTTGAACAGTTCGAGAATGAGAAACCGCCGGTATTCTTCCTTTAGCGTGGGCAGCTGGCGAATGCTCTCCTGTGCGGCCTGTTCCTGACGGGCGATATAGCCGTCCACACGCTGGTCGTTGATGATGGCGCGTGCCTCGATGGGTGTGGCGAGCACCATGCCCTCAAGGGTCTTGCAGCGGCTCAGTGCCACATAGACCTGCCCGGGGGCGAACGACTGGTTGGCGTCGATGATGGCCCGCTCGAAGGTCAGCCCCTGGCTCTTGTGGATGGTGATGGCCCAGGCCAGTCGCAGGGGTAGCTGGCGGAAGATTCCGAGCACCTCGGTGCTGATCTCGCGAGTCTGCGGGTTCAGCGTGTAGCGGGCATTCTCCCATTCCTGCGGCTCCACGTCGATGGGGTCGCTGTCGCCTGGACAGAGCACCTTCACCTGGTTGTCGTCCACTTCGACGACATGTCCGATGCGCCCGTTGTAGTAGCGGTGTTGGGGCGAGGTGTCGTTTTTCACGAACATCACTTGTGCCCCCTCCTTCAGCGTGAGCGAGGCTGTGGTGGGGTAGGCGTATTCGGGAAATGTTCCCGTGATCTCGGCATCGAAGGTGTAGGGTGGGGAAGCGAGTTTCTGAAGCTCCGATTCGTTGAAGTGGTTTGCCGTGGCGTTGTGGGTGGTCAGGCGGATATAACCCTCGTCGGCCTTGGGCGCGAAGGCTGGCTGATAGCGGTTGTTGAGCTGTGCGAGGTCGGCGGCTGAGGGATGCCCGTTGCGGATGTGGTTGAGCAGGGTGAGGAATGCCTCGTCCTGCTGCCGATAGACCGTCTCGAGCTGAATGGTCACATAGTCGATTTGTGCCAGTGCCTTCGAGCCGAAGAAGTAGGGTGTGTCGTAATAGGGACGCAGCATCTCGGCATCCTCGGCGGTGACGACGGGTGTGAGCTGTGCCAGGTCGCCTATCATCAGCAGCTGCACGCCGCCGAAGGGCGCATGCCGGTTGCGGAACCGTCGCAGCACGGTGTCGATGGCATCGAGCAAGTCGCTGCGCACCATCGATATCTCGTCGATGATGAGCAGGTCCATCGAGGCGATGATTTTACGTTTTTCTTTGCTGAAGTCGAAACGGTTTCTGACCTTTGCGTTAGGAACAAAGGGTGAGAGCGGCAGTTGGAAAAACGAGTGGACGGTCATGCCGCCTGCGTTGATGGCGGCCACGCCGGTCGGCGCGACCACGATGGTGCGCTTCGTGCTGTTTTCCACAACGGTCTTGAGGAACGTGGTTTTTCCCGTTCCGGCCTTTCCCGTCAGGAAAATGCTCCGTCCCGTATGCTCCACGAAGTCCCATGCCTCGCGCAGCTGCTTGTTCTCCTCCATCAGCCCTGTACCAGTTCTACGACTTTCTCTACAGCCTGATGGATGCCGTCGAGCAGTTTGCCGCCTGCCGAGGCGAAGTGGGGCTGACCGCCGCCGCCGCCCTGAATGAGTTTGGCGGCCTCGCGCACCATCTGTCCGGCGTTCAGGCTGTGTTCCTTCACCATGTCGTCGCTGAGCATCACGGAGAGCAGCGGCTTGTCGTGGGCGGTGGAGCCGATGACACAGACGAGTTTTTCGGGGATAGCCTCACGCACTTTGAAGACGAGGTCTTTGGCCTGTGCGGCATCGATGGGCAGCACGGCCTTCACCACCTTCACGCCATTGATGGTCTCGGCGCGATCTATGAGCGTCTGCTTCATGCGCTCGACAGCCTGAGCCTGGAACTGCTCGATGCTTTTCTTCATCGCGTCGTGCTCATTGATATATTTCTCAATCACACCGCGCAGATCTTTGGCGTTGTTGAACAGTCCGCGGATGGCACGCATGGTGTCTTCCATCATGTAAATGGCTTCCTCGCAGTTCTTCGCAGTGATGGCCTCGATGCGGCGGATGCCTGCGGCGATGCTCGACTCAGATATAATCTTGAACATGCCGATGTGGCCGGTGGAGCTGGCATGGATGCCGCCGCAGAACTCGCACGACGGACCGAAGCGGACAACGCGCACGCGGTCACCGTACTTCTCGCCGAAGAGAGCGATGGCTCCCATCTTCTTGGCCTCTTCCATCGGAGTGTCGCGGTGCTCGTCGAGGGGGATGTTCTGACGAATCATGTCGTTGACGAGCCGCTCAACCTGTCGCAGCTGTTCATCGCTGACTTTCTCGAAGTGCGAGAAGTCGAAGCGCAGGGTGTCGGGGCTGACGAGCGAGCCTTTCTGCTCCACGTGGTCGCCCAAGACTTGCTTCAACGCATAGTCTAAAAGGTGGGTTGCCGTGTGGTTGGCGGCAGAGGCTTCGCGCTTGTCGGTATCGACGCAGGCCATGAACGGTGCCGTCGGGTCGTTCGGCAGCTGCTTCACGATGTGAATGCTCTGCCCGTTCTCGCGCTTGGTGTCGATAATCTCGACGGTCTCGTTCTCATTGACGAGCACGCCCTGATCGCCTACTTGTCCGCCCATCTCACCGTAGAATGGAGTGTAGTCGAGCACCAGCTCGTAGAACTCGTTTTTCTTCTGCGTGACCTTGCGGTATCTGATAATGCGACATTCGTATTCGGTGTAGTCGTAGCCCACGAATTGCTGTTCTTGAGTTGACGAGTTATTTGTCTCATCATTCAACTTGTCAACATCAATCCAATCCCCGTTCTCTACCTGTGCGGCATTACGGGCACGCTCTTTCTGCTTTTGCATCTCGACGTTGAACTGTTCCTCATCGACGGTGTAGCCGTTCTCGCGGCAGATGAGCTCGGTGAGGTCGAGCTGGAAGCCGTAGGTGTCGAACAGTCGGAAGACCGCGGCACCGTCGAGCACGGTCTTGTTGTTGGCTCTCATCTTCTCCATCTCCTCGGTGAGCAGGCTGATGCCGCGGTCAAGTGTGCGCAGGAACGAGTCTTCCTCTTCCTTCATCACGCGTCCGATCAGCTCGCGCTGTGCGGGCAGCTCGGGGAAGGCGTCGCCCATCTCCTCGATGAGCACGGGCAACAACTTATAGAGAAACGCCTCTTTCTGTCCGAGGAACGTGTAGGCATAGCGCACGGCACGACGCAGGATGCGGCGGATGACGTAGCCGGCCTTGGCGTTCGACGGCAGCTGACCGTCGGCAATCGAGAAGGCCACGGCACGCAGGTGGTCGGCACAGACACGCATGGCAACATCAACCGTCTCGTCGTTGCCATATTTAAGATTGGTAATGCGCTCTTCCTCGCGGATGATGGGCTGGAAGATATCGGTGTCGTAGTTCGACTGTTTGTCTTGCAGGGCACGTACCAACCGCTCGAAGCCCATGCCCGTGTCGATGACGTTCATCGAGAGCGGTTCGAGCGAGCCGTCGGCCTTGCGGTTGAACTGCATGAAGACGATGTTCCATATCTCGATGACCTGCGGGTGGTCTTTGTTCACAAGGTCGCGTCCGCTGATACCCGTCTGCCGTTTCTCCTCGTCGGTACGCGAGTCGAGGTGTATCTCCGAGCACGGACCGCAAGGCCCCGTGTCGCCCATCTCCCAGAAGTTGTCGTGCTTGTTGCCGTTGATGATATGGCTCTCGGGCACATGCTTGCGCCAGAAGCCTGCGGCCTCGTCGTCGCGCTTCAAACCCTCGCTGTCGTCGCCCTCGAACACGGTGACGTAGAGGTTCTCAGGATTGAGCTTCAGCACATCCACGAGATACTCCCATGCCATGTCGATGGCACCCTCCTTGAAGTAGTCGCCGAACGACCAGTTGCCCAGCATCTCGAACATCGTGTGGTGATAGGTGTCGTGTCCCACCTCCTCCAGATCGTTGTGCTTACCGCTCACGCGCAGACACTTCTGCGTGTCGGCACGGCGGCGAGGCTCCGGGTCGCGCGTACCTAATATAATATCTTTCCACTGGTTCATTCCCGCGTTGGTGAACATCAGCGTGGGGTCATCCTTGATAACCATCGGTGCCGAGGGCACGATGGCATGCCCTTTCTCCTCAAAGAACCGCTTGAACGATTCGCGAATTTCCTTTGCAGTCATCATCTGATTTACGATTTAACGATTTACAATTTACTGTTTATAATTTGACTGCAAAATTACTGCTTTTTTCTGACATTGCCATCGTTTTCTGCCCCTTTTTCGTGCGAACGACCGTTCGTCGCAACCCGAAAGATAAACTTTCACAAAGTAATATATATTATATTACTCGGTAAAAGTATATATATTACTCAGTAAAATAATATATATTACTC
>JAFRZC010000196.1 GCA_017442765.1 Prevotella sp. | reverse complement strand
GCCCTCGCGCTACTATGAGAACGCCGGGTGCACGGAGTTCATCACCAGTGTGCCCGTATTGTGGGACGAGACGCGCGTGCTGGAGGCCGAACCCGGGAAATACGTCATCATGGCACGCCGCTCAGGCAACCGATGGTTCATCGGCGGCATCAACGACAACGACCCGCGCGACATAGAGATTACTCCCGACTTCCTCAGTCAGGGCGAGAAACAGCTCACCCTCTTCACCGATGGTGTCAACGCCGACCGCCGCGCCATCGACTACCGGAAAGAGGAAAGAACCGTCAATGCCGGCACACCCGTAAAAATCCACATGGCCCGCAACGGCGGCTTCGCAGGAGTGATTGAATAGTGTGTTTACTTTTGCCTGAAAGCACAAGGCCTTTTGCTTATAAGCGAAAGGTCTTTTGCTTGTAGCCGCAAGGTCATTCGCTTATAAGCAAAAACCGCAAAAGCATAGTTTTTGTACCCCGAAACTTTATCTTCCTCCCCTCAAAACCTTAGCCTCTCTCCCCCGAAATCTTATCTCCTCAACCGCAAACCAGCCTACCCCCGACCCCTCCCTAAAGGGAAGGGAGGAATCTCACCTTTCATTTTACTGGAGTGTATCGCGGCACAAGCAGTTTCATGACGGTCCAGCCGAGAAGGTAGGCTACGGAGCAATAGCAGAAGATGAGGAAATAGGCGGCCTCCTTGCCAATGAAACCGAGCACATGGAGCCGGGTGGCATGGGCATAGTCGATGAGCCGGCCGCTGAGCACATTGATGAGGAACGAGCTGATGCCGCCAGCCATGCCATTGATGCCCGTGATAGAGGCTACGGCACGCTGTGGGAAGAGGTCGCTGCCGACGGTGAAAAGGTTAGCCGACCACGACTGGTGCGCCGCGCCGACAATGCCAATCATCACGATAGTGAGCCAGGGCGAGATGCCGCCAAGCGGTTGGGCGAGCAGACCGAGCAGGGGAAAAAGGGCAAAGATGAACATGGCACGCATACGACAGGTGTAGGTGTCAAGCCCTGTACGATTAATGAAAATGGTGGGCAGCTTGCCGCCATAAATAGAGAGCAGCGTGATGGCATAAAGTGTGAAGATGAGCATCTGTGCCATAGGCGTGTCGGACGTGTAGCCATAGACGTCGCTGATGTAGGCCGGTGTCCAAAAGAGGAAGAACCACCACACACCATCGGTAAGGAACTTTCCCAAAACAATCGCCCATGTCTGACGCTTGAGGAAAAGGCTCCCTCCACTCCACTCTCTCCGGCCTACCCCCGCCCCCTCCCTAAAGGGAAGGGAGGAATCTCTCCTCTCTCCACTGGAGGGGGCTTCCTTATAGATAAAGAGCCACACGCCCATCCACAGAAAACCGAGGGCACCGATAATAATAAATGCCATCTCCCAGCCGTTGCCCACGCCGATGTTCTTGAAATAACGAGCCAGCACAGGGATACATAGCGGAGCAATGAGTGCACCGATGGTGGAACCGGAGTTGAAGATAGCCGTCGCATAGGCGCGGTCTTTCTTGGGAAAATACTCCGCCGTCACCTTTACTGCGGATGGAAAGTTTCCTGCCTCGCCGACAGCCAACACGACACGTGCCGCCATAAAAAACCATACGCTTACCATTGCTACTGTAGAGGCCAGCGCACCGGTGGCTCCCACCAGCTCGGTCGTACTGTCGATGCCCACATACTGTCTGGTTGCCCAGCCGCAGAGCGCATGCAGACAGGCTCCGCCCGACCAGATTCCGATAGCCCAGAGATAGCCGCGACGGGTACCCAGCCAGTCGATGATGCGTCCGGCAAACAGATTGGCAATGGCATAGACAAGCGCGAAGATGCCTGCCACGTCGCCGTAGTTGGCATCGCTCCAGTGGAACTCGGGCGCAATAAAGTCTTTCCATGTCAGCGAGAGCACCTGCCTGTCCATATAGTTGATGGTAGTGGCCACAAAGAGCATTCCACAAATGACCCAACGGAATTTGCTCAATGGCTGAGAGTCGACAGTTGAGGGTGTATGGTCTATAGTCTTCATACGCTAAATCTAATTTTTTGTTAACGCCTGCAAATTTAATCATTTAATTTTAAAATAAATCAGAAAAAAGCAGTAATTTTGCAAAGAACTTAGACCTCAGAGAAAACTTAATGGAAAAAAATCAGATGAACAGAAGGAGCTTCCTGAAAGGACTGGGCACACTCGGTGTCGGGGCTCTGGCAGCCACAACACCTTGGTTATCTGCCTTTTCGGAAGTTGAGGAGACGAAAGACGAGCGCGTGAAGATCGGCATGATTGGTCCCGGCTCACGCGGACAGTTCCTGCTCTCGTTCCTGGCGCAGAATCCCAAAGCCAACATCGCAGCGTTGGCCGATGTCTATCAGCCCTCACTCGACGCGGCCCTGAAGATTGTACCCAAGGCAAAAACCTATAAGGACTATCGCAAACTGCTCGAAGACAAGTCGATTGCCGCCGTGGTCATCGCTACACCGCTCCATACGCATTTCCAGATTGCGATGGACGCGATGGACGCAGGCAAGCATGTCTATTGCGAGAAAACCATCGGCTACACGATGGAGCAGTGTTTCCAGATGTACCAGAAGCATATTGAGACGGGAAGTATCTTCTTCACAGGACAGCAGCGGTTGTTCGATCCGCGCTACATCAAGGCGATGGAACTGGTGCACTCGGGTATGTTCGGAAAGATTACCGCCGTTCATGCCTACTGGAACCGCAACGGCGACTGGCGACGCGACGTGCCGAAGTCGGCTCCGTCGGGTTGGGAGAGTCAGGCTCCGACATTGGAGAAGTTCATCAACTGGCGACTTTACAAGGAATCGTCGAAGGGACTGATGACCGAGCTGGCCTGCCATCAGCTGCAAGTGGGCACATGGGCCATGCGCCAACTGCCCGAGAAGGTAATGGGGCACGGTGCCATCACTTATTGGAAGGACGGACGCGAGGTCTATGACAACATCAATTGCATCTATGTCTTCCCTGGCGGCGAGAAGCTCACCTACGGCACAGACATCGCCAACAAGTTCTACGGACTTGAGGAGCAGATTCTGGGTAACCTCGGGACAGTTGAACCCGAACGGGGAAAATATTATTTCGAGGACATCGACCCTACCCCCGCTTTCCTCCAGATGATCAACGATTGGGAGAATACTGTCTTCGGCAGTATTCCCTTTGCCGGAACCAGCTGGGCACCAGAGACCGCCAATGAAAATCACGGGGAGTACATACTGGGTAAGCGACCCGACGGCGACGGCACCTCGCTACTGACAGAGGCCTTCGTAGAGGCCGTTATCACCAAGAGACAACCCGAGCGCATCGCCGAGGAAGGCTACTATGCCTCGCTGCTCTGCCTATGGGGACATGAGGCTATTGAACGCGGCGAAATTCTTTCCTTCCCCGAAGAATATAAAATCGACTACGACGTTTATAAAACTAAAAGGCAAGAAGCATGAAAGACATAAAAATCAGTACCAAAAGGCAAAAACAGGAACTGCTGACGTTGTTGGTGTGTATCGTGATTGCAGAGCTGCTCAACGTCTATGCCATCATCGCCTATGACGGGAAATGGAGCCAGTTGATTACCTCGATTGGCTATGTGCTTGTCTTTGGGCTATTGCTCTATCTGTCGTGGACGGCGCTTCGCATCGCATGGTCGATCTTAAAGAACGTGAGAGGTAAGAGGTGAATTGTGAATTGTAAATCGTTAAATTGTAAATCATATGGCAACACGAAGACAATTTCTGAAAACAATGGGTGCCTCGGCCGCAGGTCTGGCACTCATGCCTACTGACGGATTTGCTCATATACTTTCCTCGAAAGAGTGGGCGAAAGTGAAAGGTGAGAAAGTAAAGATGGCCTATATCGGCATCGGCAACCAGGGAGCCTTCGACATTGAGCAGTTCGAGAAGACTGGCATGGTGGAGGTCGTGGCACTCTGCGACGTTGACCTCGACGGGCAACAATGCCAGAAGATTTTGAACAAGTATCCGAATGCCCGCCGTTTTCGCGATTTCCGCGAGATGTTCGAGAAGGCCGGCAATGATTTCGAGGCTGTTCTTGCCGCTGTTCCCGACCATGAGCACTTTCCCATTTGTATGCTGGCACTCAACCAAGGCAAGCACATCTACATCGAAAAACCACTCTGTCGCACGTTTCAGGAAGCCGAACTGTTGATGGCCAATGCCCGCCGACATCCTGAACTGGCTACACAGGTAGGCAATCAAGGACATTCCGAAGCCAACTACTTCCAATTCAAGGCATGGCAGAAAGCCGGCATCATCAAAGATGTGACGGCTGTGACGGCTCACATGAACAACTGGCGACGCTGGCATCCCTACGACAGCAATATGATGCAGATGCCCGGTGGCATGGAGGCTCGCCCAAAGGGCATCGACTGGAACACATGGCTGGGCGCTTGCGGCTGGCGTGACTATTCAGAGAAATACCATCAGGGCAACTGGCGCAGCTGGTATGAGTTTGGCATGGGCGCACTGGGCGACTGGGGCGCACACATCCTCGACACCGTGCATGAATTCCTCGAACTGGGCTTGCCCTATGAGGTGACGATGAAATATGCAAAGGGACATAACGATTTCTTCTATCCCTATTCGTCAACCATCCTCTTCCGCTTTGCTGCCCGGAAGGGTATGCCGCCCGTTGATATTACGTGGTACGACGGCATGGACAACCTGCCACCATTACCAGAGGGCTATGGCGTTTCAGAGTACAATGCCAACATCCCCGCCACCAATCAGGGCGAGACCCCACGGATGCAACTCAACCCGGGGAAGATCATCTATTCAAAAACGCTCACCTTCAAGGGTGGCAGTCACGGCTCCACACTTGAGATTATCCCGAAGGAAAAAGCAGAAGCCATGAAATCGCGTCTGCCTGAAGTGCCGAAGAGTCCGTCAAATCACTACGAGAACTTCCTGCTGGCTTGCATGGGCAAGGAAAAGACCCGCTCGCCGTTCGAGATAAACGGTGTGCTCAGTCAGGTGTTCTGTCTCGGTGTCATCGCCCAGCGGCTCAATGCCCAACTGTTATTCGACCCAAAGACAAAGCGGTTTACCAACAACAACTTCGCCAATGCCCTGCTTACGGGTATGCCTCCGCGCCGGGGATGGGAAGAATTCTATAAATTATAAAATTTTAAACAAAGAAGAAAATGAAACGTTTAACAATATTCGCATTAGTGGCGATGGCAGCAATGCCAACCTTCGCACAAAGAAACAAACGCACTATCGGCGACAAGAAAGCAGTAAAGACGGAGCAGTGCTGCCCATCTACCGACAATAAGCTCACCTCGCAAGAGGAGAACGAGGGTTGGCAGTTACTCTTCGATGGCAAAACCTGCAACGGATGGCGTGGTGCCAAGCTTGACCAATTCCCCGAGAAAGGCTGGGTGATTGAAGACGGCATCTTGAAAGTGCTTAAAGGCAACGGCGGTGAGGCAACCAACGGCGGCGACATTGTCACATTGAAGACCTATCGCAGTTTTATCCTGAAGGTTGATTTCAAGATTACCGAGGGAGCCAACTCGGGCATCAAGTATTTCGTGAAGCCCGACATGAACAAGGGCGAGGGTTCGGCCATCGGTTGCGAGTTCCAGATACTCGATGACCTGCGCCATCCTGACGCGAAACTCGGTGTGAAGGGCAACCGCAAGCTCGGCTCGCTCTACGACCTCATCCCCGCTCCTGAAGACAAGCCCTTCAACATCACGAAGTGGAACACGGCAACGGTCATCGTTCAAGGCAACCACGTGGAACATTGGCTCAATGGCGTGAAGCTGCTCGAATACGACCGCAACAACCAGATGTTCAATGCGCTTGTGGCCTATTCGAAATATAAGAACTGGCCTAACTTCGGCAACCACGAGGAGGGACATATCCTACTTCAGGACCATGGCGACGAGGTTTGGTTTAAGAATGTGAAGATAAAGGAATTATAGTATTGGATTTCCCACATATCTACAAGAAAGGGGTTGATAGTCGTGCACTCTACTATATGTGGTTCACGGCAATGCATACTCGTATTGATGTGATGCTGGCGGGCAACCTTGATGAGGAGGCGTTTGGCTCTGTTGGCAAGGAAATCTGCGAGGCTGTGCAATACATCGAACATCTGGGCAGTTGCTTCGACCCGACAAGCGAAATCTCCAAGGTTAACCGCGAAGCAGCACAGCATCCTGTTGATACAGACGAAGAGCTCGTACTCATCTTGCGGATGTGCAAAGAATACCACCGGCTGACGGGCGGATTGTTTGATATTACGCAATCGAAACAGATGGATGAGGTGCAACTGGTATCAGACCGTCAGGTTTCCTTCTCCTCCCCCCTTGCGCTTAATCTTTCGGGCTTTCTGAAAGGCTATGCATTGGAAAATATCCGTTCCATTCTTTCCGAACATAGGGTTAGCGACGCACTTATCAGCATGGGCAACAGTTCTATCATGGCCATCGGGAACTACAAAGGCACCGATGGCTGGGAAGTGGCTCTCAGCCCCCTCCAACCTCCCCCCGAGGGGGGGGCTCCTGAGAACCAACTATCATCAACCCGCAGAACAGTAACGCTTTTCGATGAGTGTCTGACCATCTCGGGAAATAACTCTGAGGAGCGACGGCATATTTTCAGCCCGCAGACAGGCGAGACTGTTGCGGGGAAGCGTGCAGTGGGGGTAGTAACAAAAAGCGGTATAGAGGGCGAGGCTCTCTCTACCGCATTGTTTATTGCCGATACCGAACAGCGTGAGCAACTGAAAGAGCAGTTCGGCATTAAAATCGTTATCGACCTGTAGAAAAAATCTCCTTTCCTCTTTTCTCTCTCCGGCCTACCTCCGACCCCCATCTCGAGCGAAGCTCGCCCCCCCGTAGCCTTCCCCCAAAGGGAAGGGAGAGCCCTTTAGACAAGAGCGGAGTCATTGAAATAATCAATTTGCATGGCACGGCGTACCTCGCTCATCGTTTGAGCTGCGGTTTCACGTGCCTGCTCGGTTCCACGAAGCAAGATATTGAGTATTTCAGGAATATCTTTCTCTAACTCTTGGCGGCGTTGGCGCATGGGCTCAAGGAACTTGTTGAGCACCTCATTGAGAAACTTCTTGCACTTCATATCGCCCAGTCCGCCCCTCAGATAGTGTTCTTTCAGCTCGTCAAGATTCTGATATTCCGGCCAGAAGTCGGCAAAGTCTTGTTCTGTGGAGAACGCGTCGAGATAGGTAAAGACGGCATTTCCCTCCACATGCCCCGGGTCATTGAGATTAACATGCAAGGGGTCGGTGTACATCGAGCGCACCTTCTGCCATACCTCGTCGGCAGAGTCGGAGAGGTAGATGCAATTGCCGAGACTTTTCGACATCTTCTCCTTACCGTCGGTACCGGGCAGCCGTCGTGCGGTTTGGTTTTCGGGCAACATGATCTCCGGTTCCACAAGCACCTCGCCGTAGGTATTATTGAAGCGACGCACCAATTCGCGAGTCAGCTCGAGCATCGGCTCCTGATCTTCTCCTGTCGGCACGGTGGTCGATTTGAAGAGCGTGATGTCTGCAGCTTGCGAAACGGGATAGCAGAAAAATCCAAGAGGTATGTTCGCCTCGAAGTTTCGCATCTTGATTTCCGTCTTCACCGTCGGATTGCGCTGCACGCGACTCACCGAGACAAGGTTCATCAGATAGGTGGTCAGCTCGGCCAGCTCTGGTATCTGACTTTGTATGAAGAGCGTACAACGCGATGGATCAAGCCCGGCTGCCAACCAATCAAGCGCCACGTCAACGATACTCCGGCGGATTTTCTCCGGGTTTTCAGCATTGTCGGTCAGAGCTTGCACGTCGGCCATGAACACAAACATACGGTCGTAGTTGCCTGCGTTCTGAAGTTGAACGCGGCGGCGCAGCGATCCCACATAGTGACCCAGATGAAGTTTTCCTGTCGGGCGATCGCCCGTTAATATTACTTTTCCCATAATCTTTTACATAAATCTCTCACATTCTTTCGGGATGCAAAGGTACGAAAATTCCGGTTAAGCGAAAAGAAAAGTAATGAATTTCTTTTCTTGAATGTGAGGAATTTATGCAATAAGTGAGCAGAATACAAAACAAAAAAGCGTTTTTTTGCTTTATCCTCGAACGGGAGTACCTCCGGCAAAGCCAGAAACACGACAAAATGGCAGAAATCCATGCCACTTTGTCGTATTTTACGCGAAGGCACAATTTTGGATGGGGAAGGATTAAACGAAAGGAGATTTAGAATATGACATTAGACAAATTTACCATCAAAGCGCAGGAGGCCGTACAGACGGCTGTCTATGCGGCACAATCAGGAGGTCAGCAGGCCGTTGAGCCTGTCCACCTGCTTAAAGGCGTGCTCGAGAAAGGGCGCGATGTAACCACTTTTATTTTCCAGAAGCTCGGTGTGAACTGCCGGCAGGTACAGACACTTGCGGAAAGCGAGATTACCCATCTGTCCAAAGTAAGCGGAGCCGGGCAGCCCTATCTGTCGAACGAAGCCAATCAGGTGCTCGTCAAGGCTATGGAAACCTCACAGAAGATGGGCGACGAGTTCGTCTCCGTCGAGCCTATTCTGTTGGCACTGCTTACAGTCAGCTCCACCGCCAGCCGCATCCTCAAAGATGCCGGATGCACCGAGAAGGAGATGGCGAAGGCCATAGAGGCACTGCGCCAGGGTCAGAAGGTGCAGTCGCAAAGTGGCGACGACAACTATCAGGCACTTTCAAAGTATGCCCGCAACCTTGTTGACGAGGCCCGAAAAGGTAAGCTCGACCCTGTCATCGGTCGCGACGACGAAATCCGACGCGTGCTGCAGATTCTCTCACGACGCACAAAGAACAATCCCATCCTCATCGGTGAGCCGGGAACGGGAAAGACCGCCATCGTCGAGGGACTGGCTGGACGCATCGTGCGTGGCGACGTGCCCGAGAACCTGAAGGACAAGCAGCTCTACTCGCTCGACATGGGCGCACTCGTGGCCGGGGCGAAATACAAAGGCGAGTTTGAGGAACGTCTCAAGAGTGTCATCAAGGAAGTCACCCAGGCCGAGGGCAACATCATCCTGTTCATCGACGAAATCCACACGCTCGTGGGTGCCGGTGGTGGCGAGGGGGCCATGGATGCGGCCAACATTCTGAAGCCCGCGCTGGCACGTGGCGAACTGCGTGCCATAGGAGCTACCACGCTCAACGAATATCAAAAATACTTCGAGAAAGACAAGGCGCTCGAAAGGCGTTTCCAGACCGTCATGGTCGATGAGCCCGACGAGCTGTCGGCCATCTCCATCCTGCGCGGACTGAAGGAACGCTACGAGAACCACCACCGCGTGCGCATCCAGGACGATGCCTGCATCGCCGCCGTCAAGTTGTCGCAACGCTATATCAGCGACCGCTTCCTGCCCGACAAGGCCATCGACCTCATGGACGAGGCCGCCGCCAAGTTGCGCATGGAGCGCGATAGCGTGCCCGAAGAACTCGATGAGATAATGCGAAAACGAGCACAATTAGAAATTGAGCGTGAGAGTATCCGCAGGGAAGCGGAAAAAGACAGCTCGAAGCTGGAGGCAATGGAGAAGGAAATTGCCATTCTGAAGGAACAGGAGACAGAGATGCGGGCACGTTGGGAAAGCGAAAAGTCGCTCTCCGACAAATTCCAACAGACAAAGGAGCAGATAGAGCAATTGAAGTTCGAGGCTGATCGAGCTGAGCGCGAAGGCAATTATGGCCGCGTAGCCGAGATTCGATACGGACTGCTCAAACAAAGGGAAGAAGAACTCGATGCCTTGCTGTCGCAGTTGAAAGCCTCCCCACGGGGAGGTTTGGAGGGGGCCGTTACTGCCGACGACATTGCCGAGGTGGTCAGCCGCTGGACCGGCATACCCGTCACCCGAATGCTGCAAAGCGAGAAGGAGAAACTGCTGCACCTCGAAGAGGAACTCCACCGCCGCGTCGTCGGACAGGACGAGGCCATCAGTGCCGTCAGCGATGCCGTGCGCCGCAGTCGCGCAGGTCTGCAAGACCCCAAGCGACCCATCGCCTCACTCATCTTTCTCGGTACCACCGGCGTGGGAAAGACAGAGCTGGCCAAGGCTCTCGCCGAATATCTCTTCAACGACGAGACGATGATGACCCGCATCGACATGTCGGAGTATCAGGAGAAGCACACCGTCAGCCGGCTCATCGGTGCACCTCCGGGATATGTCGGCTACGACGAGGGCGGACAGCTCACCGAGGCCGTCCGGCGCAAGCCCTACTCCGTCGTGCTGTTCGACGAGATTGAGAAAGCCCACCCCG
>JAFRZC010000195.1 GCA_017442765.1 Prevotella sp. | reverse complement strand
TCGACAACCACGACACCGGCCGCGAGAGCACCGCCTGCCCCCGCAACCAGCTCGGTGCTACAGCCTTCATCCTCGGTATGCCCGGCACACCCTGCGTCTTCCTCAAGCACTGGAAGAAATGGCCCCGCCAAATCGGCAACATGATCCTCGCCCGTAAGGCCGCAGGACTCACCAACCAGAGCACCATCGAGTTCCAAGATGTTGTTGGCAGCGGATATGTCATCAAGGTGAAAGGCACAAAGGGCACCGTCATGGTCACCTGCGGCGACGTGGGCAGCTACGACACTTCGGGCTTCACCAAGATTGAGAGCGGCAGTGCCTTCGGCTACTACGTCAGCTCGAACGTCACCGTCGAGGGACTCGACTACACCGCACCCGAGAAGAAAGACTACACCGTCTATGTGGCAGCACACGCCGCTCCCACGCTCTACGCATGGGACAACGAGGGCACTGAGCTCAACGGCGAGTGGCCCGGCACGCTGATGAGCGAGACCACCACCACGCCCAACGGCACCGAGTGGTACGTCGCCAAGTTCAACACCGCCTCGCTCAATGTCATCCTCAACAACGGCAACGGCGGACAGACCGCCAACATCGAGGACATCGACGAGGAGACCTACCTCTACTACAACGGTCGCACAGGCTACGAGATTGTCGATAAGGAGTTTGTCAAGCCCCTGCCCGTCACCGGCATCACCGTACACGTCAACGCCACCAGCGCACCCTACCTCTATGCCTGGAACGACGGTGGCGCACTCAACGGCGAGTGGCCCGGCGCACGCATGACCGACAGCCACATCGCGGCCAACGGCACACTATGGTACGACCTCACCCTCGATGCCGACGAGGCCAACATCATCTTCAGCAATGGTCAGGAAGGAACTCAAAACCAGACCGAGGATATTGAGGGCATCATCGACGCTGATGTCTATTTCACCTGGAACGGCACCTCAGGCTACGAGCAGGTCACCAGCGACTATCAGGGTCAAGTGGTCAGCGACCAGGTCATCATCCATGTATGCTCCGACACCGCACCCTACCTCTACACATGGGACGGCGGCGGCGCACAATACACCGGCGCATGGCCCGGCACACAGATGACCACCGTCACCACCACGCCCAACGGCACCGAGTGGTACACCGCAACCATCAACGCCTCTGTTCTCAGCTTCATCCTCGGCGACGGAACGGCTGAGGGCGGCGTCGTGGGTGTCAACCAGACCAGCGACATCGCCGACGTGACCGGAGAGGTTTACTACGTTTGGAACGGCGGCGGCAAGGCCACACAGGTAACAGCCGAGTACATGAAGGGCGAGGCCGGCGACAACGAAATCACCATCTATATCAAGGCCGACGCTGCTCCCCACCTCTACGTATGGGATGAGTACGGCACACCGCTCAACGGCGACTGGCCCGGCAACGAGATGACCGAGACTAAGAGCGTCGAGGGCACAACCTACTACGCTCAGACCTTCAAGGCCGAGAGCATCAACGCCATCCTCAACGACGGCACCTACGACGGCATCGTCGGCGAGACACAGACCGCCGACATCACCGGCATCACCGCCGACATCTATCTCAACTACGACGGACACGGAGCCTACAGCCTCGTAGGCGAGAGCACCGACGCCATCACCATCTTTGTCAACGCCGATGCCGCACCATATCTCTATTCTTGGGATGGAATATATAGAGAGCTTAACGGCGTATGGCCAGGAGAGGAACTCACACAGACCACGAAAACCGCCGACGGCAAGACATGGTACTACCACACCTTCGAGGCCGATATAACCCTGATTAACATCATCTTCAACAACGGCAACGGCGGACAGACTGCCGACATCGAGGGCATCACCTCGACCAGCTACTTCACCTACGACGGCAACACCGGCTACGAGAACGTCAGCAGCCAGTATGTCGATGTGCCCGAGCCCACGCTGCCCGACTGCGCCGAGTATCTCGAAGGCAAGCTCTTCGTCTATTTCGAGGCACCGTCTGACTATCCCACCCCGTATGTATGGGCATGGAACGAAGGCGGAAACCTCACCGGAGACGCATGGCCCGGAACTGGCGTGATGGAGAAAGTGGGCAATGCCGACAATGGCAATGCCGTTTACCGTTATATCTTCGAACAGGAACCCACCGGACTGGTATTCAGCAATGCAGGCAACCCGCAAACCAGCGACTTCGCCTTCACCAACGGCGGCTACTACACCGTCAACGGTCTCTACGCCACCGTGAAGCCCGCAACCGGCATCCGCGTTCAGTCTGTTGTGGCTGAGCCACAACCCTCCGCAGCCATCTACGACATGCAGGGCCGCCGCCTCAACGGCACACCCCAGCGCGGACTCTACATCGTGAACGGAAAGAAAATCGTGATTAAGTAAGTGCAAAAAAGAAGCATGCTTCGTTTTTGCCGAGCGTGACCGATTTATGTAAATACGCGGTAAAATAAGCGACAGGAAGGGAAGCCCCGATGCCCGAGGTCCCTATGCCCACGCGCATCCGGGCTCCCCTCCCCCAAAAAGTCCCGTATGTTGTGGCTCCCCCCAAGTCCCGTATGTTATGGCTCAGCCACAACCACCAAAAGAATTAAAAACAACAATTTAAAATACAGAAAGGAACAAAACCTATGAAGAAAATTTTTACACTTTTATCCGCTGTGCTGCTTACCGCTCTCGGAGCCAGCGCACAAGACACCTACACCGTGGCAGGCCATGCCGCCATCCTAAACGGAACGGCAAGCTGGGCACCAGCCAACACCGACAACGACATGACCGACAACGGCGACGACACATGGACGCTCGTCGTAACGAACTGCGGACTCGAGGCAGGCACCAACTATGAGTACAAAGTCGTCGTCAACCACTCCTGGAACGAATCTTACCCCGCCGACAATGCCGTGCTCACCGTCCCCGAGACGGCCATGTACACCGTCACCTTCACCCTCGAGGACACCGGACTGGGCATCGATGTCTCGGCCGAAGCCGTGAAGACGGGAAGCTATACTCCCGGTGCATCTGTTTGGACCGTCGCTGGCTCGTCGGTCGCACTCCTCGGCAAGTCGTGGGATCCCACTTACGCCGCCAACGACATGACCCTCTCGGGAACCGACGAAACAGGCAACAAAATCTACAAGCTGGTACTGAAGAACAAGACCCTCCCCAAAGGAACGATTTTATATAAAGTAGCGAAGGATCACGACTGGGGTACCGCCTATCCCTCGTCCGACAAGCCGTTCAGCATTCCTGAGGACGGCGAGTATAACGTCACGTTCACCTTTAACGAAGGCACACATGCCCTCTCCGAGGAAGTGGTGAAGACCAGCGACGCTGTGATTGAACATCACTGGACTGTCGCAGGAGGACCCGATGGCAGTAACAAAGATCTTGATGATGCCCTCTTTGGCAAGACCTGGGACGCAACCATCACTGCCAACGACATGACCCTAACTGGAGGCACCAAATGGATCCTCGTCAAGAACAACATCACACTTGCTGCCGGTGACTACGACTTCAAAGTATGCGCCGACCACGAATGGGCTGACAGTTACGGTGATAAAGAACAGGCCGATGGCAATGCCACATTTACCGTTGAACAGGCTGGTGTCTACAACGTGACCTTCACCTTCGACAGCGAAAGTCTGGAACTCAGCGCAACTCTGACTCTCATCTCCACGGGCATCCGCGTTCAGCCTGTTGTAGCTCAGCCGCAATCCTCCGCTGCCATCTACGACCTGCAGGGCCGTCGCCTCAACGGCACACCCCAGCGCGGACTCTACATCCAGAACGGAAAGAAAATCATCGTAAAATAACAATACAAAAACAGACCTAAAAGCTGCCGCTTCCCGCATAAAAACGGGGCGGCAGCTTATCTCGACTAATCCCCACACCCCACCAACTCCCCACACCCAAGCCCATAAAAAGAGACAATTCATACAAAAATCATATATAAACCTTTACCTATAACTATTATTACACTAAATATGAAACGGATTATAGCTGTAGTAGCTTGCATTTCCATTTTGTCCGGCATTCCTCTGTTGAGCTTCGGCGGTCAAACAATAACAACTACAAATAGAACCTTTTGGCTTATTGGAACTGATGGCAGCGGCTCATGGTCAAGTATGAAACTGCACAAATGTACTGTAAGCAATGGCATCATCAAAGTAACTTTCCCCAATCCCAAAATAACAAGTGGAACAAGAGGTAGTTTTATTATTGCTGCTAATGATGCTTTTAGCAATGGAAGTGTTAATGACTGGAATAAGTGTATTCGTCCATGGGATTCGAATATAAATAGTACGTCTGGCGACTGTGGAGAATTTGGAGGAGACAACAGCTTTTCCCCAAATCTTGACTCCTACCAATGGATAACACTTAGTATTACGGCATCTTCTGGTACATTCACTTTTTCAGGCAGTAATACAGCTCCTACTTCCGACTTCTATTATGTTGTCGCAGGTGATGAAGTTTTAACGGGGGAGAACTGGAACAATACATCTACAGCGAATAAGATGACGGTATCTGTTTCCGACAAAACATGTACACTCACCAAAAGTAATGTTGCGTTAAGTGCTGGGACATACAATTATAAAATTGCCGTTGATGGTACATGGGACATTTCTTATCCATCTAGTAATAAGGAGTTAACCATATCGGAAGAAGGTCTCTACAACATTACATACACATTCAATCTTCAAACAAGTGAAGTTTCTGCTACCACAACAGCTATTACTGCATCCTCCAGCGTGGCTTCCGGTGCATTGGCCTACTTAGCTGCAGGCACGGACGTGACACTTTCGGCCAGCGACGGCACGTCAACATTTGTCTATACCACCGACGACACCGAGCCGACGGCTGCCAACGGAACGCAAGCCACAGGCTCTACGGTGTTGAACATAACGGAAACCGCTACCGTCAAAGTGGGCATCCTCTACAACGGAAACGTGTATGGAATAAAGACCTACACCTACACCGTGCCTTCTCCGACCATCACCATCTACGTGAAATTCTATCAGAACTTCGCACCATATCTCTATGTATGGGATGATCAGAATAACAATCTGAACGGCGATTTCCCGGGTACGGCAATGTCGCAGACCGTCATTATCGGCGACACCAAATGGTGGAAGCAGACCTTCTCGATGACAGGAAAGAAATATCTTAAATGTATCATCTCAAAGACGGGAGAAGACGACAAGACGGGGGACAGCAACCAGCTGACCAACGATGCCTGGTTCGACTACGACGGCACCAATGCAAGCGGTGCAAGCATAGTGGCTTTGGACGCTCCTGCTGCTGTCACCTACTCGGTGGCCTTCAGCCCGGCCAATGCAGAGGGTTGGATTCGCGGAACCTCCCATAATGTCACTGTCACCGTGTTGCGCAACGGCGAAGCCACCTCTTCGCTCTATGCCTACTACTCGCTCGACGGCACAAACCCATCGCCACAACATGAGCGCATCCGCTCCGGCCAGACCATCACGCTGACCAGTGCTAATGTCGCCACCCTAACGCTGAAAGCACAAGCTTACTCTAACGACGCAAGCGACCTGGCAGGCGACATTGCCGTTGGAACCTACAACTTTATCGAGGCGCAGGACGCAGACATCACCATCGCGCCTTCGGGCACGAAACTTGGCAATGTCTATGTGAACAAGGCAGAGGTGACCATCGCCGGCGGGTCTGGCAACCTCTACTATGCCGTAGGTGGCGAAACAGCCAGCTATGCCTCGGGCAACAGTCTGCCCGAGGGCGGCGGCACCATTACCGTTTCTACGCCGGGCACGCTTACCGTAACCGACGGGCACAACACCTCGACAATGGATTTCGACTTCACCTACAGTACCTCGGAGAACTACCTGAACTACTACAACAACGGAACAGCTACATCCATACAGAAAGGCGGCGGCAAAGACGGCATCACTACACTCGTGAAGAAAGGCTCATACGAGAACTATTACTTCTACGCATGGGACTACTACAAAGACCTACGCATGAAAGCCGAATACACGGCCGCCCATGCCAGTGACACTCGCACCACCGACGATAACTATCTGCCTCTTGGCACATGGCCCGGCACACAGCTCACCACGACCGAAGAGAAAGGCGGGGTGACATGGTACAAGGTTGCCCTCGTCGCGCCTATCGATTTCGTCATCATCAACGACGGTGTCAACAACAGCGGCAATCAGACCGCCGACATCATACAGCTCTCGCAAGACACCTATCTGACGTATGACGGCACGACCGGCTATGCCAACGTGACCGACCAATATATCGACAACACCAATCACAGCGGTACGTTCTATGTCTATATCCAAGCCGACACCGCACCCTGGCTGTATGCCTTTGCCCAAAAAGACATTCCCAACTGGTATCTCGATCCGCAGGTGAAAATCACCAAGGACTGGCCGGGCGACCTGATGACCAACGACCGTACACTGGAGTTCGACGGAGAAAAATATTATTACCTCACCGTAGATGAAACCAACCTTGAGGCCAATCAGAGTTCCATCACCGGAACAGGCGAAGAGGGAGCCAAAGCCATCGGCCTTATCATAAATCAGGGTGGCACATTGGAAAACTCTCAGGCCACACAGACGAACGACCTCGGTGTCATTGCCGACAACTTCTATATCTACGCCGGGCATGGCGACCTGCTGAACGTCACCGCCGACGTAGAGGCATCCTTCTCGCAGGAGGCCGCAGCCGAATGGGACAGTTTCAGGGCTACACCATCAACCATTACGGTTGTCTCCCAGCTCTATCCCAACGGAAAGGACTATTACGACAGACGTACCGACGACCTCACCTATCTGCTCGACCCGACATGGAGCGGCGCGATTACGGTTTCTGACGGCGATGCCAGCACCAACAACTGGAACGACGTGAACAGCGGCAAGAGCTGCGCCAAGCATGTAACGGCCGGCACACGCCTGCAGCAGCGTGTTACGGGTCTCGATAACACAAAAGACTATACCGTTCAGGCCATCATACGCACCGCAGGCGCAGGTGTGCTCTCGCTCATCGGCAACGAGAACAAGGCTGTGGCCACGCAGCTGTCGAGCGGTTCGTATATTGACAAGAACGGTCGCGTGGAGCGACTCGACTCTCTCGACATGACCAACAAGGCCAATGCCAGCTGGTATAAGCTGGAGCAGACCGTAAAACCCACGACGGTCGGTAACATCGTCATCACCATCCTTGGCACGGCGGACTACGACCTGGCCGATGTCACCCTCCTCGAAGGTGCCAACACCACCGGTCATTACTACACCACCGGCACAGCTACCACCGACACCAAGGAGATTGACCTGCGCTCAGAGAATGCCTTTAGTTTCTTCGACCGAGGCAAGAACCTCAACGGCCTTGTCTATGCGCTTGAGAAGACGGTTGTCGGCAACCAGACCACCGGGCATCCCTACAACGTCATTGCGGCTGCAAGCGGTGCCACCACTGGCAAGATGCGTATGCTGAATATCACTGAGCGGTCTGTCGATGGACTCAACCGCGACACCGACCAGGGCCTTGCCGCGTTCTATGCCTCGGCCTACCCCTTCGGCATGACCATGCTCTCTGTTGTCGATGCAGCGAAAGCAAAGTTCGACCGCACATTCACCAATATTGAATCGACCATCTGCCTGCCGTTCAGTGTAAGCGCGGCTCAGTTGCCTTCGGGCACCACGCTCGAAGAAGTGACCTCCATCACGAGCAACACCGTGACCGTAAGGTCGGCCAGTGCCATGACAGCCAATGTGCCCTACATTGTGAAAGCCAACGGCAGCTTCAACATCGAGTCGGCCGTTCAGCTGGCCAATACCAGCAATCCCGTATCGACCAACTCGGAAGAGAGCAAGTTCCGTGGTGTCTATGAGCTGACAACAAAGATGTGGGAAGAGACCATCGACGGGCAAAAGCACAACAGTTTCATGTTCAACGCCACATCGGGTGCCTACAACCGCGCCAGCAAGAACGGTGCCAAGCTAAAGCCCTTCAGTGCATACATCGACGTAGTAGATGGCGATGCCTCGGCAAAAGCCCTCAACATCGTGTTTGACGACTCCACTGGCATCTCCCTTAACGTCAACTCTCCTCTCTCCACTCTCCACTCTTCACTCTATGACCTGCAAGGTCGCCGGGTGAACAACATCAGCAAAGCCGGAGTCTATATTGTGAACGGAAAGAAAGTAATCGTCAAATAACAATCAGTAGAGGACAAAACTATGGACAATCAAATAAAAGCTACCTACAAGAAACCCACTATTGAGGTTATCCAAATGGGCCACCTCTGCGATTATGTTGACACCAGTGACTACACCGAGTTTGGTGGCGCGAAAGAAATGTTCGACGACGAGGCAATGCTCGACGACGAAGAAGTTATGAATTAAGAATTATGAATTATGATTTTATAAACCTATTAAATTAACAGAAAGGAAAAGTATGAAGAAAAAACTTTTTGCTTTGATGATGATGCTTTGCCCATTGCTCTTTATGAGCAATGCCACGGCAGCCGGCATCACCGTCTATGTAAAGGCGACCACCGCGCCCTACCTGTATTATTGGGGCGGTGCGAGCACGTCTTGGCCTGGAGAGAAACTGACCCAAACCACGACGGTGAATGGTACCTCGTTTTGGTACAAAGAGTTCAGTTCAGCAAACAGTCTGAACATTATCTTCAACAATGGTAGCGGAAGCCAGACCAGTGATATTACAGGTCTGAGCAGTGCCACGGGTAAGTACTACTACACCTACAATGGAAGCACAAACTACACCGATGTCACCGCACAGTACGGAACTGTGCAGGATGCCACCATTTCATCGATGGGTATTTCTGGCAACCTCTCTCCGTTATCATGGAGTAGTGTCACTGCATTCACAGAAGTTACGGCAAACAAGGTCTATACCTATACCCTTGATTTGACCGACACCGAAAGTGACTTGGATTTCAAGTTGCGTCCAAACGACGCATGGGTTGGCTATAGTGCCATCACGTTCGATGCGCCGAGTGGATGGATTACTGGCTCCGACAATGTAACCCTGAAGAACAGCACTACCGGCTATGCCACCTACACCCTCACCGCCACATGGGCTGGTGGCACCGATGCATCTGTCGGTTGGACACTGAAGATTGAAGGCAAGGACGAGCGCACGGGCACCATCACTCCCGTTGAGCACACCTACACCATCGTCGGCGAGCCTGCTGCCGTATTCGGCACAGAATGGGCACCCACGGCAGAGGATAACCTCATGGTTCTGGGCGACGATGGCAAGTACACCAAGACGTTTGAGAACGTTACGCTCACCAATGGAACAACTATCAAGTACAAGGTTGCCGAAGACAAGGCATGGACGGTCTCCTACGGCTGGAACGGTAACAACTGTGACTATGCCATCACCGAAGATGGCGTTTACGACCTCACCTTCACCTTCAACCCTAACGGCTCTACCGACTACGAAAAGGTTAATGTCAATGTCACTAAAAAACAGAGTGCAGAAGTTGAGCACACCTACACGGTTGTGGGCGACAACACCGACATCTTCGGAACAGCATGGGATCCCACGCTGACCGATAACGACATGACCAAGAACGAGACCACTGGTATCTATACTTGGACAAAGGAGAATGTGACCATTCAGGCCGGCACGACCGTTTACTACAAGGTCGCACAAGACCACGCATGGGATGTCAGCTATGGCTACGATGCCGGTTCCGATGGCAATGCCGACTACGTTGTGAGCGAGGGTGGCATCTATACTGTTGCCTTCACGTTCGACCCATCGAAAACGGTTGACACCGAGCGTCTGTATGCCGTGTTCACCAAGACCGCCGACCTGCCTGTAGAGACGCAGGACTTCACCGTCAGCTTCACCGACCCGGGATGGGATGCCGTCTATGCATACGCCTGGACGGGCGATACTCCCGTTGCAGCATGGCCGGGCACACAACTCACCAAGACCGGCGATGTATATACCTACACCGTGACGGCTACCGCCGCACCTGAGAAAATCATCTTCAACAACGGTGACGGAAACGGCAAGCAGACTCCCGACCTCGCCTTCGTGGCCGACAAGACCTACACCCACATCTACACCGTAGTGGGCAACACCAACGGCAACGAGGCCGGTGCAGACGACCTTGTCTTCGGAAAGGCATGGGAAGTAACGCTCAACCCGATGACCGAGCAGGCCGACGGCACATGGACTCTCACCAAGGAAGTCGAACTCACGGAGACCACCTCCATTCAGTTCAAGGCCGCATACGGTAACGACTGGGAGATTACCTATGGCAAGATCGACGGCGGTAATCAAGACTACAACGACGTAGCCCCTGGCAAATATACCGTCACCTTCACCCTCAACCTCGCAGCCGAGGGCGACAAGATGACCGCCACCTTCGAGCCTGTCAAGCAAGACTACACCGTGACATTCGTCAACACCGGCAACTGGGCCGAGGTTGCCGCATACGCATGGAGCGGTGAGGGCGAAAGTGCCACTCCTGTTGCAGCATGGCCGGGCACGAAGCTCGAGAAGACCGATACGAAGGAGATTGACGGTGTGACCTACGATGTCTATACTTACACCGTGAACGCCGTTGCTGCTCCCGAGAAGATTCTCTTCAACGACAACAAGGCCGAGGGTGCCACGCAGACCGACGACCTCGCATTTGTAGCCGGTCAGGAGTACAGCTACGAGGTGCCGCCCACCTACACCGTGACATTCGTGAACACCGGCAAGTGGGACGAGGTTGCCGCATACGCTTGGACGACCGAGGGTGAGACCACCACGAACTTCTCTGCCGCATGGCCCGGCGACAAGCTGATGAAGACCACGACGAAGACCATCGACGGTATCACCTACGACGTTTATAGCTGGAGCTACACCGGCAAGGTTGCTCCCGCACGCATCATCTTCAACGACAACAAGGCCGAGGAGGCACAGCAGACCGAGGACTACGAGTTCGTTGACGGCAAGGAGTACAGCACCGCGCTGCCCACCTTCACCGTGACGTTCGTCAATACCGGCGACTGGGCCGAGGTTGCCGCCTACGCATGGACCGACGGCAATCCCACCACCGAGTTCGCAGGCGCATGGCCGGGCAAGGCTCTTGAGACGACCGGCGAGAAGGTTGACGGCCACGATGTCTATACCTACACCGTTCAGGCTGCCGTTGCTCCCGAGAAGATCATCTTCAACGACAACAAGGCCGAGGGTGCTACCCAGACCGACGACGAGGCATTCGTCGACGGCAAGCAGTACAGCTACATAGTTCCGCAGACCATCACCGCCACGTTCGTCAACACCGGCGACTGGACGAAGGTCTATGCTTGGGCCTGGACTACCGAGGGCGAAGGCGAGGCTGCCGTGACCACCAACTACTCCGGCGAGTGGCCGGGCGTTGAGCTCACCGAGAAGGCTGCCGAGCAAATCGACGGCCACGATGTCTATGTCTTCACCTACACTGGCAAGACACTCCCCGCAAGCATCCTGTTCAACAACGGCGAGGGCACGCAGACCAAAGACTTTACGCTTGTCAACGGTCAGCAGTATGAGTACAGCATCGAGGTTGGTGTGACGTTCGTCAACACCGGCAAGTGGGCCGAGGTGTATGCCTACACATGGACTGGCGAGAACCAGCAGGCCGGCGCATGGCCGGGCACCAAGCTCACCAAGAGCGGCACCGAGAACATCGACGGCACCGACTACGATGTCTATAGCTGGAGCTATACCGGCATCGCCGCACCCGCCAACATCATCTTCAACGACGGCAACGGCACCCAGACCGAAGACCTCGAGTTCGTCGACGGCAAGGAATACTCCTACGAGGCCAAGCAGACGCTCACCATCTACTTCATCAACGAGCGCGTAGCATCGGAGAAGGCACTCATCGAGTGGAACGATGGTGTCTATATGTACGTTTGGGACAATGACGACCAGCGGCTCAACGGCGACTTCCCCGGCGAGCAGATGACCAAGGAAGACCGTCAGATCAGCATCAACGGCAAGAACTATGACCTCTACAAGTGGACGAAAACCATCGCCCTCGACGCCAACCATCCGAAGGGCATCATCTTCAGCAACGGCACAGGCGGCATGGACAACCAGACCGGCAACATGGAGTTTGTCAACAACATGTACTACACGTTCACCGGCAATCCCTATGAGGATGTTGAATGGAACGGACGCACCTGCTACGTCTTCGACGACAACATCACCGAGTTCACCGCCCACAACGCCACCGAGGCCCGTCCCGTGATCTACAACCGCGAGTTCACGGTTGACATGCCCTCAACGTTCTGTCTGCCGTTCGCCCTCGACGAGGACAACATCGCAGCCATCGCTGAAGGCGGCACCGTCTTCGAGCTCAAGTCGTTCGACGGCAAGAAGCTCATCTACAACAGCGTGAAGCAGACCGAGGCCAACAAGCCCTACTACTTCCTCCCCAAGAAGCAGTATGCCTTCACTCAGGTACAGGTGACCAGCACAACCGTCACCCCGTACTTCGATGTCAAGGTCGTCGAGAAGACTCCCGAGACCATGCCCGTCACCGCACAGACCGGTAACGACATCACCGCCGAGATGATTGGCTCGTACTCTACGTTCGACCTCACATCCGACGACGAGTGGACCTACTTCGCCTACAGCCAGAACGACGTGACCGACGATGCCGGCGGCGTACAGGCCGGTGAGTTTGCGAAGGCCAGCGTGCTCCACGTGAAGCCCTTCCGCGCCTACATCCGCATCAAGACCGCTGAGATGCTGGCCAAGGGCATGACCGACGCCAAGTTCAGCGTTCAGTTCGGCGACGACGCTACCGCCATCCGCACCGTCAACACTGCCGACGGCCCCGGAAGCGGTAAGGTCTATACCATCGACGGACGCATCGCGGGCACCGACGGCACGGTCAACGGACTCGCACGCGGGCTCTACATCATCAATGGTAAGAAATATGTTGTCAAATAATCATAACCGGAAAAAGTCACTATGATGAAAACAGCATATATCACACCCGAGATGAAACTCAGGGCACTCAGCAGCGAAGTCGTGATGGAGAGCGCAAGCTCCGACATTCCCGATAACTCCGAGACCGAACCGGGGCATGAGATTACCACCAACGGCAAGGAACTCATCGACGACGAAATGCCATCGTTCAACGTCTGGGACGATTGACAACCCCTCCCCCCCCTCCCTTGGGGAGGGGCTGGGGGTGGGTTGGGGGTCTTAGGCCCCACCCTCACCATCGGGGGGCGAAACCTTTTGCGGTTTCGCCCCCCGATTCTTTATTCATTCATTTAATTTAAGTCTCGGATGTATTTTAGAATGTTGAGTCATTTAAAATCTGCAAGTGATGAAAAAACTGTGCAGAGACGGCCTGAAGAGCCAATAGCTATCAGCCCAGGGCAACGCCCTGGGTCGATTGACAATGAGAAGTTGCGCCCTGTAGGGGCAAAAGCTGTATCCCCCAGTGGGGGGAGGTTGGAGGGGGGGCTGCTTTTGCCCTTGCAGGGCGTGATTGGCAACGTACATATACCCAGGGCGTTGCCCTGGGCTATGAGCTCACTGGCCTTACAGGCCGTTATCCCCCCATTCCCTTATAATTCTATCAAAACCGATGCCGTGACAGGCTTCGTGACGAAGAGGTTTTTTAAGGTGAAAAAGTTGAATTTTGTTATTCGGTAATTCGCGTTACGGGCTTTCGATGTGCCGAGACCTAAGCGCTTGTAATGCGATTGACCGTCTTTCACAAAGTAATATAATATATATTACTCGGTAATAGTATATATATTACTCAGTAAAATAATATATATTACTCGGTAATATAATATATATTACTTTATGAAACACTGTCGTTCGTGTCATGAGACACGGTCTTTCGCATCGTGAAAGGCAGTTGCGGGTCTTACACCGTATGTAAACGATTGCGTAAGCCATGCCGATATTTTTATGGCCATGATGCTCATTTTCATGGGAGAATAAATATATTTGCATCATAAACTTAATAGCAAAATGAACCATTCTACTGTAAACAAAAACCGCCGGGGCTTCGCGGCAGGACTGCTGTTGCTGTTCGTGCTGCTGGTCCGGGCAGCGACGGCCGCCACTTTCATCGGCCACCGCACCGACTTCCGCGACGAGACCATTTACTTCGTGATGACCACCCGCTTCTACGACGGCGACCCGGAGAACAACTGGCAATGCTGGGACAACCAGGACAAAAACGCAGGCGACCCTGCCTGGCGCGGCGACTTCAAGGGACTCATCGAGAAGCTCGACTACATCAAGGCCCTCGGTTTCACCGCCATCTGGATTACACCCATCGTGCAGAACGCCTCGGGCTACGACTACCACGGCTACCATGCCATGGACTTCTCGCACGTTGACAGGCGCTACGAGAGCGAGGACGTCACGCTGGAGACACTGGTCAATGCCGTCCACGCGCGCGGCATGAAGCTCGTGGTCGATATCGTGCTCAATCACACCGGCAACTTCGGCGAGGAGAACCTCTGCAAGCTCTTCGACCGCGACTGGACGGCCGACCAGAACAAAATCGACGACTGCATGGTGCCCTTTACGCAGAAAGACGGCGGGCGGCTGCCCGACAACTACGCCACACTGGCCGGCAGCGCACAGTACGACGCGCGGCTCGTGCAGATGAAGGACCATCACAACAACACGAACAACGACTCGCACAACTACTGGCACCACTTCGGCAACTTCAACTGGGACAACGAGACGCGCTGGTGGGCACAGATCGCAGGCGACTGCGTGGACCTGAACACCGAGAACCCCCACGTGGCCAACTACCTTGTCAGGTGCTACACCAACTTCATCAACCTCGGTGTCGATGGGTTCCGCATCGACACCGGCGGACACATTCCCCGACTGACGTTCAACAACAACTTCATCCCGCAGTTCCACGCTGCCGCCGAGGCTGCAAAGCAGAAGCGCGGCGGAACACCCTTCTTCATGTTCACCGAGGTCTGCGCACGCTACTCCTCGTGGTGGTACCGTGATCAGCCCGCACTCTCATGCCCCTTCTACACCTGGAAGGAGTCGAAGAACTATGCCTGGGACTACGACGAGACCTCGTGGGACAACATTCGCGTGCCCTCTGACGAGAGCCTCGACTTCGAGCATGTGAACATGAAGAGCTGCGAGCAGCAGTACAACGACAACAAGGCAGGCACACAGTCGGCACAACCCACGTCGGACAATGCCTTCCTCAACGGAAACGACTACCACACACCCGACCACTCGCGCTTCTCGGGACTCTCCGTCATCGACTTCCCCATGCACCACAACTTCGTCAATGCCGAGCGTGCGTGGGGCATACGCGAGGGCGACAAATACTACAACGACGCCACCTACAACGTGGTCTATGTCGATTCCCACGACTATGCGCCCGACGGCGCACCCGAGAGCCAGCGCTTCTCGCAGCCCCAGTCGGCATGGGCCGAGAACCTCGACCTCATGTTCACCTTCCGCGGAATACCCTGCGTCTATTACGGCAGCGAGATAGAATTCCGCAAGGGCAAGACCATCGACGAGGGCACCAACATCGCCCTGCGCAACTCGGGCCGCGCCTACTACGGCGGCTACATCAAGGGCAGCGTCGAGACCACTGACTTCGGACAATACGCCTCCGCAACCGGCAACATGGCGCAGACCCTCTCCCACCCCCTCGCACAGCACATCCGACGGCTCAACCTCGTCCGTGCCGCCGTGCCCGCACTGCGCAAAGGACAGTACAGCACGGCAGGATGCTCGGGCACGAAGCTCGCCTTCAAACGTCGCTACACCGACGACACGACCGACAGCTACGCGCTCGTCTGCATCTCGGGCACCGCTACCTTCTCCGGCATACCTAACGGCACCTACACCGACTGCATCACCGGCGACGTGAAGACCGTCAGCGACGGCACGCTCTCCGCCACATGCAGCGGCAAGGGCAACATGCGCGTCTATGTGCTCAGCACCGCCAAGACCCCGGCACCAGGGAAAATCGGCACCGACGGCCTCTACCTCTATTCCACCGCAGCAGCCCCGGCCGCCACACCCGCATGGGACGGCACCGAGGAAGAAGACGCGGAGAACGACGGCACGGGCAGCGGCACCATCAAGCCCGGCGGGCTCGACGACCTCGAGGTCTATGAGCCACAGGTCGCCGACGACGAGCTGAGCGTGTTCTACGAAACCGACGCATCGGTGAAGAGCATCGCCATATGGGTGTGGAACAACTCTGCCAACTTCACCGGCGGCAACTGGAACGCGAAACCCACGATGACACTCATGGGCAAAACCGCAGACGGCACACGCAAGATTTTCAAATGGACCTACGACGGCGAGGCCACCAGTATGCCCACCGGCATCATCTTCATACCCGCAGGCAGCAGCCAAACCGCCGACCTCGACTACGTAAATCACGGCTACTACGTCGATGCCGTCTATCACCACACCGTGACCAACATTGCGCCACCCGACCCCGACGCGGCAACCGTCAGCGCAAACCCCGACGCAGGCCGCTATACCGACCGCGTGGATGTCACGCTGACCGCCTCGAAGAGCGATGCCGTCATCGTCTATACCCTTGACGGCACAACACCCACGGCAACCAACGGCCAACAAGCCACCGGCAGCGTGAAGCTGGCACTCACCGCCACCACCACCCTGAAAGCCGGCATACTCGTCGGCGGCAGCGCGACGAAGGTCATCACCCGCACCTACACCATCGTCTCGTCAACACAGCAACCCTTCCACGCCTATTTCGTGGCCCCCACCGACTGGACCAATATCTACTGCTGGGCATGGGACAAGAACAACGGCAACCGCAACTACACAGGCGGCAAGTGGCCAGGCGTGAAGTGTACCCAGTATCAGCAACTCGGCGACGGCCGCTGGGTTTGGCTGTGGCAATACGACGGCGACCTCACCGATACACCCACCGGCATCATCTTCAGCAACAACGGCAAGCCGCAGACCGCCGACCTCACATTCCGCGACGGCGGATGGTACGACCAGAACGGCGACATCGAACCGCTCATCACTGCCATTCGCTCAGCAGGCAATGGCTCCGCCATAGCTAAAACGGCCGCCATCTACGACTTGCAAGGCCGTCGCGTTTTGGATGAAGGATTAAGGATGAAGGATGAAAGTAACAATCCCTCATCTCTCATTCCTCATCCCTCATCTCTTAAAAAGGGTATCTACATCGTGGGCGGCAAAAAGATAGTGATAAAGTAATTGCAAGATTCACCGTTTTTTCGTACCTTTGCCGACAATAAAAACTTAAAGAAGAAATGAGACCACTAAAGATTTGGGTATTTGTCCTTTGCAGCATGGCCGCTCTGACCGCGGCAGCGCAGAAATATGTAGGCGGCGACATCTCGCTGCTCCCCTCGTATGAGGCGGCGAAAGCAAACTACATGGACCAGAACGGAACGAAAATCGCCGATATGCTCACGTTCCTCAAGCAACAAGGGTGGAACGCCATCCGCGTGCGGCTGTTCGTCGATCCGTCGAAAGCCTCAACAGAGCATAAGAACCAAGGGGTAAGGCAGGACCTGGCCTATGTCAAGGCTTTCGGCACGCGCATCAAGAAGGCGGGCTTCAAGTTCATGCTCGACTTCCACTACAGCGACACGTGGACCGACCCCGGGCAACACAGCACTCCCTCGCAGTGGAGCCAGGTCACCAACACCACCGAGCTGGCCGACTCGCTCTTCGACTATACCCTGTCGTGCCTGGACGAGCTGAAGGAGGCCGGTGCCGAGCCCGACTTCATCCAGACGGGCAACGAGATTACCTACGGCATGCTCTGGCCCACCGGCCACTGCTATGCCGACGGCGGCAACTACGGCACGGGCACATGGGCCAACTTCGCCAAATACCTGAAGGCGGCCACCGAGGCCTGCCGCATGATGTGCCCGAATGCGAAAATCGTGTTGCAGACCGAGATGAGCAGAACCGACAACGTGACGAAATTCTACGACACGGCACAGTCCTACGGCATCGACTACGACATCGTCGGCATCTCCTACTATCCGCATTACCATGGTACGCTGGCGATGCTCGAAGGTGTCTTGAACACGCTTGAGACCAACCATCCCGACAAGAAAATTGAGATTGTAGAGACGGGCTACTACCACAAGTGGTATCCCGACGACGCTAAATATAAAGCTTACCAGTTTCAGAGTGTAGGATGGTCCGTCTATAATTCAACGTCGAAGACTTACGAGGTCAACAATGAGTGCCAGCGCAAGTTTACCGCCGACCTGGTGGCGATGCTCAACAAGCACACGAGCGTTGACGGGCTCTACTGGTGGAGCGCCGAGTCGAATGAATATGGTGTGAACTGGCAGAACGCCGTCACACCGTCGGGGTGGTATAACGCCTCGCTGTGGGACAACGAGACGGGGCGTGCCCTGCCGGCACTGGCTGAGCTGAAAGCCTTCGCCCCCAACGACACGGGGATAAAACCCACCCCCGACCCCTCCTTAAGGGAAAGGAGACCCAGCACCGTCTATGACCCGCAAGGCCGCAAAGTCGCTGACGACCCCTCATCCTTCATCCTCCATCCCTCATCCAGAAAAGGGATTTACATCATAGACGGGAAGAAGATTAACTTCTGAAAAATAAAATAGGGTATATTACTGAGTAATATAGGGTATATAACTTTGCGAAAGACGGTCTTTCGGAAAACTTGGCCTATGTGGCAGTCTTCACGATCAGCACGGTGGCGTAAGCGGCGATGCCTTCCTCGCGACCTGTGAAGCCGAGCCGCTCGGTGGTGGTGGCCTTGATGGAGATGTTTTCCACGTCGGTGCCGATGACCTCGGCCAGGCAAGCCTGCATCTGCGGGATGTGGGGATTGAGCTTAGGGCGCTCGGCACAAACGGTACAGTCTATATTCCCCACCTGATAGCCCTTTGTAGCTATCAGGTCGACGGTTTTCTTTAATAGAATCTTACTGTCGATGCCGTCGGTCTCGGCAGCGGTGTCGGGAAAGTGGTAGCCGATGTCGCGCATATTAGCCGCGCCAAGCAACGCATCACAGATAGCATGGATGAGTACGTCGGCGTCGCTATGACCGAGCAAGCCTTTCGCATAATCTATCTTTATGCCGCCAAGCCAAAGCTCGCGACCCTCGACAATGCGATGGACATCGAAGCCGAAGCCCGCACGAAAAATAGGATTCTTCATCATGTCGTATATAAAAACCCCTCTTTGCCTGAGGGGTTAGGGGTGGGTTTTATCTGCGTTTGAAAAGGTCTTTGATGCCGTCCATGTCGAAGGCGAGGGTGAAGCGAAGGGTCTGGTCGAGCGGGTTGCTTTTGGCCGTGGCGATGACGTAGCCGGCATCGAGCGAGAATACGCTCATCTTGAAGCCTGCACCCACGGTGAAGTACTTTCGGTTACCCTTGTTCTCGGCCTCGTGGTGATAACCGGCGCGGACGGAGAACTGGTCGTGATAGACATACTCGGCACCTACGCTCCACTGAATCTCCTCCAGCTCCTCCGACATACCGTTGGGCGCATCGTTGAAGCTCTTGAAGATACCGCTGATAGAGCTGAGGTCGTAGTAGTCTTTCTGCACGCGCTGCTGATAGTCCTCTATGCTCTCCTCCTCTTCCTGCTTGGGATAGGTAGGCACAAGCAGTTTGTTGGCATCGGCCGCGATGGTGAAGCGGTTGTACTCATCGACCGGAATCATGAGCGAGGCTCCCAGACGAAGGTTGGTCGGGATGAACTCGGAATTGTCGTCGCCGCCGAAGGTAATCTTCGAACCGATGTTCGAGATGTTCAGACCCAGACCAAGCTGACACTCGCGCTGACCAAGGGTAAGATATTTCTGATAGTAGCAGGCAATGTCGGCAGCAAAGGCAGACCCGGGGGAGTTGTCCTCATCGTACTTATAGGTAAGGTCGGAGTAGATCCAGCGCACGGCCGCACCGAGAGAGAAATTCTCGCTCAGCATCAGCGAGTAGCCTGCGTCGAGCGACATCTCGTAGGGATTGATGGTCTGGGCATTCTCGAAATCCATGTTATCGATACCCGTGCCCATCATCACCTCGCCGAGCGAGAAGTAACGCAAGGAAGCCGAAACGGCAGAATGCTCACCGATGCGATAGTAGCCGGTGAGGTAGGCCAGATCCATGTCGTTGACCAGCTGGCGGAGCCACGGGGTGTAGTTCAGGGCTACTCCTGCCCGCGAGATGGTGAACGGATACTTTGCGGGGTTCCAGTACTGCGACACCACGTCGGGGTCGGTGGCCGCACCCACGTCGCCCATACCCGCCGCACGGGCATCGGGAGCTATCATCTGCGAGGTCACCGAATGGTGAACGGGGTTGAACATGTCGGTCTTGTCCTGTGCCGATACCGACAACGATGCTACAGCCAACAACGCGGCGGCTGCTATTCTCATACGCTTATTCATATTCATTATTTACGATTTGACAATGTACTATTTACAATTTATTTCACTCAATATAAACGCAAAACACTTTTAATTATTGCCTATGACTATCAATTTCTTTGCTTTGTAGGCACGGGAGCTGCCGTCGGTGGAAAGTCCCACGCGGTAGATATATACACCCGTCTGCAGGCGGTTGCCGTTATCGACGGTGAGGTCCCAATCGACGGTGTAGGCACCGTCGGTACTCACGCCGCTCTCCTCATGTCGCCACAGCTGTCGGCCACTGGTATCGTAGAGGTTGATCTCCACGTCCATGGTGCTGCCCATGCGGTCGTGGTTGATGATGAAGGTGGTGGAGGTGCGGGCAGGGTTGTTGGTGGTGCCGATGCTGAAGATGTTAGGCTCCAACCCCTTCACCACGTTGAACGTGAGCTCGGCGGTCGATGAGTTGTTCAGGATGTCCCATGCACGGAACAGCAGCCGGTGCTCACCCTCGGAGAGTTCGGGAATGGAGAAGCCGAGCGAGCCGCTCATGTAGGTTCCGAAGTCGAAGCTGAAATAGTCGTTGAGCGAGTAGGTGCGCGACATCTGCCCGTCGATGATAAGCTCCAGATCGTGCCCCACACCGTTGCCTGTGGCATTGATGCCGTCCTCGTCCTTCACCTGCGCCACGAAGTAAGGCGTGCTGTTCACTCGTCCGCCGTTGGTGAACGATGGCGAGTTGAGGTAACAATAGATGGAGGGTCCGATGGAGTCGTTGGCCACGTCGTCGCCACCGCCTAAGGTGAAGCTGTCGCAGGCCCCGTGGGCGATGAGCTTGCGGTCGTTGCTCACGGCATGGAGGTTGAGCAGGCCCGTCTCGCCCGAGTAGTTGATGTCCATAGGCACGGCGAAAGAGATTTCAAACTGTCCGGCCCTGACACTGTCGTTGCCATTGAAGAGTACCTTCGTGCGGTCGTAATAGACGAACGGGTCTTCAGCACCGTCGCTGCTGGTGTCGTTCAGGCGACAGGTAATTTGCTCGCGATTGTCGCGCACGAGTGCGGAGAGCATACCTGTAAAGGTTTCCCCGTTTTTCACGTGTCCTTTTATTGTGGCGATGGATCCGGCGGTGAGAGCTACGGTCTGCCCCTCACTCACCTTCTTGCCGTTGATCTCATCGACCACCATGTCGAGCGTGGGCTGGTTCAGGGAGATGGCCGGGTCGCCGAGGAGTTGGTATTGCAGTTTGTTCTCCTGCAAGTCGCGGCCTTTGGTGATGAGCTCAATCTTTGCCAGTCGCTGCGCCTCACCGATGGTGATGGACTTGCCGCCGGCATCCTGGCTGAGCACATGCTGCGTGAAAGCCCGGTTGATTTGGTAGTTGGCCGACTGGAATACGGTGCGGCAGGTGCCGAAGAAGGCCACTGCGCCGCCCTGCGGACTGAGCACCGAGGTCTCGCCGATGGTGTCGTAGGTGCCGTCGAAGGGCATGATGTCGCACGAGGCGGTAATCCACAAGGGCATGTTCACGTTTTTGAACTGCTCGAAGTCGTTGAGCAGGAGCACTTTCTCGTGCGAGATCTGGTCGGGGCGTCCGTGACCAGAGTAGTTCATGATGAGCGCGCCGTTGGCCTGCTGCTGCTTGATGATGCGTGTCACGTCGGGATAGGTGTTGCCTGCCGACGTAGAGACGAGCGGGTAGGCATCCCACATCACCTTCTTCACATAGTAGCCGGGATAGTTCTCAAGCACCTCCTCGGCTATACGGTTGGCATCGTTCATGTGGGCATTGCCGTTGCCGTCGTCGCCCATCACCATGATGACGTTCTGCCATCCGCCCGCGTTTTTGTTCTGTACATAGGCAATGGTTTTATCGACGATAATCTTTGCGTCGGCCTCCTCGGTGACAGGGAACCGGCCCACGGCCATGTCGGGCTTGTCGCGAGCGGTGAGATTGCCACCCTCGCCGTCGTCGAGCAGGCAATAGAAGTTGTCGTCGACGTAACACTCTGTCTCGCTGAACGAGTTTTCGCTCTCAAAGCATAGCAGGAAGTCGTCGGGGTTGAGGCCTTTGGCGTGCGAGGTGAGCATGCGGTTGTCCCACAGACCGTCGCCGAAGAGCAACAGGTACTTGGGCATGTCGGCCTCGGTCTCGGCCCGGTCGTAGAGCATCTTCAGGTAGCGGCGGTAGGCGTTGGCATCGGGCGTGCCGCTGGCAAACTCGTTGTAAAGCTCGTCGGCGGGCACGATTTTCACGCGCAGCCCGTCATGCTGCTCGTGGAAAGTCTTGAGCCGCTCGGCCTGCTTGAGCAGTTTCTGCGTGGTGGGGATGATGATGACCATGTCGAAGAACCCGTCGGCATGATGGTTTTGGTTGGTGATATTATAGACATACTCTGCCGCCGGCAGCGATGTGGAGTGCAGATCGGGAGCCGGCAACGGCTCGTCCCAAGCGATGGAGATATAGTCGAGACGCGCGCTTGTGGGGGCTTTCACGCTGACGACGTTGCTCTCTTTCAGATTATCGACATGCTTGGTGAGCGTTTTCTCGCCGCCAGAGTCGTAGCTTCCCGCAGAGAGGCGCACCTCTCCGAGCTTTTCGCCGTTGAGAGAAATCTCCACGGTCTGTCCACCCTTACCCGCCACGTTCACCGAGATGGTGCCGCTGGTGGTGTTGGGGTTGCCTGCGACGGTGAACTCCTCGGCCTCTTCGCCGTAGATTACTTTAGGACCATAGAGGTTGCGGCCACCCTGCATATACGAAAAGGCATCTTCCTCGAAAATGGTGTGGTAGTCATCGTTAGTAGGATAGTAGGCTTCGAGGAACTCCTCCTCGCTGAGTGTCTCGGAGGCGGCGTCGCTCTGGGTGATGAAGTAGTAGCCGTAGTCGGAATAGGGATTGCGCGTGCGGCGGCTGGCATTCTTCGTTGTCCACGACACGGAGCCTTTGGCATAGAACAGCTTGCGCCCGTCAACGGTGCAAGTGGGTACCTCTTTGAGGTCATCGTACTCGATGAGGTCTTCCTCGCGGAGCACTTCGTTCTGCAGGTTTCCGCCATAGCCGTAGATTTTCACCTTGCCCAGGTCGGTGAAGCCCGCCTTCTGAATGACGGCCGACGTGAGCTGATAGACTCCCGAGGAAGGCACACGAATCTTGGCCCACTTGCCCGTGGCGAGCACCGACTGCGCAGCATAGCGCGAGGCGGCATCGCCGGCGCGGGTCTCGGCCTTTGCCCTTCGCTGACTCTGTGTCTTCGCCTTTGCCTCGAGCTTGAGCATGAAGCTGACGAGAATCTGGTAGCGGCCGTCGCGGAAGACGAGCGGACAGAAGTCAACATCGTAAGAGGCACGCTTGCGGTCGAGGCCTATGCCCTGCGAGATCTCGGGCAGCTCGGGCAGCGGTTTGCCGCACACCGACTCGTAGAAAGCGATGTCGGCGGGCGACATGTCGATGAACTCGGGATAGACGATGCTCGCCGAGTAGATGCTGTCGCGGTAGTTCTCGCCCAAGGGAAAGCTGTAGCCGAAGTGCGGCATCAGCGTGTCAACCTTCACCTCGTCGGCAGTGAGGTTGAAGAACCTACTCACCTCTGCGGGCCGCACTTGCGGCAGCCGTCGGTCTTGTGCCTGCGAACCTAAGCAGACACCGAGCAACAACAATATGATAAGTTTTCTCATTTCTATCTTGTATTCTTATTTGCACCACAGGTTCAGCACCCGTTCCTCTTCGAGCCAGCCCTCCAGATAGTCTCCGATGGCTACCGGCCCTATGCCCGCAGGCGTGCCGGTGAAGAGCAGGTCGCCCGTCTTCAGGGTGAAGAAGCGACTGATGTAGGCAATGAGCTCATCCACGCGGAAGAGCATGTCGCCCGTCCATCCCTGCTGCACGGTCTGTCCGTTCTTGTCGAGGCGGAAGCCGATATCCTGCACGTCGCCGAACCGCGCGGCATCCACCCAGTTGCCTATCGCCGCCGCGCCGTCGAAACCCTTGCAGATCTCCCACGGATGACCTTTCTCCCGCAGCCGTGTCTGCAGGTCGCGTGCCGTGAAGTCGATGCCCACCGTGAACGCGTCGTAGTAGCGACGGGCAAACCGCTCGGCAATGTTCTTGCCCAGACGGTTGACGCGCACCACAAGCTCGGCCTCGTAGTCGATGCGACCCAGATGGTCGGGCACGAAAAACGGCTTCCCGCTGCGGAGCAGCGACGAGTCGGCCTTTATGAACACTACGGGCTCTTCTGGTTTATATAACGCATTTTCGAGCTCTTTATTGTGCTCCGCATAATTCATTCCTATGGCAAATATCTTCATCTGGATGCCGGTGATCTAAGTTCCCTATACCTTATTATATATAATAGCAGATGCAAAAATAGCAAAAAGAATTAAGACCGGAAAATTATGGACGAAAAAAAGCTCCGCCACCCTCAACGGGCCGCGGAGCCAAAAAACTATGTTTAACTAAAAATCCTTTTTCTTGGGCAAATGGAAACCTCACGGCCACCATGTGTCATCCTGTTAAACAATCTGTCAAGTTACCTTAAACTTAATAACTAAAAACCTAAATCTATTACTACTAACCTAAACAATCTAATATCTTTTTGACGGTGCAAAGGTAAGCGTTTTCCACCGTGTGCGCAAACTTTTCTGCCTCAAATGCCAGAAAACCGCCCCATTCTTGACCTATGTCAACATTCATGTCGCCGGAACCGCCGACTTTCCTTCACAAAACAAAAGACACCCCTTCACAAGACGAAAACCCGTCTTTCACAAAGTAATATATATTATATTACTCGGTAATAGTATATATATTACTCAGTAAAATAATATATATTACTCGGTAATATAATATATATTACTTTGTAAAACCTTAGCTTTCGTATCGTGTACGGCAAGCCGTCGCGGCGCAGAGGCTTGCTTCCGGCCAGAAAACAACATAGCGCCGCGACCCGTGAGGGCTGCGGCGCCATGCTTTATTCCACTGAATAACTTTCGCTTAAAAAAACGAATGGGAGCCTCACGGCTACCATTGTCTAAGTAAAACAATCTTTTACTTTTTACCTAAGAATAACTAAAAAACCTAAATCTATTACTACTAACCTAAACAATCTATTAACTTTTTCTGGTGCAAAGGTAATTGTTTTCTGCTGTGTGCGCAAACAATTTTACAATCTATTAGCAAAAACCCCGAAATAATTGATTTATATCAACCGACGGCAGAAATAACAGCGTTTCCTTGTGGCTACGCGGATTTTTTTGTACTTTTGCCGTAAAGAAACAAGAGCTATGCGCGTTCTGATAGTCAACACGAGCGAGCAGACCGGCGGAGCGGCCGTAGCCGCAGGCCGGCTGCGCGATGCGCTGAACAACAACGGCGTGAAGGCAAAGATGCTGGTGCGCGACAAAGAGACCGCCCACCTCGCGGTGGCAGGCCTTCGCCACAAATGGCTGACAAGGTGGAAGTTCCTGTGGGAGCGATGGTGCATATTCCTGCACTTGCGCTTCCATAGGCGGCATCTCTTCGACATCGACATCGCCAACGCGGGCACCGACATCACCCGTCTGCCCGAGTTTCGCGAGGCCGACGTGATACACCTGCACTGGGTCAACCAAGGGATGCTCTCGCTCAACGACATCGCCAAGATCCTCGACTCGGGCAAGCCCGTGGTCTGGACCATGCACGACATCTGGCCCGCCACGGCCATCTGTCACCTCACGCTGGGCTGCGAACACTTCAAGTCGGCGTGCAGGCAATGCAAATACCTGCCCGGCGGCGGGAGCGCCAACGACCTCGCAGCCAAGACCTGGCAACGCAAACTGCGCCTCTACCGGCGGAGCGACCTCACCTTCGTGGCGTGCAGCCAGTGGCTTGCCGCCGAGGCAAGGAAAAGCGCGCTGCTGAGCGACAAGCCCGTGCTCGCCGTTCCCAACCCCATCGACACACGCGTCTTCAAACGTACCGACAAGCAACAGGCGCGCGAGCGGTTGGGGCTGCCGCAAGGCCGACGGCTCATGCTCTTCGTCTCGCAGCGTGCTGACAACGTGAACAAGGGAATGAGCTATCTCATCGAAGCCTGCAACGCCATGCTCGGGAAACATCCTGAGCTAAAGGAGGAAACCGCCGTCGCCATTCTTGGCGGACATGCCGACGAGCTCGACGGGCAGTTTGCCATACCCCTCTACCCGCTCGGCTACGTGAGCGACACGGCACGCATCGTCGATATCTACAATGCCGCCGACGTGTTCGTCATGCCGTCGCTCTCCGAGAACCTGCCCAACACCATCATGGAGGCCATGGCCTGTGGCGTGCCATGCGTAGGATTCAACGTGGGCGGCATCCCCGAGGAGATTGACCACCTCAAGAACGGCTACGTTGCCCGCTACCGCGATGCCGACGACCTGGCCGAAGGCATCTGCCACGTACTCTTCAATGCCGGCTACGACGAGCTAAGCCGCCAGGCCGTCGCCAAGGTTCATGCAGCCTACTCGCAGCAGAGCGTAGCCCTTCGCTACACCGACATCTACACCGAGGCCCTCGCCCGAAAGAACTACAACCTATGATCAGATTCACCATCATCACCTGCACCTATAACGCTGCCGAGACCCTGCAGCGCACACTCGACAGCGTGGGCCGGCAGACGTATGCCTACGTGGAGCATATCATTCAGGACGGAGCATCGACCGACACGACGCTCGAACTGGCCAAAGCCTATCAATACGAACATCACAAACAAGAGAAATCCCACGAGGTCAGCATCATCTCCGAGCCCGACAACGGTCTATACGATGCCATGAACCGCGCCGTCGCCCGCGCCACGGGCGACTATGTGCTCTTCCTCAACGCCGGCGACACCTTCCCCTCCGACGACACACTCGACACCGTCGCCGCCACTGTGGGCGAGGAGGAGGCTCTGCCTGCCGTACTCTATGGCGACACCGACATCGTGGACACTGAGGGCCGGTTTCTCCGGCACCGCCGGCTCTCACCGCCCGACAACCTGTCATGGAAATCGTTTCGGAAAGGGATGCTCGTCTGCCACCAGGCCTTCTATGCCCGCACCGACCTCGCCCGCGCCACACCCTACGACCTCGGCTACCGCTACTCGGCCGACGTGGACTGGTGCATCCGCATCATGCGGCAAGCAGAGGAGCAGCACCTCGCCATGCGGCGCGTCCCTGCCGTCGTGGCCAACTACCTCGACGGGGGTATGACCAACAAGAACCACCACGCTTCGCTCCACGAGCGCTTCATCGTCATGCGCCGCCACTACGGCCTCCCCACAACCCTCGCCATGCACGCCTGGTTCGCGTTGCGGCAAGTGAAAGAGAAAATAAAGCTCACTTAGGACAGCGGGCTCGCCTCACTCTGAGATATTTCTTTGCAAGATAGGAAAAAGACAACAATGCTACCGCCATTATTGTGTATGGCAGAATTGGATTCGTAATGCCTAACGATGAGCAAAGGCTGTTGACAACGCGGATAACCGGCATGTGCAGAAGATAGATCTCAAAACTAATACCACCCAACCACAGCATGACAGGATGGTGAAGAATACATGTGAACAGCCCCTTCAACCTGTCTATTTGTGCAAAGACAAGAATAAATGCCGGCATCACGAACCAGTACATAAACGTGCAGCTCAGACGTATCGTTATCGCCTGACCTAAGAAGAACAATGCTGCTAAAAGCAATATTGCCGCAACCTCTATTGCTGTCAGCGTAAAGGCACGCTGCCTTTCCAGCCAATCCCCAATAGCCCTGCCCCATGAAGAGACATACACCCGATACAGCAGGATACCTATCATGAAATCAAGCATACGGGTGATAGGAGAGGCATACAAGATACTGTTGACACTTGACAGGGGAATGCTAAAGGCTAACAACAAATAACACACCAAAATCACAATACCCAACAGCATCAAACGATGTCGGGATATGTCCCTCAGAAAAAGGAACATCGGTTTGAAGATGACATAAAAGAACAGCATGTCGCAAAGAAACCACGAAGAGCCATTGGCCACAAAGTAGAAAGAGTCGTCAGGTATCCAACTTTGTAGCAACAAGACATTGGGCAGCAACCGATACCACTCATAATAGACACCCAATCGGGCATCAAGCAGTACCATAACCAGAAATGTCAACAGATGTAGCGGATAGAACTTCATCAGCTGCTGCGTCAAAAACTGCCATGGCCGGAATTGCCCCTGCCCTATCTTCTCCGCATACGCCACAGATAACACAAAGCCACTCAAAATAAAGAAAAACGACACCGCACATTCGCCCCCATAATCAAATGCCTTCCCTATAATATGGGAAAGCACCATGAGCATCACAAACACAAACCGGAGCGATTGCAGTGTCTTTATCATATTATTGTGAGAGACTTATAGCCGAGTTATCTGTCTGAATGTCTAAAACGCAGATTTCACAAATTGGAAATAGAAGCCATAGCATATTCTCTCCAATTTGTGAAATCCGTAGTTCTTTTATCTTATCCCTGCACTTATGAATAGCGGAGGAGCTGGCCTACGCGGGGTTTGGCCTCTTTGTTCATGTGGTTGAGGTAGCAGATACGCTCAACGGTCACACCATACTTCTGGGCGATACTCTGAAGGGTTTCGCCGCTGGCCACCTTGTGGTATTGCAGGTTCTCGTTCTGCGAGGCCTTTGTTTGTGCCGTACTTGTCGAGGCGGTCTGCGATGCGGCATCGCTATGCACCTGCGACGGCGTATAGCTGCCGTTGCCCACCTTGCCACGTTTACGGGTTGCCTCAGCCGACTCTGAATTATAGGTACTGCTCCGATAGGTATAGAAGTCGCCCGTCACGTCCTGCTTACGGAAATCGAAGAGCAGTGCGGGGTTGATGGCCACGCCGCAGAGACGCGTCTCGAAGTGGAGGTGCGAACCAGTGCTTCGGCCAGTGTTACCACCCAGACCGATGGGATCGCCGGCCTTCACCATCTGATTCACCGAGACGAGCTGCTTCGACATGTGGGCATAGTAGGTCTCCAGACCATTGTTGTGGCGGATGACAACATACTTGCCATAGCCTGCTGCCTCATAGCGCACGACGCGAACCTTACCGCTGAACGCGGCGCGGATGGTATCGCCTATATAGACTTTGATGTCGAGTCCTTTGTGCTGACGACCCCAGCGCGGGCCGAAGTTACTGGTAACCACACGGCTGGGTGTAGGCATGTGGTAGCCGCGAAGGTCAATCTTATAAGTTGAGGGAATGGAAGAGCCTTTGTAGTGGGCATATCCGTTCTCCCAGTTGTTGTAGAGGTCGTCGGAGAGACCGATTCCCTCCATCTCTTCTTTTTCCACAAGACGGATGGCACGTATGGAGTCTGCCTTGTGAGCCTTGCGGTCAACGGGTGCCTGACGCGCAAGAAGATCCTGTGCCGAAGCATTCTGGGCTCCAAGCACACATAATGTTGTAATCGCGAATGTCTTTATTATTTTACTAAAAATCATAACCAATTTAAGTTTACGGCAGGCGGCAAGCCCGCATTCCTTGGACTTAAAAATCCTTTCATTAGGCGAGGCTGTTGAACGATACAAGGGCACAACAATCTCAAAAAACCGCTGCAAAGATAACGAAAAAATCCCGAAAAAAGTACTTGATTAACAGTTTTTTTTCGGGATTTAACATAGTTGGAGGCCATTTCCGGCCGCTCTGTTTTTGCCGTAACCGACTTGTATATAGGCGATTTGGCAAACAGCCCTCTCTGGGAATACAGAAAATCGGTTTAACATTTACGAAATGGCATTTCAGGGCATTTTTTAACTTATTGCGCCCCAATCGACCAGATCTTTTTTTAGCTCACGCATCCGATTCCAGAGCATCTGGTGCTCGGAACTGGTGCAGGTGGGGTCGCTGTCGATGATCTTCTGAGCCTCGTCGCGGGCCAGCTGCACAATCTGCCCGTCGCGGGCAATGTCGGCTATTTTCAGGTCGAAGGCCATGCCACTCTGCTGCGTGCCCTCCAGGTCGCCCGGGCCGCGCAGCTTCAGGTCGGCCTCGGCAATGCGGAAGCCGTCGTTGGTGTCGCACATGATATCGATGCGCTTGCGGGTTTCCGCGGAGAGCTTGTAGTTGGTGACGAGGATGCAGTATGACTGGTCGGCTCCGCGTCCCACGCGTCCCCTGAGCTGATGAAGCTGCGAGAGTCCGAACCGCTGCGCGTCGAGGATGACCATGACCGAGGCATTGGGCACGTTCACGCCCACCTCGATGACCGTGGTGGCTACAAGTATCTGGGTCTCGCCGCTGACAAACCGCTGCATCTCCTCCTCCTTCTCCTTCGGTTTCATCTTGCCGTGCACCTTGCTCATGCGCATATCGGGGAACACCTCGCGCAGATGCTCGAAGCCCTCCTCCAGATTCTTCAGGTCCATCTTCTCGCTTTCCTTGATGAGCGGGAACACGATATAGACCTGTCGCCCCTGCTGTATCTGCTGACGGATGCCCTGATAGAGGCTGGTGGTCTGTGTGTCGTATTTATGCAGGGTCTGTATGGGTTTCCGTCCGGGCGGCAGCTCGTCGATGACACTCACGTCGAGGTCGCCGTAGATGGTCATGGCGAGCGTTCGGGGAATGGGCGTGGCGGTCATCACGAGCACGTGGGGCGGCCGCTCGCTCTTGTTCCACAATTTCGCCCGCTGCGCAACACCGAAGCGGTGCTGTTCGTCAACGACAGCCAGTCCGAGCCGTTGGAACTGCACGGGGTCTTCGATGACGGCATGAGTGCCCACGAGAATCTTCACGTCGCCCGAGATAAGTCCGTCGAGCACCTCCTGCCGCTTCTTACCTTTGACAACACCCGTGAGCAGCTCCACACGCAGGGGCATCGTACCGAGTAGCTCGCGGATGGTCTGCAAGTGTTGTTCGGCCAGAATCTCGGTGGGTGCCATGATGCAGGCCTGATAGCCGTTGCCGATGGCGAGGAGCATGGCCATGAGTGCCACGAGTGTCTTGCCCGAGCCCACGTCGCCTTGCAGCAGGCGGTTCATCTGCCGCCCCGAACGCATGTCCTCGCGCAATTCTCGGACGACACGCTTCTGTGCGCCCGTCAGCGTGAAAGGCAGATGATGGTAGTAGAACTCGTTAAATGCGTCGCCCACATGCTCGAAGACGTAACCGCGGTACTTGCGACGCTGGTCGCTCGCATACCTCAGTATGTTGAGCTGCACATAGAACAGCTCCTCGAACTTCAGCCTGACCTGTGCGCGGCTCACCTGCTCGGCGTTGCGCGGATAATGAATCCAGCGCAGAGCCTCGTCGCGCGAGCAGAGGTGGAGCGGACCGGTGATATAGGGCGGCAGCGTCTCCGGCATGGGCGACGGGATTTTCTCGAGCAGCACCTTCATGAGCTTCTCCACCGCCCGCGAAGTCATGCCCGCTTTCTTCATCTTCTCCGTCGTCACGTAGTAGGGCTGCATCCCCATCTCGGAGAGCTGCACGTCCTCGGCCTTCTCCATGTCGGGATGGGCAAACTGATAGCGGCCGCCGTAGATGCCGGGCCGCCCGAAGACAATATACTCCGTCCGCGTCTTGTAGGTCTTGAGCACATACTGCACGCCCTGGAACCACACAAGGTCGCACACGCCGTGCCCGTCGGAGAAGTGGGCCACAAGCCGTTTCTTGCGCGGCCCCATCTCGAAGGTCTCGAACGAGAGTATCTCCCCTTTTATCTGCACAAAGGGCATCTCGCCCACCAGCTCGTCGATGCGGTAGATACGACTGCGATCGACGTGCTTGTAGGGATAATACTCCAGCAGCTGCCCCCACGTCTCGATGCCGAGCTCGCGGCTCAGCAAGTCTTTCCTGTGGGGGCCAACGCCCGGGAGGTATTTGATGTCCTGTGAGAGAATACCGGTCATGAACGTTTAATTATGAATTAAGAACCAACTCCGCAAGCTCGATAGTGTGCATTTTCCCAGGCATTACAGCCCGCCCCAAAGGGGCAATGAACACATAGCCCAGGGCATCGCCCTGGGAGAATAAACGCGCAACCAACGCCCTGTAAGGGCAAAAGCCTTAACCTCACTATCATGCTTTTGCCCTTACAGGGCGAACATTCCCATGACTTTCTACCCAGGGCGATGCCCTGGGCTAACAGCCTCTGCCCTTTCAGGCCGTTTCTGCACGAGATTTCCACAGCTGGAGAGTTGAACATCTTAATTATTATCACAGTTTTTAATTATTCATTAGATGCTTGTACCGCATTCCCTCACGGAGGGCATCAACCTGTTCGGCGGAAACGAAGCGGGCGAGCAGACGATAGCCGAACTCGAAGGCTGCGGCAGGTCCCTCGGCCGTGACGATGTTGCCGTCCTCGGTCACCAGCTCGCGGGTATATTCGGCACCTTCGAGATACTGCTCGAAGCCAGGGTAGCATGTGGCACGGCGACCTTCGAGCAACCCACGCCGCCCAAGCACGAGCGGCGCGGCGCAGATGGCTCCGATGAGCCCGTCGCGACCGGCATGGCGCAGCAGCACCTCGCCCAGCTCGTGGTGCATGTCGAGATTGGCCGCGCCGGGCATTCCACCCGGGAAGACCAGCAGGTCGGCATCGTCGAACGACTCCACGTCGCTGAACCACACGTCGGCCTTTACCTCAACGCCGTGCGCGCTCTCCACATATTCGCTACCTGTGACGCTCACCGTCACCACATCCTGACCGCCTCGCCTGAGGATATCAACCGGAGCCAGCGCCTCGATGTCCTCGAAGCCGTTGGCCAGAAACACATAAATCTTTGCCATAACTCAGAATTGTTTTTTCGTCACTGCAAAAATACAAATAATATTTCGGAAAACTCAACTTTTTGCAAAAATATTCCCGCGGAAAGCACCCGACCCGAAAAGCGGACACCACGAAAACTTTGCCTCCACAAGGCAAAAGCAAAGCCTTCGCGATGCGAAAGACAAGGTTTTACAAAGTAATAGTATATATATTACTTGGTAATATAATATATATTACTCAGTAAAATAATATATATTACTCGGTAATATAATATATATTACTTTGTGAAAGACGGTCGTTCAGATCGTGAACCGTTATTTTTCATGTTATCATACGGCAGCTTTCAGATTTTTTTCGTAATTTTGCAATTGAAAATTCGCAGCTTTGCGGTTGCAAAAGCATACATTATTATATATATAAGAGCGACGACATGACACAGAAGAGACTTCGCTTCGCGCTGTTCGGAAAGGAATACCCGACCGGACGAGAGGCCGGCATCGGCAAGGTACTCCAAAGCCTGCACGACAAGGGAGCTGAGATATGGACAGACCGCCCGTTTGCCGACTTCATCGCACAAGAGGGGCTGGCCGGCGGCATCGCTTTCAATCGTTTCGAGGGCACAGACTTCGAGGCCGACTATGCCATCTCGATAGGCGGCGACGGCACCTTCCTGAAGGCCGCCGGCCGCGTGGCCGCGAAGCAGATCCCCCTCTTCGGCGTGAACATGGGACGGCTCGGATTTCTTGCCGACGTGCTGCCCGCAGAGATAGACGCGACCCTCGAGGCCGTCTATAGCGGCGCGGTCGAGCTGGCCCGACACTCCATGATACAAGTAACCTCGGAGGGTGAGCCCATAGCCGAATACCCCTACGCGCTCAACGACATCGCCGTGCTGAAGCGCGACTCGGCCTCGATGATCAGCATCCGCACCGAGGTAAACGGCGAATATCTGGCCACCTATCAGGCCGACGGACTCATCGTCTCCACGCCGACAGGCTCCACCGCCTACTCGCTCTCCAACGGCGGCCCCATCATCGTGCCGCAGACGGGCACCGTCTGTCTCACACCCGTGGCACCCCACTCGCTCAACATACGACCCATCGTGCTGCCCGACAACGTAGTGGTCAGGCTCAGCGTGGAGTCGCGCTCGCACAACTTCCTTGTAGCCATCGACGGGCGCAGCGAGAAACTGGCACAGGGCACGTCGCTCGTCGTCAGGAAGGCTCCCTTCTGCACGCAAATCGTGAAGCACGGCGGAAAGCAATACTTCTCCACCCTGCGCGAGAAAATGATGTGGGGACAAACCGCCCTTCGCTAATGAATAATTGGCAACGGATGAACACGGAGAAGGATTTGCTTCGCAAAGAAATTCCACAGAATTGTATCAAAAAATTATTTAAATGATTTTGTCTGAATTTTTGAATCTCAATTTTGAAATAATTTCTCGTCGAAGACGATAAATATCATGCACTATGAACTATAAACTGTTCCACACCCCCGACTTCAAGTACAATGCCCGCACCATCATGCGGTGGCTCTGGCGGGCATGGCGCGGCAACCGCGTGCAGGCCGTCATCAACGCCGGCCTCGGCCTCGTCGAGGTCGCCATCTCGCTGTCGCAGGTGTGGGCCGTCAAACGCGCCATCGACATCGCCGCAGGAGCCACAGAGGGCAACATCTACTGGGCCGTGGCCCTCATGGGACTGCTCATCCTCGCCAGCTTCGCCGTGCGCATCGCCTCCATCTGGGTGAAGAACATCCTCGGCATACGCGCGCAGAACCGCATGCAGCAACGGCTGCTCGACCGCATCCTCCGCTCGGAGTGGCACGGCAAGGAGCTGCGGCACTCCGGCGATGTCATCAACCGGCTCGGGCGCGACGTGGAGCACGTGGTCACCTTCCTCACCGAGACCCTGCCCAGCACGCTCTCCACGCTGGCCATGTTCGTCGGAGCCTTCTGCTACCTCGCCTCGATGGACTGGCGGCTCGCTATCGTCATCACCGCCATGATACCCGTCTTCCTTGCATTCAGCAAAATCTACATGGGACGCATGCGGCTGCTCACCCGGAAGGTGCGCGACAGCAACTCGAAGGTGCAAAGCCTGTTGCAGGAGACCGTGCAGAACCGCATGCTCATCAAGACCCTCGAGGGCGACAGCGAGATGGTGGGCCGGCTCGAGGAGACACAGAGCGAGCTGCGGCAGAACGTGGTGCGCCGCACACAATTCTCCGTGTTCAGCAACTTCATCCTCAACTTCGGTTTTTCACTCGGCTACCTTGTGGCCTTCCTCTGGGCCGCGCTGCGCATGTCGGCATCAACGCTCACCTTCGGCGGCATGACCGCCTTCCTGCAACTCGTCAACCGCGTGCAGGGACCGGCACGCAACCTCTCGCAGCTCATTCCGGCCTTCGTCACCGTGTTCACCTCGGCCGAGCGGCTCATGGAGCTCGAGGAGAACCCGCTCGAAGAACAGGGCAAGCCCCTGCGCGTGAAAAGTCCGTGCGGGCTGCGCCTCAGCAATGTCAGCTTCGCCTACCCCGACGAGCCCGACGACCAGGTCATCAGCAACCTCTCGTTCGACTTCCGCCCGGGCACCTGCACCGCCGTCGTCGGCGAGACCGGAGCCGGAAAGACCACACTCATCCGCCTGCTGCTCGCCCTGATGCAGCCGACCGAGGGAAGCATTGATATCTATAGCCTCACCCCCGACATCCCTCATCCCTCATCCCTCGTCCCTCATCCATTAACGCCCCTCCACCGCTGCAACTTCGTCTATGTGCCCCAAGGCAACACGCTCATGAGCGGAACCATACGCGACAACCTGCGTCTTGGAAAACTGAATGCCTCCGACGAGGAGATGATGGCCGCGCTCCATGCCAGCTGCGCCGACTTCGTGGAAGAACTGCCCGCAGGTCTCGACACCATCTGCGGCGAGCAAGGCGGCGGACTCAGCGAAGGACAATGTCAGCGCATTGCCATCGCACGCGCACTGCTCCGCAACCGCAACATCATGATCTTCGACGAAGCCACCTCGGCCCTCGACCCCGAGACCGAACGCCAGCTCCTGCAAAATATCCTCGCCACACGCAAGAAAACCATCATCTTCATCACCCACCGCCTCGCCGTCCTCGACTACTGCGACCAAACCCTCCGCATGGAGAAAACCTAAAAGCCACCATTCACCCGTCAGAAAACACAGAAAGAGAGCCATTCGAAAAATATGTCGAATGGCTCTCTCTTATTTATCACGCAGGACTATTCTACGTCCCAAACACATTCCTTGACCGATTCACCGTCATCAATATAATCGCCTCTAAAATCATTAGGCTTTCCCAGCTGGATTGAGGTGGTATCGCCTGGATCGGCACCAATCATCAGTCCATTTCTGGCAATATAGTCATTCACTTTAATGCTCGGCCGGATATAATATCTTTGCATATTCCATTTTTTATTTTACCAAAACAACTTTCCCGTTACGTATATATACACCACGCTTTACAGGGCGGGCAAATAGTCGTTGACCCTGTATATTGTACCAGCTGCCGTCCTTTTCTTCGCCTACATTTATGAGGTTGATTCCTGTAGATTGGTCATTCTCGCCTTCTACGCTGAAAGTCAGGCCTTTTGCCCCGGCACTGGAATCGTAGATAAGGTATGCCTTGTTTGCGCCCAGTGTCGAGCCACTGTATTGATAGAATCCAATATAGCCGTTCCTGCCCTGTCCCAGCGTCATGACAATGCTGCTCTCTGGTGCCCCGGCTGCTTCTTTTGCCTCATCCACTGTGATAGAAGCCGTCGTTCCGGTTAAAAGGTTTTCACGGGTAAGGGCAATCACTTCGCCATCTGCTATTCTCGGGGACCGATAGGTACCGGCATTACCCTGTACGAGGACACCCGTGTAGGGAGGAATGTTATGTCTTAAACGCGCCAGCTTCACTTCGCTGCCCGTCATTTCGTAGGCGATAAATACACCCAGCAGGTCTGGGTCATACGTCAAATAAGGAATCGCAACGGGGAAGTCGAGATATAAGGTAGAAACACCATATCCTGAAATCGTCACGTCTTGATAACCTTTTTCCGCCGTAGCAGCCAATGACACGGCTACGTCGTCGGCCGACTCGCTCGACAGCGTAATAATCCCAGTATAACTTCCGGCTTCTTCCGGATTAAACGATACGGTTATCTCCTTACCGCCTTGTGCCTCAGACTTTCCAACAGTTGATGTGCTGAGACTAAATACGTTGTCCGGGTCGGTCAACGCAAGGGAAACATCACCCCTCAGTGCAGTGCCTGTCACGGTAAATGTCATTGTTGCAGGTTCTTGCCCTGTGTAAGAGCTGAACGTCAGCTCATCGGGGGTTGCTGTCAGCTCAGGAGAGCCACCCGTCACACCAAGAATATATTGCAAACCAGCAATGGCATCAATCTTTCCATGTGTGCCGAAGGTCTTGGCACCATGAGCTCCGGAGCCGGTTCCGTTGGTCCACTCGTCTGTAATCCAAGTTTCCTGCATCACCTCCTTGATATAGTCGGGCGTAGGAGTCTTTCCTACCTCTACGCAGGCCTGCAGCCACTGGGCAATGATACCCGAGACGCAAGGTGTTGCCATCGACGTTCCCTCCATGGCCGCATAAGGATAATTCGTATTGTTAACCACAAGGTCGCTGCTGTAAGTATCACCATAATAACTATAGCTATCAACCGATGCTGTGTGATAGTGGTTCACACCGGCCACGATGCGTGCACCAGGGGCGTTGATCGTGGGCAGTGCCGTACCCAACGGACCATAGCCCGTGGTCTGCCAAGATGAGAAATTAGCATGGTCGCCAATGTTGGGATATTCATCTGTAAAGTCATAGGTGCTACCGCTATAATTAGTAATCTGATTCTTCGAAACGTAGGCTCCCACGGAGATAACTTTCGAGTAGCAAGCGTTGTCGCTCACAGAACATTCGTCGTTACCCTTGCAATAGTTGTAACTGCTACTGCTTAAGTTGAGGTCGGTGCCAAACCAGCTGGCATAGCCTTCCCACATATCAATGACAGTTGAAGAACTACTGCTGGCGGGATACACCGACACACAGAAAGCATAGTCGCTATTATAGACACCATCACCGTCGCTGTCGGCATAGCTTGTAGAGAGCATGATGGGAGCGTAAATCTGCCAGTAGTACTTGTTGTTGTTCGTGTCCTGTGTACGCGTAATGCGAATCTTTCCCGCATCGCCATACTGATTGGAATAACTGCTGGAGGACTTGAAGTATTGTGCCAAACCCGTTGAGCCTGTCAAATCGATAGTCGTGCTGCTGGAATAGGCCGAGCTGGAATAGACAATAGCACCCGTATTGACGTTCACCACATGGAACTTCAGCGACGTAGCCACACCAGCCGTGCGTGCGTAGGCCGTAATGGTTGGCATCAGCATCTCCACGTTGCCGTCGGCATTTGAGAACGAACGCTGCACATTGACAATCATCGGCTTCGAACTGGTACTGGTGCCACTGGCATACATTCCGCCACCGTTCGACGTGCCCATTTCTACAAACGCATCGGCACGCATACCGTCGTTAGAGGCTGCATAGACGATAATATGGTTATTGCCGGCATATGAATTCACAATGCTGGCAATGCTTCCCGTCCCGTCGTGGGGACCCACCTGCGAGCCGAGGCTCAACGAAATGACACAGGGCTTGCCCACCTGGTCGGCATAGTTGCAAATGTTCTGAATAGCCGTACCTATTGAGGTGGTGTAAAGACTGCTCAGCCCGGCAATCACCAGATCGGCCTCGGGAGCCATACCTCCGTAAGTGGCATTGGCATGGTCGTCGGTTACCGTGACGGTACTTCCATTGACAATTACACTCGAACCGCCGGCTGTTGTTGAAGTATGCGTACCATGATCTTCCGCATTGGTATCATAGGTCAGGGAGCTAATTTGCGTAGAGGAAGAATAGGTGGTCAACGATGTACTATTACTTCCCGACAACTTGTAGGCGCGTACGATACGGCTGTTACCGTTCTTGTCCTTGAAGGCAATGTGCTGGAAGTCAATACCCGTATCGATGATTCCCAATATAACCCCCTTGCCTGTATAGGGTGAGGTAATGCCCAAGGCCTGTGCAGCGCTACTGTTGGTGATGGCATCGTAGGCACGGGTAACGGCACGCTGCTGATCGTTGTAAGGCTCCAGGATTTCTGCCACTTCAATACGCGTGACATTTTCCAGGGCAGCCACCTTTTCAATATTGCTTACAGGTATCAATGTGGTGGCCAGGTTATTGAACTTTGCCTCAAAGATTACGCCCAGCTCCTCCAAGCCCGAAAAGTCGTTGTCTTTTACACCGATGAATGCTGAAATCATCTTCACTCCATTCACCATTTCTGCCGCGGCAATGGGACGGGAGCGGAAACGCTTGTTGCCCAATTCCTCCTGTTTAATCTTTGGCGCACCAGACATAGTGGTAATCTCAGATATATCCTGCTTTTCGTTAAGCTTCGGCAACTCCGTCTCGCCAAGCTGCTCTGATAAGAACATCAACGTGGAAGCTGAATACTTGTTCTCGTTCTGGGCGAAGCCAATGATGGCCACGCCGACAAAAATCGCGGTTAAAAATAATCTTCTCATATTATTCTTTAATTTTATTTTCAATGTGACGTCAATCATCCCAAAGATTGGTTTCAAAGTTACTGAAGTCTTCTTCGTCATCAGCAAAATTGTTTGCCTTGCCCAATTGCATGGAGGTTGTCTCGCCAGGGTCACCCGTGAAGCAAATATTATACCTGCTGATAAAGGTGTTCACCTCCGTAAACGGTCTCACATATTTCTTTCTTTCCATCATAGCTGTTAATCCTTAATTACAATCTTTTTCCCGTTGTGTATATAAATGCCTCGTGTCGTTGGCTGTTTGTTGAGAAGCATACCCTGCGGTGTAAACCATTGGCCGTCGTGGGTGCCGGTATCAATACCTATAGCCCTGATACCAGTTGCCTCACCGTTCTCATCGCCAATACTTAGCGCCAGCCCCTTGGCATTGTTATTGGCATTTTCATAGATGAGGAATGCCTTATATGCATTCAGCTTCGTCCCCTTATACTGGTAGAATCCGATATAGCCGTTTGAGCCCAGGCCGAGTGTCATAACGATGCTGCCAGCTTTCTGACTGAGGACATCGCTTACCAACAGGTCTTCCACTGCTCCCTGAAGCAGGTTGCTACGCGTGAGGGGTGTCACCGTATCCTTGGTCTTTAGGAAGCGATAGGTGCCTGAGTTGGCCTGTATGACAACTCCGGTATTGGCCGGGATATAGTCCTCAAGACGTGCGAGCTTAATATCGGTACCATCATCGGTGATACCATAGGCATAGTAAACACCGAGCAGGTCGGGGTCATAATCGTCGTAAGGTATCGCCACAGGGAAGTCGAGGTAGAGTGTGGAAACACCATACTGTCCAACGACTGCGTCATAGTAGTCGGGGGTCTTCCTGGTGGCTTCGCCATTGAGTGTAACCGTGACGTCATCAGCTTTCTCGCTGCTCAGTGTAACCGTTCCCGTATAATTGCCAACGGCCGTCGGGGCAAAGGTCACCGTGATGGTTGCACCTTCCTCTGCAGCTGCAATGCCGATGCTGCTGGGATCAACACTGAATACGCCGTTCTCATCGGTCAGCGTTGCCGATACCACATCAATGAGGTCGGCAGCAAGAATGTCGAATGTCTTGGTAACGGTCTCGTCAACTTCGCACTTGAAACTGAGTTCTTCAGGGTCTGCGATAATCTCAGGCTTGGTAGCCTTACCATTCAGGCTGACCGTTACGTTGGTGGCCTCGGTGCTCGTGAGCGTGATTGTTCCAGTATAATTTCCTGCTACGGAAGGACTAAAGGTTACCGTCACATCCTTGCCAGTTCCACTCTGCGCCTCGTTGACGGTGATGCTTGAAGCGTCAAGCGAATAGACTCCGTTGGCATCGGTCAGCGTGGCGGTGATGTCGCCCTCCAACTCGTTGCCCTTAACGTTAAATGTCTTCGTGACTGGCACTCCGACAGTAGTCTCAAAACTGAGCGAGGTTGGAGAGGCAATAATCTCGGCAGACTTCAACGGGGTTTGGAAACCAATCTCGTAGAGATAGCCACGAGCCTGGCTTGCAACGACCTTATAAATTTTTGAAGCATCCAAATCTGTGATTGAGAGGTTCCCAGCACCGCTCGTAGTACGGCTTGTACTCTTTGTAGCTGTCGTTGCTGCGGTTAATGTACCATCACTATTTTCGGTGCATTCATAAACAGATAATGTCGTCGGATAGGTCGTTGAAGTACTACGCTGAGAACAATAAAGTTTAACAGCTGTTGTATTGGTCACATAGAAAGTAACGGTTTTGTCTGTTCTACTATTCTGACTGTTAGTTCCTACAGCCATGGCTGTAGCAGACGTAAAGTAATTGCTGCTTCCGAGATGCACATCATTAGCACTCCAAGTTGTGTTTCCACATTGATTTGATTGTGATACACTCGTCTCAATCCACTTTTGTGGGTTTCCACTATTAAATGTACTACTCGTTGTTGAATATTTTGCTCCAACCACACCACCATAGACGGGCAAGGTGAGCCATGCCACCTTGTCTGTCTTGTATTCGGTGTAGTCATAGAGATTGTTCACCAAGGCTGTTCTCCATCCCGCCTCGTCAATGGTCTCATACTTCTGTATGTCGAGATAGGCATCGCTGGCTGTTCCTCCGGAAACCACGCTGCCCGTGATGTTGATGGTAACGTCGGTGGCACCGGCACTCGACAGGGTAACCGTAGCCGAGGTGCTTCCTTCTCCGGCAGGAGAGTATGTGATGGTGAGCGTTACACCATCGGTGCTCTCTGCCGCTGCTTGCGTGATAGTGGTTTTGTCGATGCTATAGATTCCGTTGGCATCGGCCAGCGTGGCTGTGATGTTGCCGGTCAGGTTTGCACCCTTCACGGTGACAGTCTGCGTATAGGTTCCCGCCGATTTCTCGGAGAACGTTACCGCCGCCGGTGTCGCGCTAATAAGGGGATTGTCGCTTAATATATATTGAATGCCTGCCAGCGCGTCGATTTTTCCGTTACCGAAATGCGAGGCATAGGTGCCCGTGACATACGAGTCTTTAATAGCTGTTTCAGCCATTACTTCCTTAACCTCATCGGGTGTCATGGTGGGTTTTGCCTGGAGCCAAAGTGCAGTGATGCCGGCCACACAAGGTGTCGCCATCGAAGTTCCCGACATCGCACCTAAAACCTTATTCGTGCCATAGGCATAATAATAATTGCTTTCTGCAGAATATCCACTATTATATGCCGCCAAAATAACCTCACCGGGAGCTGTGATCCACGGCTGTCTTATGCCTGTCGGCCCTGATCCCGCCGGCTGATAGCTGGAAAACATGCTGATTTGCCCATATACACCGTTACTCGTCCAATACTGATTTGACGCTGACGTTGTTCCTGCGCGCCAATACTTGCTTGAGCAATAGGCACCCACAGAGATGACCGAGGGGAAAGAAGACTCATCGCTGGCAGAGCTTTCGTCTGTTCCTGCTACAAACTGATTGCCGTTTACCGTGGCCGACGAAGCTGTAAAGTCTATATAGGACACGGGCCAGGAATCGACATACGACGTACCCGCCTTTGGATAGATACTGACACCAATCTTGTAATTGTTGCTCACTGCCTTGAGATAATACAATATAGTTTCAACATACCATTTGTTGTTGTGGGCATCCTGATCCATGTAGCAGCACAGATAGCCATAGTTATCGTTATCGCTATTATATGCCGTGAAGTAGTTACTCAATTTTGTCGTACCATCAGAACCTGTATCGTTGACACTTATTTCTGCTCCGTAGAGTTCTATATTACCGTTTTCATCCTCGAAATAGCTGTCTGTCGTGATTTCGTTCGAGGTCCAAAGCACAGTATTCGTATTTGTATTCACCACATAGTATCGGGCTGCCAGCGCCACATTAGCCGTACGTGCATAGCTAATCATAGCACCATAGTCGACACTATAGCTGCTGCGAGTACCGCTGGTTAGAACGGTCATGGCTGGTGATGATGCTGAAGCATTCTTGCCAAGGTAAATGCCATCCTCTCCTTCATTGCCCGTCGCAAAGACAATAATCTTGCCTTCTCCTGTGTATTGGGCACAGACATCAGCCATGTCGCCTGTTCCGTCGTGAGGACCGAAATGGCCACCCAGACTCAAACTTATCACATAGGGTTTGCCGACAGACTCTGCATAGTCGTGAATATTCTTTATACATGCAGAAATGTTTGCATCGGTCAGTTCTTCTCCTAAGTCACAGAGCACAAGGTCGGTCCCCGGAGCCATACCGCCAAACGTCGCATTGTTCACGGTGGAATAGGTCGAACTTGTAGTATATACATAGGCAGTGGCAGTGTAGTCGCTTCCACCGGCAATGGAACTTGTGTGCGTACCATGTGTCTCATCGGTATAGTAGACTGTTGAACCTGTGTACTCCTGCAATTCTTCATCTGTTGTATTATAGATATACTTCTTTTTAATACGACCAGCGAACATTTGGTGTCCAAAATCTATTCCAGTATCAATAATACCAAGAACGACGCCCGAACCATCATAGGCCTGAAGCAAACCTGCCGTCTGGGCATCGGAGGAATAAGTCAGCACGTCATCTACATTCGTAAGCACACGCGATCTGTATGTGGTTTTCCTCAGATTCTTCGCCACACTGATTTTTGTAACATTCTTCTGTGCCGCTACAGCCTCTATGACTTTGACAGGGACACTGGCTGTTACTTTACCGCTGAATTTGGCTTGGATCTTTACGCCAAGTTTTTCAAGGCCGGCATAATCGCCATCGGTCATGCTTATCCAGCACTGAACCCTCTTGACCCCATCAACAACAGATGGCAATGCATAAGGAAATTCTGTATTGTCTTGACTCTTGAAATAATCCGTAGGACTCTGAACCGGTGCAAGTCTCTTCTGTTTCTTTTTCAACTGTCGTACGCTCTTCTCTGCCTCAAAGGAAATTTTCCCGTCCCGCTCAGCGATAATCATGCGGGTGCCGGGAGACAACTTACCACTCTGTGCAAATGCGGAGAAAATTACCCCCCCCATTAGCAACATCATTAAAAACAATCTTTTTCCCATGTTTTTGCGTTTTGTGTTATGAATATGTTAAGAATTTGTCATTTTATGTCTCGTGTCGCACATTTGTCCTAAGAGCAGTCCAGCTGTTTCAGAATTGTCCGTTCAGTTTTTGTGCTGGCAGGCTACGTTTGTGTCGTTTTATAACGAAATCGGCTGCAAAAGTAATAAATTTTTCTCGTGCGCGCAAACAAATTTACACTATTTTCAAAAAAATCGGCGTATTTCTTGAAAAAATCCTGACGGCCATAGCTGGTCGGCCTGGCTTTGGAAATGTTAAAAAACCGGCATCCGGCGGTGGAAATTTTAACATGCCAGAAGCCCCTGAAAACATCGCGTTGGCACTTCCGTCCACCGGACGCAAGAAAAGGCCGTAGCGGAGAGTTCTTGCAAACTATTGTAAATCAGCAACATATAGCTCTTTTCGCTCTTCGCTTTTCATTTTCGCTTCCGAAACATATATCTCTCACCTGCGAAAGACCGTCTTTCGCGACCTGAAAGACCGTCTTTCGGAACCCGAAACATATATCTTTCAACGGCGAGAGATATATGTCTCGCAAACGACAGCCAGTCTGTCGGCACCGAAAAAGCCATTCCCGCCACGCCGGAGGCAAAAAACGAAGTGTTAAAACGAAAATCCCGCTTTAACACTTCCCAAGCCGAAAGATATACCTTTCACCCCGCCAGTTAAGAATTATTCACATTTAAGATGTCCGGCAATGAGCCATACCTGCAAACAGAAAAGCAAAAAAATGTAATAAATTTTGCTTTTCTGAATTATTGTTGTACATTTGCAGCGTGAAAAAGGAATTAGGGAAATGGCTAATGGACCATAGCCAAATATATTACGACGGCAGTTCTCCTCTCCACATGGTTTGACAAAATATATGACTGGAGCATTTTTACAACTATATTAGTCGTATCGGGAGTAACCGTAACATTGGCCTTGGGCTTGCTGTTGGTAAATGACGATAAAAAGAAACAAGAGGAAAAGAATAGCATTAAATATAAAAGTAACTCAAAAAAGAAAGGATAGAGTATGAATCCGGCAAATATTATGTTAATAATGGTAATCGCCATTGCTATCATTGGTTATACTTATTTTACGATTCAAGACAAGAAAAAACTACGTAAGGATCATTTGGAGTAAACTGTATGAGAAAGATTCTAATTTTCTCTTGTCTTGTGGTATGCACTGCTTGTCTCTCGTTTGCGCAGGATGCTGATGAGAAGTATGCCACGGAGTTGTTGAAACCAGGGACAGAGGCTCCCGAGTTCACGCTGAAGACCGCCGATGGCACTGAGGTGTCGCTGAGCGATTTCAAGGGCAAGACCGTGGTGCTCGACTTCTGGGCTTCGTGGTGTCCCGACTGTCGCAAGGATATTCCTGAGATGAAACGGCTGCATGAGGCGTATGGCGACAAGGTGGCCTTTGTCAGCGTGTCGTTCGACACCGACAAAGAGAGATGGACAAAGTGCATTTCAGACAACAAGATGGCATGGACACATGTCAGTCCGTTGGCGAAATGGAAAGAAACAGATGTCTCGAAAGCCTACCACGTGAACTGGATTCCCTCCATGTATATCATCGACGCGGAAGGTCGCGTCGTGCTCGGCACGGTGATGATAGAGAAACTGGAGAAAGAGATAGAAGGGAAGTGAAAAGTGAAGAGTGAAAAGGGGTGAGAACCCCAACCCCAGAATTTAGGGAATAAAAATCGGCTCGCGAAATTCGCGAGCCGATTTTGTTCATAAAGATGGACCAGAGATTACTCGGCTACGAGCGTGAAACGCTTGAAATCGACAATCTTCAGTTCCTTGTCCTGCTGGGCGAGCCACTGCGAAACAGTTGCCTTGTCGCCGTCGCCGAACTGGAACTCCTGGTCAACGAGGCAGTTCTCTTTCAGGAACTTCTGCACACGACCCTTGGCAATGTTCTCAATCATCTGAGCGGGCAGGTTGGCAGCCTTCTCGGCAGCAGCCTTCTCTTTCAGTGCGCGGGCCTCGTCGGCCTGCTCCTGTGTGAGCCAGCCCTTCTTCATGTTCGACTCGATGTGATCCTCGCTATCGACAAGATTCGGGTTGATGCCGGCTTTCTTCAGCACGGAGTCAACATACTTCTCAATCTGCTCGAGCTTGGTCTTCTCAACAGCAGTCTTGTACTCCTCGTCGAGGACAGCCTGCGGAACGCTCTCGGCATTGAGGGCGACGGGCTTCATGGCAGCAACCTGCATGGCCAGCTTGTGGCCTGCCTCGGGAGCGTTAAGGTTGGTCTGTACCATCGTGGCGAGCGTGTGCTTGCCCATGTGGTCATAGACCTCGATGTTCTCACCCTCAAGAGTAAGATAACCATCGAGTTCCATCTTCTCGCCCGTGATACCCGAACGCTGGGTAACGGCATCCTGAACCTTCTGACCGTCGGCCAGGGTGAGTTCCTTCACCTCGTCGATGGTCTTGCAACGTGCTGCGATGGCAGCATCGAGGATGCTCTGGGTGAGCGCGATGAAGTCGGCACCATTGGCCACGAAGTCGGTCTCGCACTTCAGGGCGATAGTGGCGGCAAAGCCCTCGACAGCCTTCACGAGCACACAACCGTTAGATGTCTCACGGTCGCTGCGCTTGGCGGCGATGGCCAGGCCGCGCTCGCGGAGCAGTTCCTTTGCCTTGTCAAAGTCACCGTCGGCCTCGGTAAGTGCCTTCTTCACATCGGCCAGACCGGCGCCGGTCATGGCACGGAGTTTCTTGATATCGTCTATTGTAATAGCCATAATGATTTACGATTTTATAATTTACATTTCTACACTTTATGACTCGGCGGGAGCCTCTTCTGCTGCGGGGGTCTCTTCTTCATTAGCCTCTTCGGCAGGAGCCTCTTCCTTGACTTCTT
>JAFRZC010000194.1 GCA_017442765.1 Prevotella sp. | reverse complement strand
GAGTGCCACCTCGCCGCCGCGTTCGATCTCGTGTTCGAATTCGCCGGTCTCTTCGGCTTCAATCTCTACGGCTACTTCGCTGCCGCCGTGCTCAAACTCAATCTCTGAGCCCATGCTCCAGCCTTTACCGAAGTCATAGCCCAGGTTGATGACCACATGGGGCAGGTCGATGCGACCATGACCTTTGGCGTCGCGGTAACGCTCGGCATGAGAGTAGCGAAACATGTTGTCGCTATAGAAGTTGCGGGTATAGACGGCCTCGCCGTAACCGCCAATGGTCAAGCGAGGTTTCGTTGTGATGGAATCTTGGGCCTGCAAAGAGCTGACACACAATGTCAAAGCTAATGCGGCGCATTTTGCTATCGTTTTCAGTTTCATAGTGTACACTATTATTCAATTACGACGGCAAAATTCCCGTTTTTGTCCTCGCAGTCCAATCCCCACTAATGGGGATTTTCGAAAACAAGGACTAATTATTAATGAGGATGGTGGTTCAGACTCTTGTTGGATGGCAGAATCTATCTGCTCATCCAAAGAAATAGCCGTTCGGCTAGGCCGAAATAGTACACTTTTTTTTTGGCAAACCATTACGGTGCTTATTTCGTCATGGCCTTTACCTCGTCGCGGTGCTCATAGAGGGTACAACCGCCAGTGTGTTCCCAGCCAAGGGCGCGTGCATCGCGTATTTTACGGAAAAGGGGAGAGGCTAATGCGTCGCGTAGTCCGGTCTTCGCCACGTTGCGGTCGCTGAAGGGTGAGAAAGGGCAAGGCTCAGCGCTGCCATCGGGTCCGATGTGGAAGAAACCTCGCCCGGCAGCAAGACAACCGTCAAGGGCTTTCTCGTCGCCAGGGAAGCTCAGGAAAATTAGCTCTTTAAACTGTTCGCGACGTGCTTCCAGAATTTGTTCCATCTCGGCTACGTGTTCGTCGCGGAAAGCCAGATGCTCGGTGCTTTCATCGAAAGGCACGTATTCAACAAAGAATACGAGTCGGCAACCTAGCGAGACCAAGTGCGATAGGAAATCCTCAGAGGTCACCTCTCTGAAATTCTCGGTGGTGACGGTGATGCTGGTGCCGAAGAAGAGTTTCTCTTTCTGCAGCATCTCCATCGAGAGCAACGCCCGTTGGAATACGCCTTTCCCGCGCCGGTCGTCGGTTGCCGACAGCTCGCCCTCGAGGCTGATGACAGGGATCATGTTGAGGTGGTGCTTGAAGAAATCGGTGTAGAGCGTTCCGATGAGGGTGCCGTTGGTGAAGACAGGGAAGATGATGTCTTCAATGGCGGCGGCACTTTCCAACAAGTCGCGCTGCATGAGGGGTTCGCCTCCTGCAAGGAGACAGAAACTGACGCCAAGTTCGGCAGCTTCGTTGAAGATGGCGCTCCATTGGTCGGGCGTTAGAGTCGCTTTGGTGGAGGTGTCGCCAGCGATGCCGTTTTTACGGGCGTAGCAGCCTTTGCACTGCAGGTTGCAAGTGGTGGCAATGCTGGCGATGAGGAACGGCGGCACCTCGATTCCCTCTTTTTCGAGACACACTTTGCGCCGCCGTTCGGCTTTGCCCATCATGCGTTGCATCCGGGTCATAAAACGCGCTTCGCGCGGATTGTTCAGCACGTTCAAATAGGCCTGAGCCATGATGTTGCGGATGCTCTCCGCAAGATAGGAGCTAAGATTCATCGTTTCATTTGTTGTTGCTGCATCATTTGGCCGGTTCCCACTTGCAGCGGACGGGCGACACGATGGCACCTTCCTTCTTCAAGGCATCGAAAGCCTTGTCGACCACTTTCCGGTCGAGGCCGGTGACTTCGGCGATTTTACCTGCGTTGACAGGTGCGCCAATCTCACGCATGGCTTGAAGTACTTGATCTTTTGCTTCCATTTGGGTTAAGTTTATGATTGATACTTGGTGAATTGATACTTCTCTCTCAGTTCAGCCTGTTTCTCAGGCGATACGGAGGTGATATAGGATTTCCAGCCTGGACAAAAGTTGATGTGCCAGCGCCAGAAGCGTCCCATCAACGATTTGGGCTTCGCGTCGTAGTGGGTGCGAATCTTGCAGTTTTCACATGGGTGTGCCATGGCCTTATT
>JAFRZC010000193.1 GCA_017442765.1 Prevotella sp. | reverse complement strand
TGAAAAGCATCGGCATAGCACGTCAATACGAAGATTATGAGAAATATCTCTATAAACGCGGACGCTTCGAAGAGATAATTGCCATCAATGAGCCTCCACAAAGCACCCCGTCGCTTGTATATTCGACCGCACACCACCAAATGCATCGCGACGAAGAGGCCGAGCAAATCTTTGCCAGCCTCATCAACAAGGAACCCGACAACCTGCCCGCACGTAAAGGATATGCACGGGCGGCGTATCGGCTCGGGCATTACCACGAGGCAGCCGAGGCCTACCACTATCTGAACGGAAAAATGCCGGAAAACCTAAACCTGCAACTTAGCTACGCCATGGCCTTGATAGCCGACGAGAGGGCAGAAGAAGCCATCGGAATACTCTATAAAATTCATTTTGAACATCCTGACAACCTGCGGGCAATGCGTGTGCTGGCATGGGCACATCTCGCCGATGGCAACACTCAGAAAGCCGACGACCTCTACGCGAGAATCCTGAGCAGTGGCAATGTCACTGCCGACGACTACCTCAATGCCGGCTATGCCAAATGGTTTAAAAAGAACATTAATGAGGCCGCACAGCTCTTCCGCCAGTGTCTTCAGCATGCTCCAAAGACCCATCAAGACCTTGCGGTACTCTTCGAGACCGACCGCCGGCTGCTAATCCGCCGGGGCATCACCACAGCCGACCGGCATCTCATGGCAAACATTGTCGAGGAAAACGAGATGTAAGTCCCCGACAAGAGGCTTTTCCTACCTTATTGGCTTTCAGGCAGATACCGTTCGCCATGCAAAAGACCGTCTTTTGCGGAAAATTCTCTAGAGAATTTCTTCCGAAAGACGGTCTTTTGGACGTTGCTTGTGAGGTTGCGGGCGTCACATCTCCCAGCCGATGGCAGAGGCGCCGAGTACCGCTGTGGATGCACCGTCGAGACCGCTGACGAGGAATTGTGCCTTGCCTTTGAAGATGTTAAGCACTTTGTCGTTATATGCTTTCTTGATGGGCTCCATGATGAGGTCGCCAGCCTTGGTCAGTCCACCGAAGAAGATGAATGCCTCGGGCGAGGAGAAGGCGGCAAAGTCGGCACAGGCTTCTCCGAGCATCTTTCCTGTGAACTCGTAGATGCGCTTGGCAAGGGCATCGCCCTTCCCGGCTGCGATGGACACGTCGAGCGAGGTGATGTCATCGGGATTCATCTCGCGGAGCAGTGACGGCTCATCGGTAGAGCTGAGCAGCTCACGGGCGGTGCGGGCAACACCCGTAGCCGAGCAATAGGCCTCGAGACAACCGTGCCGACCGCATCCGCAGCTGCGTCCGCCCTCGCGGCGTACGATGACGTGTCCGAGCTCACCGGCAAAACCGTCGCAGCCATAGACAAGCTGTCCGTTGATGACGATACCTGAGCCTACGCCCGTGCCGAGGGTGATGACGATAAAATTCTTCATACCGCGTGCTACGCCGTATGTCATCTCACCGATGGCAGCGGCGTTGGCATCGTTGGTTAGGGCTACGGGAATGCCCAGACGGTCGCTGAACATCTTGGCCAGCGGCACGATACCGTCATGGCCCCAAGAGAGGTTGGGTGCAAACTCGATAGTTCCGTTGTAATAATTGCCGTTCGGCGCACCGATGCCCATGGCCTTGATCTGGTCGATGCCGCCCACCTGCTCGATGATGATTTGCAGTGCCTCGACAGAAGCATCCACATAGTCATCTACTTTCTCATAGCCTTGTGTCTTGATTGCAGTGGTGGCCTTGATTTCGCCACGACTGTCCACGATGCCGAAGACGGAATTCGTTCCGCCAAGGTCTAAGCCGATAACATACGGCTTCATTGTTGGTTGCTGTTCCATAATTCAAATTGGTTGTTAGTAATTCTGATTTTCTGCGACGTGGGAAACGCCGACTCCTATTTTTTCAGTTCTGTTTGCAAAGATATAAAATAATTATCAATTATCAATTGTCAATTATCAATTATTTTATATCTTTGCATCGGATTAAATATTTTTTACATAAATACATGCAAATCAAGACTGCAACATTCACCATCTCGTCCGCCACCGTCGGCCAGTGTCCAAACGATACCAAGCCTGAGTTCGCTTTCATAGGCCGTTCTAATGTGGGGAAATCGAGTCTTATCAACATGCTTACCGGCCGCAAAGCCCTCGCCAAAACCTCAGCCACGCCGGGAAAGACACTGCTCATCAACCACTTTCTTATTAACAACCAATGGTACCTTGTAGATTTGCCCGGCTATGGCTACGCCAAACGCTCCAAGACTGTACAGCAGAAGCTCCAGCAACTTATCACTTCCTATATTTTGCAGCGTCGGCAGCTGGTTAATCTTTTTGTGCTTATCGACATCTGTCACCCTCAGCAGGCTGTTGATAGGGAATTTGTCGACTGGCTCGGCGAAAGTGGCATCCCTTTCACTATAGTCTTTACGAAGGCAGACAAGTTGGGAACCGTCAAAGCCAGGCAAAATACCGAGGAATGGATGAAAGCCCTTCTTGACCGCTGGGAAGAGTTGCCGCCTTACCTCATCACGAGTGCGACGGCACGAACCGGCCGCGACGAGATGCTGGACTATATCGGGAAGATTATTAAAGAAGTGGGAGGTGAATCTACTCCGTAGAGAAGTCGGCAACCATTTGTCGATAGGTGCTATAGACCTGTGTTCGTGAGAGGTAGCCTTTCAGACGGTCTTCGGCATCGACAACGGGCAGATAGGGAAGACCTGTCTGCTCAAACTTTTCCATGACGAGACTCATGGGGTCGGTCGTCGTAAGTGCAGCAGGGGGCGGAAGCATCAGCTGCCCGACGGTAAACCGCTGGTAGAGCTCGGTGCGGAACATGATGTGGCGGACGCGCGTGATGTCAATATGTCCGATGAGCGTGCCGCCAGTATCTGTAACGGGAATGAATGATGACCGGCTGTGACTGATAACGTGCACAAGCTGACCGAGTGTCGTGTCGGGATGGACAGGCGTGTAGTCGGTCTCGATGAGTTCGTGGATGCTCATCAAGGTCAGCACCGACTGGTCGGTATGGTGGGTGATGAGCTTGCCCTGCCGGGCCAGTCGTGTGGCGTAGATGCTATGGGGCTGGAAAATGCTGATGACGAGCACGGCACTGAGACTGACGATAATGAGCGGTATGAGCAGGCTGTATCCGCCAGTGGTCTCTGCGATGAGGAAGATGCCGGTGAGAGGGGCGTGCATCACGGCGGCCATGACTCCGGCCATACCGAGCAGGGTGGCATTGCTTTCCGTGAACGGCTGGCCGAGGTGGTTGACATTCCAGACTCTTGAGAAGAGAAATCCCGAGAACGCGCCGACGAAGAGCGACGGGGCGAAGGTTCCGCCGACACCGCCCGCTCCGTTGGTGGCCGACGTGGCGATGGCCTTTGTCAGGATGACGAGGGCAAGGTAAATAGTCAACAGGTGGAGTTGGCCGGAGAAAAGAGACCCCGATAGCAATGTGCTCCAGTCTGCCATGCTTGTGCCGTTGAGCAGCGTGTTGATGGCGGTGTAGCCTTCACCATAGAGCGAGGGAAAGAGGAAGATGAGTATGCTGAGCACCACTGCGCCTATCAACAGACGGAGATAACGATGCTCTTTCATCCGTTCAAAAATGCTCTCACAGAAACTCATCGCGTGGATGAAATACAAGCTCACAACAGCGCAGAAGATGCCCAGCAACAATGTCGGGAGGAGATGTTGTATAGTCCAGATGTCCTGCTCCTGAAAAGTAAAAAGCGCATTTGTTCCAGTTAACACATACGTGAAGCATGTGGCCGTAACACTGGCGGTTAGTATGGGCAGAAGCGAGGCCATGCTGAGATCTACCATGAGTACTTCGAGCGTGAAGACAAGTCCGGCGATAGGGGCTTTGAAAATGCCTGCGATGGCTGCCGAGGCTCCGCAGCCGACAAGCACAAGCAACATTTTCTTGTCTATTTTGAAGAATCGGCCAAGATTGCTTCCGATGGCCGAACCTGTAAGCACAATGGGAGCCTCGGCGCCAACGGAGCCGCCGAAGCCGATAGTAACGGCTGCCGCGACGACACTTGTCCAGCAGTTGTGCGGCCGCAGATGGGAGTTGCGACGGGAGATGGCATAGAGGATGCGGGTGATACCATGCGAGATATTGTCTTTGACAATGTATTTCACGAAGAGCGACGTGAGCCAGATGCCCACAACGGGAAAGACCAGATAGAGCCAGTTGAACCTGTCGGAATGGAATCCTTGTGTCAGCAACTGTTGAATGAGCCTGATCAGCGTATGGAGCAGCCACGCCGCAATGGAAGCAAGCAGCCCGACGAGGAACGACAGCAAGAGCATGTGCTGCCGCTGGCTCATCTTGTTGATAAAATTAAATGCTTCTCTCTTCAATTTTCAACTTTCAATTATCATTTTTCACTTCCTTACAATCTCCACCGTTCCGTCTGCCGTCAGTCGGATGATGCTGCTGGGATTATGTGGCTTGTGTTCCTGTCGGCGGCTGTGACAGACGTAATCCACACCGTCGATAATGTCTTGACTGATGTCGCGGTAGTTCTGCGGAGATGGCTGTCCGCTGATGTTGGCACTCGTGCTCACAATAGGTTTCTGGAAGCGATAGCAGAGCTCACGTGAAAACTCCTCGTGTGTAATGCGCATGGCAATGCTGCCGTCCGATGCAATGAGGTTTGGGGCGAGGTTTACGGCTCCGTCAAGAATGAGTGTGGTGGGGTTTGTCGCCAGTTCCATAATGTCCCAGGCTACTTCAGGCACGCCGCGTACGTAACGGCTTAGGCGTGCATCGGAATCGACAAGGCAAATCATCGCCTTGGAGTCATTCCGTTGTTTGAGCGCATAGACCTTGGCGACGGCTTCCGCATTAGTGGCATCGCAACCGATGCCCCAAATCGTATCAGTAGGGTAGAGGATAATGCCGCCACTGCGCATCACCTCTATCGCATTCTTTACATCTTCCTGTATGGTCATAATGGGTTTATGGTTACATTAATTGTAATGTTTTATTTTTCAACCCGTTAACATATTCAGACGCAAGCATACGTTTCTTTCCCGCGGGTTGTATGAGTTGCAGCTCAAGCCACTCGTCGGCAGTGGCAACAAAGAGTTGGTTTCGTTCGATAAGGATATTGCCCGGCATAGCCGAAGTCCGTCTTCCTGTCTTCTTCGTCTGATAGACTTTTATCGTCGCGCCTTTCCCTTCAGGGAGGGGGCAGGCTTCCGACCATGCGCCCGGATATGGGCTGAGTCCGCGAATGAAGTCATAGACCTTTTTTGCCGGCTGGTTCCAGTCAATCTTGCACGTTTCGTTGAAGAGCTTGGGGGCAGTCTTTAGGGGAGAATGGAGTGGAGAGGCTTGTGCTGTGGTTTCAATATTTCCGTCGTGCTCGATGATGCGGTCAACCGTTTCTAAACATACCGTCGCGCCTAAGTGCATCAAACCCTCATATACATATTCTGCGTCGGCATCATCGGGAACGGGAAACTCCCGTTGCATGATGATGCGGCCGGTGTCGATGTCGTGGTCAAGGAAGAATGTGGTGACACCAGTCTTGGTCTCGCCGTTGATGATTGCCCAGTTGATGGGTGCCGCTCCACGGTATTGCGGCAGGAGGGCAGCGTGTACGTTGAACGTGCCGAAGCGCGGCATTGCCCAAACCATTTCGGGTAACATACGGAAAGCCACCACCACTTGCAGGTCGGCTTTATAGGATGCAAGTGCTTTTATAAAGGCGGGGTCTTTCATTTTTTCCGGCTGCAGCACAGGAATGTCTTTGCCGAGCGCATATTCCTTTACGGCAGGTGCCCGCAACACAGAGCCATGACGGCCTACGGGCTTATCGGGTTGTGTGACAACCGCCACAACCTTGTATCCGTTCTCTACCAGACGTTTGAGCGATTCCACCGCAAACTCCGGCGTACCCATGAAAACAATCCTTAAATCATCTTTCGTCATATAAGTTATCTTTAATATTAAGGAGTTAAAGGAGTTAAGGAGTTAAAGAAGTTAAGACAATAGTTAAACTATTCTCACTTCTCACTCTCCACTCTTTACCTTACCACCACTTTTTTCCCGTTCACGATATACACTCCAGGTTTCAAATTATGATTGCCGCTGATTTTCTGTCCTTGCAAATTGTATATGGAAGCAGGGTAATTCTTAATTTTTAATTCATAATTATTAATAGTCCTGATTCCCGTCGTGACATTACTGAATGTCCCTGTGGCGAAGCGTGAGCCGATGCGTCGGCCGCTGACAGCCTGTACTCCCCACGTGTAGTTGCCTTCAGGAAGCTTATAGGTGATTTGCCTGACACATCCGAGGTTGCCGAAGTCTTCACACTTGCGTACGCCGTTGTTTGTTCCGCTTGTGAACGCACGGCAGTTGCCGAGCAGCGTACCGTATTCTGTTTGGATATAAAGCTCGTAGGTGGTGCTTTGGGGCGCGTTGGTCGGCGCTTCCCACGACAAGGTCACTTCTTGTCCGTTGACATCAGCTTGCAGGTTCCTGGGCACGCCAAGTCTGTTCGTCGCTGTCCGGGTGTCGTAGGTGATGGTCATGATACGTCCCTTCTGCCGGTCGTTGAGGTATTTCTCGTCTTCGCAGAATCCCGTGCTGACGATGTCTTTCTTGCCGTCGTTGTTCCAGTCAACGAGGCAGGTAGCGGCCTCGGAGCCTGCGGCAAACCGATAGTCGCGCGCGAACGCGCCATCGCCATTGTTCATCCAGATAAAGCCTGTCTGCTTTGAGAGCGACGGACACCAACCTTGATAGATGATGTCGATATTGCCGTCGCCGTCCCAGTCGTAGGCATTGGCACAGGCGGTTGTGCTGTTCTGGTTGCGCAGGTCAAGACGGTCGAAGAGGTCGGTGCTGATCACATTGAAATGACCTGTTCCGTCGTTCAGACAAACATAGGTGTGATCCCAGTAGCCGTCCTCGTCGTTGCCGGTCATGCTGCGGGCAAAGTCTGTCCCCGGCCAGAACCCTCCCGGCCCCTGGCAGAAGATGTCGAGGTAGCCGTCGTTGTTGAGGTCGGCGATGGCGACCCCGCCGTCGGATACCATAGGACAGGTGTCGCCCCAATGGGTGCGCTTGAAGTGTAACCCCGTTCCGTCGTTCAGGTAAATTTCCGTGAACCGCTCACGGTCGTGCCCTGTATTGGGGCCGTTGTTCTTGTTGGCCGAGACGAGAATGTCGGCATGGCCGTCGTTATTGAAGTCGGCGGCATAGACCACGGCACACTCGAAGTCGTGCCCCGTCCCGTCGTATTCCGTTCCGTCGTCAAAGTAATAGGGTTGGAAGCGCATGTTACCCTTATTGATGAGGACGACATTGTTCTCATTGGTTCCCACGCCCACAATGTCGGGCAGACCGTCGTTGTTGAAGTCTGCCACGGCTCCTGCGATGATTTTCTTCAGGTCGCTAAAAGGTTGTGAGTAGTTGCCGGGCAGGTTGGCGTGGGCTCTGATGACGACGGGGTCTGCGATGGCGAATGTGCCGTCGCCGTTGCCGAGCAAGATGCCCTGCGTGGAGGCGGCGAGCAGGTCGGCATTGTCGTCGGCTCTGCGGCCTAACGTCTCAAAAGCCACGAGGTCCATTGTGCCGTCGCCGTTGATGTCGCACGGTGTGATGGAGGGGCGGTCGGCAATGTTTAGGTTGGAGGGCAGCTCGCTCCACGACACGTTTCCTCTGGTCTGCAGCACGATGTTCCAACGCGGCTCATCGGTGTTGTAGTAGTGATAGGCACCAAGTATGAGGTTCATCTTGCCTGAGTTGCAGAGATCAACGGGTATGATGGTACCATACTGGGTACCGTAGTTCTGCTGATTGCGCGCGAGTGGCAGTCGGGTGGGGTAGGAAACTTCAGGCTCGAAGCGGAAGTTGTTTTCAATAATCGCATTGGTGAGCGACTGGCTCATCACGTTCTTTCCGTCGCTGCTGTCAGTGCCCGCAAAGTCCATGAACATAATTCCCGTAGGTCCATGGTGCTCAGCGAGGTATGCGATGACCGCCGCGTTCTGTGTAGCGGCGTTGTCGCGGTAGCCGTCAGCAGTGGAGATGTCGTTTCCTGCAAGACTTTGTGTCTTTGAGTAGCCCGAGGTGTTGTTGATGAACCAGATATGGCTGGCATCCGATTTCTTGCTTTGCGTGGTTGAATAGTCGAGCAGGGCGGTGATGGCATCGGTTTTTATCTGCTTGCCATTGGTGCCGCTGGTGTTGTAGTAGTCCTGATGACAGAGCTTGGTGGAGCCAAGGGCACTGCTTACATAGCCGTTCTTCTGCTTCTCAAGCTCGGGGTCGTGGCTCAGTCCGCCCACATAGCCGCCGATGGGCTGGTCGGCATAGTTGTCGCGGCTGAGAATAAGGATTTTTCCACGCAGGTCTTTCACGGTGAGGTCGGGCTTGAAAAGAGCCAGATAGGGTCGGAACTCATCACTCGAGAGCACCTCGCTCATCTTCTCCGCCCAAGTGCTGTTGTCGTTGTCGCCCTCGGTCTCGTGGCGCATCATTACGACGGCAAACTCAGTAGGATGGGCTATCACCTTGTCGCGGATGATGGCCAGTGCATCGTGGAAGCTCACTTTCGTGCCGAGAATACCGTGATAGATATGTAGCGAGCTGCCGTTCACGCAGGGGCGCAGGTCGAAGGCACGGATACCGCTGTCCCACTGCTCACCGATGTTTTTGTCTTGGGTCTTTCCGTATTTGGCCGGTCCGGCAATACTGATAAGCCACCCCCACGAAGAATTGATTTTTCCGCCGTCAAAGCCATGCCCTGTCCCTGCGTCGTGTGTGCCGGGGATGGAGAGCTGGTCAACATAGACGTGGTCGTCCAGCCGTGCCATCCAGTCGTCGGCACAGACGGCCAGTGCCGTCAGGAGGCATGCAAAAGCCATGAATAATCTTTTTCCTGTCATAGTTGTCCTCGCGCGCAGGCGAACTTTAATCATATTACCTGCAAATTTACATGAATTTATTTATATAAAAAATTATAATAAACAAAGATTAACAATCAGCCGTTTTGTTTTAACACTATAATTGAAGAATTTTCCACCAAGTTTTCCGACGGCCAAAATTCTTCAACCGTGAGCGACTTTTGTAAGTTCCAGATATTCTGAGAGTTAGCTTTTTGCTCGCCTTAATTCGGGCTGTCCGATTTCCGAAAGGTATATGTTTCACCTCCGAAAGGTAAGCTTTTGGAGGGCTAAAGCTAAGCTTTTCGGAGTCCAAAGCTAAGCTTTTCGGGGGCCAAAGGTATGCTTTTTGACAGAAGAAGGGTGTGTTTCTCTGAAACGACCATGTCATTTTTGTCAAAATCGGGTGATTTTCGTTTCTAAAACGCGATTTTTTCTCAACAGAAAGTGTTAAAATGTTTGCCCGCAGTTTAATATAAATTAACACGATGCTTTAGTGCAGTTGGAAAAAAGTGGCCGATAATTTCAATATTACAATTAAAAATTGTACCTTTGCACGGATTATCAGGGCTATAAGCTCGATAAGCAGAACTTCGTTCTGGAGAAGTTGAAGTTGTATCTGCAGGCCTTAGACCTCTACGCGGAATGCACTGCTGTCATGAGTACGTTATAACGTATAACTTCAAGTGTTAGTTTTTACACGTGGAGGAGAGCAGATTGTATGCCGACAAATGCAACGATGAATTTGAATTATGACCTATAAACAATGAACAATGAACTGAATATCGCTGTTGCCGGAACAGGCTATGTCGGTCTTAGCATGGCCGTGCTGCTCAGCCAGCACCATCATGTCGAGGCGGTTGACATTGTACCCGAGAAAGTGGACCTGTTGAACAGGCAGCAGTCGCCCATCGAAGACAAGGAGATTGAGGAGTATCTCGCTACACGAGACCTCGACCTTCATGCCACGCTCGATGGCGACGCAGCCTATCGGCAGGCCGATTTTGTGATTATTGCTGCCCCGACCAACTACGATGCACAACGAAACTTCTTCGACACGTCGGCAGTGGAGGCAGTCATCAGTCAGGTGATGCGCGTCAATCCAGATGCCATCATGGTTGTTAAATCGACCATTCCAGTAGGATATACAGCGCATATCCGTCAACAGACTGGTAGCAAGAATATCTTGTTCTCGCCCGAGTTTCTGCGCGAGAGTCGTGCGCTCTACGATAACCTCTATCCCTCGCGCATCATCGTCGGCACCGATATGGACGACCCGCGTCTTGTTGAGGTAGCCCACACTTTTGCCACCCTGTTGCAGGAGGGAGCTGTCAAGGAAGGCATTGACACCCTCTTCATGGGCTTCACCGAGGCCGAGGCCGTCAAGCTCTTCTCCAACACCTACCTCGCCTTGCGCGTGAGCTACTTCAACGAGCTCGACACCTACGCCGAGATGAAAGGCCTCGATACCAAGGCCATCATCAACGGCGTCTGTCTTGACCCCCGCATCGGCACACACTATAACAACCCCTCGTTCGGCTATGGCGGCTATTGCCTACCCAAGGACACCAAGCAGCTGCTGGCCAACTATGCCGACGTGCCGGAGAATCTCATCCAAGCTATCGTCGAGAGCAACCGCACCCGCAAAGACTTCATCGCCGACCGCGTGCTCAACTGTGCCGGCTATTACGACTATTACAACCGTGGCGACTTCAACCCCAGCGAAGAGCATCGCTGCGTCATTGGAGTCTATCGCCTGACCATGAAGACCGGTAGCGACAACTTCCGCCAGTCAAGCATTCAGGGCGTGATGAAACGCATCAAGGCCAAGGGAGCCGAGGTCATCATCTACGAGCCCACCCTCGAAGACGGCTCCACCTTCTTCGGCAGCCGTGTCGTTAATGACCTCGCCGAGTTCAAGTCCCTTTCCCAAGCCATCATCGCCAATCGCTACGATCCCATCCTCGATGATGTCGCTGCAAAGGTATATACCCGCGACCTCTTCCGTAGAGATTAAGCATGACATTCAAAAATGTTCATGTGTTGTTTTGTCTATATCTGACACCAAGGCTTGTCCTTGACGACATATCCTTGTGTCCTTCTGTCGAAAAATAAAATCGTCCTTCTGTCAAATTGTCTAACCCCAGTTCTATCCCTCCAATGAAATATCCTATAGGCATACAGAATTTTGAAAAGATTCGTCGCGACGGCTTCGCCTATGTCGATAAGACAGCCCTGATGTATAAGATGACCTCAGAGGGCAATTACTATTTCCTGTCTCGTCCCCGTCGGTTCGGTAAGTCGTTGCTGCTCTCCACACTCGAGTCCTATTTTAAAGGCGAACGCGAACTTTTCGAAGGCCTTGCCGTGAGCGAGCTGGAGACCGAGTGGCAGACGCATCCCATTCTGCATCTTGACCTGAATAGCCGTGAGTATAAGGATGAATCTTCCCTTTATGCTGAGCTAAATCGCCATTTGGAGTCATGGGAAAAACGCTATGGCGACGAGTACCGTGAGCGCGCTTTGGAGGAGCGTTTCCTTCAAGTCATCATTAAGGCTTATGAGCAGACCGGAACCCGCGTGGTCATCCTTGTCGACGAATACGACAAGCCACTTCTGCAGACCATTGGCAACGAACAGCTTCAGGCAGCCTATCGGAATACCCTTAAAGCGTTCTACTCCGTGTTAAAGTCATGCGACCGCTACATCCGCTTTGCCTTTCTTACCGGTGTGACGAAGTTTGGCAAGGTTAGCGTCTTCAGCGACCTGAACAACTTGAAAGACATTTCCATGCTGCCAGCCTATTCGAATATCTGTGGCATCACCGAAAAGGAGCTGCGTGATTGCTTTGACGCCGAGGTAGGGCAGCTCGCGTCCAACAACGGTATGAGTCGGGAAGAGTGCTACGAGCGTTTGCGGCTCGATTTCGACGGCTATCGCTTCAATGAGTACACCACCGAGGGCATATACAATCCGTTCAGTGTACTCAACACCCTCGACAGCCGTGTGTTCCGCGACTATTGGTTTGAGACGGGCACACCCTCGTTTCTGGTCTATCAGTTGCAGAAGACCGGCTATCCCCTTGAGGCCATGACGACAGAGGAACTTTCTTCCGACACCCTCAACAGTATCGACATTATGGATGAGAACCCGCTGCCGCTGCTCTATCAGAGTGGATATCTCACGCTGAAAAGCCATGACAAGGAGTTTGATTCTTATCAGCTGGGGTTCCCCAACCGCGAAGTTGAGCAAGGGTTTATCAAATACCTGTTACCCTTTTATTTACCAAAGACCACCGATAAGAGCCGCTTTGCCATAGCCCAGTTTGTAAAAGAAGTACGCAATGGCGATGCCGAGGGGTTCATGCGACGCCTGCAGGCCTTCTTCGCCAATGGAGACTATCAGGTGATGGGCCGTCTGGAGCTATACTTGCAGAACACCCTCTATGTGTTCTTCCGCTTGTTAGGCTTCTATGTCGATGTAGAGCGACATACTGCTAATGGTCGGATGGATATCGTGATGCAGACCCCGCAGTATGTCTATATCCTCGAGTTGAAGATTGACAAGACCGCTGCCGAGGCTTTGCAGCAGATTGACGAGCGTGGCTATGCCGTCCCATTCGAAGGCGACAGCCGCCAGATCTTCAAGATAGGCATCAATTTTGACACCGCCACCCGCCAGATCAACGATTACCTCATCGATATATAGAAATATGGCTTGTCACTGATTACATGTCCTTCTGTCCTTTTGTTGAAAAATAAAAACGGCAATCTCCAATATAAACTAAAGCAAGCCGCGTACGATATCCCAACAGCGACACACCAGAAACTTCTCAAGCCATCATCGCCAACCGCTACGCCCCTGCCCTCGATGATGTCAAATAAAAAAACATACCCGAACCTCTTCCGCCGCAACTGAAAATATCTTAACTTAGATTTAAAGGCCTTTATACAAGTCAATACAAACATTATAGCTATTTGCGATGATATGAATTCAAGAAATCAGATACTTGATTTGTTCAAAGGAATTGCTATTATAGCCGTGATTCTATATCATGCCAATCTTTTTACCTATGGTTATCTCGGTGTGGAGATTTTCCTGGTAATTGGGGGATTTCTAATAACAAAGAGCATACTTCGCTCCTATGAAAAGGGAAATTTCAGCTATTGGTCTTATATCTGCAACCGTTTAGTTCGTTTGTGGCCTTTAGCTCTTATCATATCAGCCATTGCGTTGCTTGGAGGCTATTTTACGATGCTTCCAGATGCATATAAGAATACTTGTGAGACAGCAGTTGGAACAGCCACATTCACAAATAACTTTGTTCAATATATTACATCAGGCGATTATTGGGATACAGCCAACGAATATAAACCATTGATGCACACCTGGTATTTGGGTGTAATCTTCCAGTTTTATGTGCTTTATCCGTTTATCTTTATGCTTTGCCATCGTTTCTCCAACGATTTCGTAAAAAGCACTAAGGTCGTA
>JAFRZC010000192.1 GCA_017442765.1 Prevotella sp. | reverse complement strand
CGCTCAGCGATATATCGCTGTCTTTTCGTTCATCGTGGCTGAGAAATATCGTGGAACGCGATTGAACTACGACATGCTGATGTCCGTCATGCCCGAGTTGAAAGCCAACTACGATTTCATCTTCATTCCCGTGCTGCATCGCCTCAAGACTCATCAATACTGGCAACGTTGGGGTGCAAAGGAGTTTTACCACGATGCGGATTGTGTGGATTACAAATTGGATCTTTAGTATCCTTACTTCATAAAAACAAACTTCTAATTAAAATCTAAAATTATGGCAAACTACGATTTCAACGTTATCTGCGTGGGCTGTGGTCATGGTTGCGACTTGGCAGCACGCATACTGGCTCGTGCCGGTAAAAAGGTTGCCGCTGTTGAGCGCGACCTGTGGATGGGCACCTGCACCAACTACGGGTGCAATGCCAAGATTATGCTCGACGGTCCATTTGAACTCACCACGGCTATGGAGAACTATCGCGAGATAGGCGTGTTCGACAAGGTGCCGGAGGTGAATTGGGAGGAACTGATGCAATACAAGCTGCCATATTTCGAGGCTTTCAAGTCATTCACAAAGGCTACGATGGAACAGAGCGGCTGTACTTGCATTCACGGCGAGGGCACACTGAAAGATGCCCACACCGTGGTAGTCGATGGCAAGGAATATACCGCAGAATACATCATTCTCGGCCCTGGTCAGCGCGACGACACGCTCAATATTCCCGGCAAGGAGTTCATCCACGGTAGCCGCGATATGCTCAGCATCGAGCAGATGCCCGCCCGCATCGTGTTCATCGGTGGCGGCATCATCTCAATGGAGTTCGCCTCGATGGCCGTTGATATGGGCCGCGAGGTGACGGTCATCGACCACGGCGACCACTGCCTGAAGGCATACCCCAAAGCGTATGTCGATGAAGTGGTAGCCCGCATGGAGAAGAAGGGTGCCCAGTTCAAGTATTGCGAGGACGTGTGCGCCATCGAGAATACGGCCACGGGACTGCTGGTAAAGACCCAGAAGGGCTTTGAGGTGGAGTGCGACTATGTTCTGCAGGCTACAGGACGCCCCGTGAACTACGAAGGTCTAGGACTCGAGGCTCTCGGCATTGAGGCCGGGCCGCGAGGCATCAAAGTGGATGAATATCTGCGCACATCGGTGAAGAACATCTTTGCCGCTGGCGACGCCATCGACAAGCGCATCCCTAAGCTGACGCCTACCGCCTTTTTCGAAAGCCAGTATATTGCCGATTTGATCTTAGGCAATACCACGGAGCCCATCTGCTATCCTGTCGTGCCCAATCTCGTATTCACCTTCCCGCGCATCGCTCAGGTCGGTGTCACTCTCGACCAGGCACGCAACGACAGCAAGTATCGCGTAGTTGATATCCCTTACGGTCAGGCGTTCCTCTTCAACACCCACAACGAGGCAACCGCCAAGCTGGCGTTCATCTTCGACGTCGAGAGCAACCTCCTGGTAGGTGCCGCCGCCATGGGGGCGGATGCCGGGCCGTGGATAGACATCCTGTCGCTCGTCATATTCAACAAGATGACACGTGAACAGCTTGCCTACTACGTCTATGCCTTCCCGACAACCACTTGCGGACCGCTGATGATGCTGGGAATGTTCTGGTAATTCAAATCACTTAAAATACTTTCAATTATGGCAAAGATGAAATGCCCCTGTAAGTACACTTACGACCCGGAGAAAGGTGACCCCAAGCAGGGAATACCTCCCGGCACCCCGTTTGAAGACCTGCCCGATACGTGGCGCTGTCCTCGCTGCAAGCGCAAGAAGGAGAAATTCGTACCCGTAGAGGAGTAAACAGCCGCCGACACGCCCCACCACGGGAGCCTGTCGGCGGCTATTTTCATTGTTATACGCAGTTACTCCGGCGTGACCGGTGCCAACGGCGTTGAGGGTGCCGACGAGGACTCGGAATGGGTGCCAACGGCGTAGAAAGCGCCAACGAGGAGCGCGAAGTGGGTTCCAACGGCGTAGAAACCGTGAACGGCGGCTCGGAAGGGCATTCTACGGCGTAGAAACCGCCAACGAAGACTCGGAACATAGTTTCGCACCGTGCGCGGGTCATTCCGAGCCGTCGTCCATGGTTTCGCACCGTGCTGAAGTGCCAGCGAGGTCTCCGAACATGGTTTCGCACCGTGCGCGAGGGCCGCCGATGGCTCGGGCGGCGTTTTTCCGGGCGCAAAAAGCCCCACCGGGGACTTCGGCGGGGCAATATTCTGAGGAGTCAGGGAGTTTGGGAGGTTACAGCGTCCTCTACTGTTTGACGAACTCGTCTATCTCCTTGACGGCCTTGTTCAGCGAGCGCATTTCGCGATAGAAGACATAGAAGCATACAGCTAATATGATGGCAATGGCAGTGAAATCAAAAATCAGCCTGTCTGTGCTTGGGAATGGGATGTCTTTGCCGCTATATACGTCGAAGAAAAGCCATACTAACCAGAGCAGGAGGAAGGGGATTATGATGTAAAAGTATAGTTTCTCCCTGCGTTTGTAAGTCCTCAGCCTTTTTTGCGTATTGATTACATCGTTAGCT
>JAFRZC010000191.1 GCA_017442765.1 Prevotella sp. | reverse complement strand
GCAAGGCGAGTTCTTCGTGCCCGACAGCCTCACCCCCGACCCCTCTCCCACCGGAGAGGGGAGAATGCAGCTCACCGCCGACATCTACGTCGACCGCGCCATTGTCGAGGGCTATATCAACGACGGAGCCTTCAGCTACTCCATGAAACGCGACGTGAAGAGCTCATCAGCCGAAGGCTACACACTCTACGGCAATCAACTCAAGGTAAAACAACTGGAAGTTTTCGCTTTCTCTCCATCCAAATCTCAACCGAATTGATGATGTTTTGCCACAGGATGTAACAGCCTGGGCCTACCGACGACAACGGATTCAGGTAGGTATAGGCTATCCAAATGGCAAACGCCGTGTTCTTCTGCCCGAGCGCCTGACCGGCTTCGACGGTGCGGTTGAAGTAGTGTCCGATGAAGCGACCCACAGCAAACTGAATGATGCACACCATCATGCCCAGCAATGCAATCGACAGCAGAAACCACACACTGGTCTCGGCGTGGCAGATGTTGCGCACGGTGGTGCCCGTGACAATCATCAGCGATATCGCCCAGAGATAATACGACAAATCCTTCACCCCGACGATGCGCCGGTGCAGCCCCTTTGCAAAATGCTTCACCACATAGGCCAATGCCAGCGGCACAAGCAACACCAGACAGACCTCACGCAGAATCTTCATGAAAGCCGTCAAGAACGTGATGTCGGCCGCCTTGTCGATCATCGGAAAGCAAACAGGAATGAGCAACGCCGTAATCATATTCGACAGAAACGTGTAGGTTGTCATCTCCTCCAGCGACCCGCCAAGCTTCGTCGTCACCACCGCCGCAGCTGCCGCACACGGGGCAATGATACACGTCAGCAACGCCTCCATCAATATCAGACTGCGCCCCTGCATGTCATACCCCAGCACCAGTCCGACAGCAATCATCACAAACAGCACCTGAAACACCCCGACCCACAGATGCCACCCGACGGGTCGCATCTTGTGGAAATCAACTTTGCAGAACGTCACAAACAGAATGCCGAACATGAAAACGGGAAAGATGGCGGCTATCAAAGGGTCGAAGAACTCAGCCGGCCCTTCCAATGCCGGTGTATAGGCAAAAAGCAGATACAACAATGTCCCCGTGACCATGGCCACCGGCAGCGTCCAGTCTTTCAAAAAACGCACCACGTTCATCTTCTTTTCATCTTTCCGCCCGCAAAAGTACAAAATAATTCACAATTCATAGTTTATAATTCAAAATTATCTTGTACTTTTGTAGTCAGAAAAAAACAGAGGAATGATGGAGAATCCTTATATCAAACAGTTCCCCGACCTTTTCGTAGGCAAGAAGATCATGTATGTGCACGGGTTCGGCTCGTCGACCACATTGTCTTTACCAACCGACGCGACCTGCTCTACGGCGACTTCCTCATCGCCAAAGCCCCCTCCCTTGGGGAGGGGCCGGGGGTGGGTTTTGAGGGCACACTGCTCTCTTACGGCTCCGACGAGATGAAGACCTGGGAGCACATCCTTACCTTCTTTGAAAGAATATAACCTCCGCCGCCAAAAACCATCCCTGCGACAAAGAATACAAGTTTCTAATTCATAATACATAATTCAATCCGTGCAATCTGTGCAATCTGTGGTAAAATGAACTTTGGCATGGAGGGGAATGATTGCCTGAAAAGTAATATTTTTTGTTGATAATAATTGTTTTTCCCGAAAAAGTTGTATCTTTGCACATGACTTGAGATGCCCACCAGGGCATGAGGGTCAGATTTTATTGGTAATAGGACGTTTGTTGAACGTTATCTTCGACTTGCTAATCTCGCAAATTACGCATTCCACCGAAGAGACGCAACCAGTAACGTCCACATGGGATGTATTGTATCCTGTCCACACATTGTTTCTGTTGTGGATGGTCTCTGCAATATATCACGACGTGGGCTATCTCGAGTTGCTTATCCGGTGGAAAGGCGATGCGAGAGCCTGCAAGTGGGATAAGCGAGAAGCAGAGCACCCACGTCTTTCCGTTCAAAATTTGTTTAACGCTGAATCCGGGTCGCTATAGGCACAAAAACTTTTTATGATTATGGTTCAATATCCAGACTGTCCTTTCTGTGGTAACTCCAACCTCTTGATGGTTGATGTTGTAATTGATGGAATCCCTATGAAGGGAATTCAGTGTAGCTCTCCAAATTGTCAGAAATATGTAGGATTTTTCGAAGACTACAATTTAAAAATCAAATCAATAGAAGATTCTGTCGAAGAATTAACTGGTAGAATAGACGACATTGAAGACTAAAAAGACAACTATATATGAAGAAGCAAAGAATCAAAACAAAATTAGAAAATGACGAGCTGTCCTTTTTCTATGACATACTTTGCCAGTATGAAATGGAGGATAATCATAATGGTTATGACATTAGGCGTGTTGACAAAACAATTCGATCTATGATATCACTTAATCATAAACAAAAAAATGTCACAACTCCCAAAACCAAGAACACCATTAATTATAAGGGTAGTGTCGTTATACCAGATCTGTTAAGACATATCCGTAATGCCTTTGCACATTGTAACATCGGAAGTGTAAAAGGTTCTATGGTATTTACATTTTTTGATGAATATAATGGAACGTGTTCAATGTCTGGAAGCATGGACAAAGCCCTTCTTTATAAATTAATTAAAGAAATCAAGAAAACAAGAAAAGATGAAACAGTCTAACATTATACTATGGCTCGCCGTGTTCATGAGCATGACAAGCACAAACCTTTTTGCGCATGATATTGCTGTAGAAAACGAAGACGGGGTAACTATTTACTACAACTATATCAACGACGGGAAGGAATTGGAAGTAACGCATATGACATATTCTGTAGTTGGCCATCCAGCTACATATAGTGGTTCCGTCAAAATACCTGAAACCGCCAAAAGCAATGGGAGAGAAAGAAAAGTTACCGCCATTGGAGCCGAAGCTTTCTATAACTGCTCAAACCTGACATCCGTCACCATTCCAAACAGCGTGACAACCATCGGACGATATGCTTTCTCTAACTGCTCAGGCCTGAAATCGGTCAAAATCTATGATTTAGAAGCGTGGTGCAAAATTTCTTTTGCTAGTGAAAGTGCAAATCCTTTGTGCTATGCTCATCATTTATTTCTAAATGATGTGGAAATTAAAGACTTAGTCATTCCCAACAGCGTGACAACCATCGGCGGCTTGGCTTTCTATAAATGCTCAGGTCTGAAATCCGTCACCATTCCAAACAGCGTGACAACCATCGGAGCCGATGCTTTCCGTGGCTGCTATGGCCTGACATCCGTCACGATTGGAGTTAATGTAAAGACCATCGAATGGAGGGCATTTAATTTCACGAATCGTAATGGGGACTTGGTGGAGATTTATAGCCACATGAAGAATCCACCAACGATAACAACAGACGTATTTTCCGATGCGCTTTATAACGATGCAAGCCTGTATATTCCGGCAGGAACCCTGGGGAAATATAAGCAGACTGAGTATTGGAATAAGTTTATATGGGTTGAGGAGATTGACTACAGCACAGGAATAGATAGCGTCGTAAAGCAGGAGGACACCGACAAACGCTCGTATTACACCATAGACGGAACTCACATCCCTGCTCCACAGAAGGGTGTCAACATCGTAAAGACCGGCGACGGGAAGACAAAAAAGGTGGTTGTGAAATAATCCGAAGCCCCTTTTAAGTTGTGCCAAGTTTTTGCCTGCAAGCGGAAACCTTTTTGCTTAGAGCCGAAAGACCTTTTGCTTACAAGCGGAAGGCCTTTCGCTTGTAAGCAAAAACTGGCAAACACTAACTTTTGTACCGACGAACCATATCTTTTGCTCCGCGAAACATCGTCTTTCGCACTCTCGGACACACCATCTTCAATGCCCGCTGTTTCCTGACTTCTCTGCGCAAAAAAACGGACACCCTACTTGACGAGGGGCCATGACCAGTAGGCCACGAGCTGATAGACGTGGTAGGTCCACAGGTAGGCTGTGATGGCAAACAAGATAAGAGGTGAGAGGTGAGAAAAGAGAGGTGAGGCTATAGAGGTGAGATGCCTCCCTCTGTTCCTCCTGGAGAGGAAGGATGGACGAGAGGTGCGACGGGTGAAAAGATAACCGATAGATAGAGGTATGACAAAGGCCCAGTGGGCGGCCATGATGTGTACCTCGTTGATGCCGAAGCCCAGCACGATGTGCAGCTGCAGGTTGAACACCAGCACACCTCCGAGCAGCCACGCGAACCGTCTGCGCCGGCCTGCCCAGAAGCCGATGGCCGACATGCCCACAAGGGCGGCCTCGACGACATATTGTGCCCACCATGTATAACGAATGATGACAGGACGTCTCAGCAGCACGTCGCCCAAAATGTATTTGCGATGGAGCTGCAGGCTCTCACCAAAAAAATTCTCTATGAGGATGTCGAGGCGCGAGGCCTTGCCGACGGTATAGGAGAACTGGCTGCTCATGGAGTCGGCCACGGCATCGGCCGTATGCGTATGCAACAGCACCACCGCCTCGGCAAAGCCGACAAGAAGGAGCATGACTAAAAGGGGAGAGAGGAGAGAAGAAAGAGGGGTGAGGCTGTTCTCTCCTCCCCTTCGGGGGGAGGTTGGGAGGGGGCTGTTGACTTTAAGATTCGTCAGCACTACGGCCATCAATACCACGATACCGTTGCTGAGGGTCACACCTGCGGTGATGAGCGTGAGCAGCGCCGTCTCGCGGGAGGAGAATGTCTCGCCACGTTTCACCTTCACTCCGGCACGATAGAGTACGAGCATGAGCAGGAACAACGAGAAGCAGAAATGGTCGGGCACCACGCTCGTGACCATCACCATGCCAAAGCCCATGAGCATGGCCGTGAGCAACAACGCTATTCCTGTGCCTACACCCACAACCTCGCACTGACAACGATAGTGAAGCAACATGGCTCCGCAGGCGGATGCCACCAGCAACACCCCCACGATAATCTGAGCGCAGTTGACTCCCGTGAACCACCATAGCAACTGGTTGAGCAGGTAGAGCGGATAGCAGAGGAAAGGCAGGAGCGGATGGCGCAGCAGGTCGTAGCCGACATGCCAGTCGGAGAGGATGCTGTAGGTGATGGGGTCGAAGCCCGACATGCGAAAGTTGCGGATGAACTGCCGCCATGTGTCGTCGGTGAAATGGGCAAACAGACTCCAGTAGCGCTCGCCTTGCAGCACCTGCAAGGCTACCAGCGCAACCAGCAAGAATATGAAGAACCACTTTTTCATCTCTATTCCTCTCTCCGGCCTCCCCCCGACCCCTCCCAAAAGGGAAGGGAGTACCCTCTCATCTCTTATCTGTCAAACAGATATGTCATCGTGAGATAACCGTTATAGGTAAGCAGCCACACCATAAGCATAGCTACCGCCCAACGCACAATGGATTTGCATTTTTCGCCCATTTCATCGGGATTTTTCAGACAATAGCCCACAGCTATCGGTATGATGAACGTCCAATGGGCGGCCATGATATAGACCTCATTGAGACCGAAACCGAAACCAAAATGCATCACCATGTCAAAGGCAAACCACGAGAGCAGCATCTGCATTAGTCGCTCACACCGCCCCATCCATACGCCAACGGCGAACAACACTGCAATCATTGCCTCCAGAACATAGAGGAAGGGGTTGGTATAGCTCACGAAGACGGGCCGCTCCTGGAGAACGTCCTCTAACAGATGGTCGCGGTGGAGGATAAAAGTCTCGCCGAAAAGGTTATCGACAGCCGAATGCCATCGGTTGGTGCCCACGTCGCTCCACTCCAACAACGGAACATCCTCGGCCACGGGGACACCGTTCTGCCGCTTCACGAAATCGTCGTGAGCCTTATGATGCTCGGCAAAATGCGGGTCTTTGCGCTTCGCATTGTCCTCGAGCTTTTTCACCTGCTCGGCCTGCGGCACCTCATAGGCGGTATATTGCCACTGCCAGATGCCCCACAACAAAAGCACCGGCACAACGTAAGCCAGCAGCATGGGCCACCGGAAGGCCCGCCGTCCGTTCACGAACAATGCCGCCAAAATGGTCTTCACGCCGTTGGTGACGGTGATGCCAGCCGTGAAGAACAACAGCAACGCCGTCTGCACCGGTCGCAGCTGACGGCCGCTCTTTATCCGGCGACCCGCCACATAAACGGTCAGCATAAGCAGGAACAGCGAGATGATGAAGTGGTCGGGTACCATCGCCGTGAGCAGTACATGGGCAAAGGAGAAGAAAAACGCTGTGAGCAGCACGGCATCCTTGTGGCTGACGGAAACAACCTCGTATAGCGTGCGGTAGAGGAACAAGAAAGAATAGACAGCACAGAAGATGACTATAAAGGCCTCGAAATAGACGGCCAGATTGTAGTTTGTGTACTGCATCTGCCAGCTGTTGAGCCAGTAAAAGGGCAACAGCATCGACAGGTAGAGCGGATGGCGCGACGTGACATAATGGATGCGCAGGTTCGACATGGTAATATAAGAGTAGGCATCGAAACCCGACACATGGAAAGTCTTGTAGAAAATGGTCCAGAAGCCGAGGTTGCCGCCAAGCGTGAACCTGTCGTAGTAACGGTAGATGAGCAGCGCGTTGAGCAGCATGAAAAAGAGGAGCGCACCCAACGCCAGCCGTCGCTCGCCCTTCCGAATGGCAAATATATGCAGGAGTTTTCTCAACATTTCTATGCTTCTACTCAATCATGTATTTAAAGAAAAGGAAACCATTGTATGCCCAAAGCCAAAGAGCCAGCAGCCCCATCAGCCAGCACATCCAATTGCGTCCCAGACGGGTCATCGCCTTGAAGATATAGGCAATGGCAATGGGGATGATGAACAGCCAGTGGGCTCCCGTGATATAGACCTCGTTGATGGCGAACCCGAATCCGAGGTGGACGATGAGATCGACGGCAAAGAACGACAACGCCAGCCACAGAAACCGCTCACGCCGTCCGAACCAAATGCCGACGAGGAAAAAGAAGACGATGACACCCTCCACGACATAAAGCACGGGATTGTTGTAGCCGACGAACACAGGCCGCCCATTATGGGCATCGCCCAGCAGGTGGTCTTCGTGCAGCTGTATGCTCTCGCCGAAAAGATTATGAACGATGGTCTTCGTGCGCGACGTAGTGGCATCGCTCCACTGCATATACAGGCCGTCGGCCATCGGCTTGCCGTCGGCCTTGCTGCGTGTGCCATTCCTCTTGACGGGCTTTCCCGACTTCTTTGCCTTCGCCGCTGCCTCCACAGCACGGGCTTTCTCGCCGGGGACGGTCAGCAGCTTGTATTCCAACTGAGCAAATCCGAGCAACAAGGCCACGGGCAGCATCACACCGAAGAGCAGATTCGTCGGACGGAAGAAACGGCGACCACCTACAAACCACTGAGCCAGAAATACTTTCACCCCATTGGTGAGCGACAAACCGGCGGTCAGGAAGAAAAGCAACACGGTCGTGGCCATCGACAGCTCCCGCTTCTCGCCATACCGGCTACGGCTGTTGGCCACCATCCTCAACCCTGCGATGTAGAGCGTCAGCGTGAGCATGAAGGTGGAAAACATGAAATGCTCGGGCACCACCACGCTCAGCATCATATAGGCAAACGAGAAGGAGAGGGCTGAGAGCACAGTGCTGTCAGCCCTTCTCAAACCGACGACCTCGCGGAATATCCGATAAAGAAACAACAGGGAATAGAGCGCACAGAAGATAAGCAGAACGGCCACGACAAACTGTACGCAGTTGATGCCTGTGAGCCAATAGAGCCCCTGGTTTATGGCATAGAAGGGATAAAGCAGAAAAGCCAGAAGCGGATGGCGGAAAACCACGGTGAAGAAGGTGTTCCATCGCGACACTATCGTATAGACGAGCGCATCGAAACCCGACACATGGAACTTGCTGGGGAAAGGCCCCCAGACACTGTCGGTATAGACAGAGAAAACGCTATGGTAGCGGACGATGACCACGGCCGTAAGCACGGTGAAGACGAGGAGCGACACCAACGCCAACCATCGCTCCTCGCGCCGTATGCGGAATAACTTTTTCATCATTTTACAACTACACTTTCGTCAACATAACTGAACATTTCCCTGTCGCCCCGACTATCGCCATATGCCACAATATGATAGTGCTCGCGTGGCTGCGTAAGCAAAGCCTTCAACCGACGAACCTTCTCGGCACCATAGCAATTGGGGGTGCTGAAACGTCCAGTCAGACGGCCGTCGGCAACCTCAAGACCCGTCGCTACAATGGTCAACCGCTCATGAACAGGGAGAAAGGGACGAACCCACTCGGCGGCGCTTGCCGTGACTACGAAGACACGGCGGTCTTGGCCGAGTGCCTCCTCCAGTTTCTTGAGGACATCGGGGTTGAGTATTTCTTTGTATCGGCCGACCATGCTGTTGCAGAGAGCCGTGAAGTCGGCCAACGACATGTTCCTGAAGAAATGGCTGAAGACACGCTGCTTGGCTTTCCCGTTAGCGTAGAGCCCCAGTTTCATCATCACCAGCCAGGGGCTATAGCGAAGCAAGCCCAGAAGCAGTCCGGACAAGCCAGCCTTTGTCCGGATGAGTTCGAGGAACGAGTCTTTGTGCGTCAGCGTTCCGTCGAAGTCGAACACATGGATGATTTCTCTGCCGCCGGTCATACGATATAGATAATAAGCAGGAACGACACTATCCATGCCAGCACGACAAGTTGTAAGAAACGGTCACGCAGGACGACCTTCGTCGGGTCGCCGCTCTGTTCATCAACCACGGCAATCTGTATGTAACGGAGCAATCCTACCAATACGAAAACACTGGTCACATAGAGGTAATGGGTATGAAACCGCTCGACAACCTCGGGCGAGACGGTGTACATGATATAGCACACCAGTGTCACCGATGCCGTGATGGTGACAGCCTGGTTGATGAACGTCAGGTTGTAGCGGTTGGTGTTCTTGCGTGGTGCCTCGCCGGTCTCATTCATGCGCAACACGTCGTCGCGCCGCTTGGCGAAACTGAGGAACAAGGTCAGCAGGAAGGTCATCAGCACAATCCACTGGCTGGGCACCACCTGCGCGGCGTATGCTCCGGCCGCGATGCGGAGCACGAAGCCAAACGCCACGATGCAGACATCGAGGATGGCATATTGTTTCAGCCATGAGCAATAGGCCAGATTAAGCAGGTAGTAACCACCCAGCACGGCCATCACACTCCATCGCATCTTGGCAGGAAGCAACAGCAGCAAAGCCATCGACAACACCAGCAACAGCACCATGAGCAGGTAGCCCGTCCTCAGCGAAACAGCTCCCGAGGCTATCGGCCGCTTGCACTTCACGGGATGGCGGCGGTCGGCCTCGACATCGACAATGTCGTTGAAGCAATAGACCGACGAGGCCACAAGGCTATAGGCGAAAAACACGACGACGGCCGCCACGAGAGCATCGGGGCGGAGCAGTACGCCACCGAAGAACAAGGGCAGGAACACAAACATATTCTTGCTCCACTGATGGGGGCGGATGAGCTTTAGTATATCTTTCATCTTTTCAGGATTTTACTTTCAACAAATTTGGCAAGCCTGCTCAACAGCCAGGCCAGCGGCAACGTGGCCACCACGACAAGCAGAAAGGTGGGCCAATAGCCCAGTGACAGTTTTCTGATATAGACATGTACAAAGTGCTCGTGGATGAGGTAGGTCTCCAGGCTGACCGTCCCGACGAAGGCCAGAGCGCGGTTCAGCCATTGACCCGCAAGGAATTTTTCCACATAGGCAAACAGACTCCCTCCCAACAGACACCCCGACACCACCATCGGTATGTAAATCATGCGCTCAATGAAGAGCGGATAGCGACCGTAATAGTGCTGCTCAAGATAGATGCTCACGGCAAGCGTCGCCGTGAAGGCAATGGCAGGCATCCACACGCCTCCACCCTCTATTGCTTGCCTCTCCTTGACAGCCTGCCCCATGTTGATGCCAATCAGGAAAATGGGGATGCGGCTCCAGAAGGCCTCGACATGCCCGACCGCCCCATGGACAGCCGGCACCCATTGCACCACGCAGCTCCACACCACCGCCAGCACGGGCAGCCAGCGATAGACGGGATGGCGGACGATGAGACGAAGATAGAAGGGGGTGAGCAAGTAGAGCACCATGAGAGCGGGGATATACCAGAACGAATAATCGGCATCGAGCCAGTAGCCCCAGTTGAAGAGCACATCACCTGCAAGGTCGGTCAGGCTTGTGCTGCGCTGGCGGACAGTGAGATAGTCGTTGCCATAGAACAGCAGGGCGGTGATGAGCCATGCGGGATAAATGCGGGCAAAGCGCCGCTTGAAGAACTGCAACGTAGAGGGATTGGCCGTCTTCGTCCATGAGTACCACATGCCGATGCCGCTCAGGAACAAAAAGATATCGACACCGCTGTTCCCAAGACGATGAAGTCCGAAGAACGCGCTCTGCCGGGGCACGAAGATATGGAACATCACGATGATCAGCATCGCAAAGCCCATGAGCTCACTGCGATGACGGCTCAAGTCGGAATATCGGATGAGGATCTTCATTTCTTGCGGTTCATTATCTTGAACAATTCATTAAACAGCCATGCCAGACACAGCGAGGCGACGATATAGAGCAGCAGTCCGCAATAGACATCGCCCTGACGCGAGATGGGGATGATAATCTTCCGGGCAATGGGGTGACACACAAAGAGAGCCGCCGAGACAACACCCATCCATTCGAGCGGCCGCTGGAGCCACGAGGGCAGCACCTTCACCGCCGCAACCATGAAGAGGCAAATCCAGAGGGGTGTCAGCGTCCAGCCGATGAAACTGTCTGCGGAGAAAAAAATCAGGGCAATGGCAAGGAGAAGCGAAGGAAGAAAAAAGTTAGTCTTGCCATGTGTGTTCACAACAGGAGGAGTATCCGCTTTCCTCTCTCCTCTCTCCTCTCTCCTTTTTTGGTCTTCCCACCTTGCAAGCAGCAGCCCCAGTCCGAAAGGCAGCATGCCGCCCATGAAGTTGTAGCGGTAGCGGTTCATCGCATCGCCGTCGGGCGCGAGCATCAGTTGTATGCCTACGCACACCACCATCAGCGCAACTGTGAAACCCCAATGACGGCGGTAGAGCAACAGCCGATAGACGATATAAAGCTGCATCATCAGCCCGAAGAACCAATAAGGTCCGGGCCAGATGATACGGTCGGGGTGGGGCAGCACGTTGTTGAACAAGCCCAACTGCGCCACCACGTCGATCAGTCGGTAGTGGTGGCTGCCGGGGGTGACGGCATCGACCAGCACGAAGGCCACGAAGCCTACTATCATCATGCGGAAAAGTTTGAGAAAATGGGAGCGGAGAAAGCCAAAAGTCTCCGAGGGGGCAGAATGGGGGACCTCATATTTCCTCACCAGTCCGTAGGCACTCAGGAAGAGGAAGACGGGCACGCCATAGTGTCCGAAGAACGAGAACAGATGCAACGGCAGGTTCCAGTCGGGATGACTGAGGAAATGCCACAGCCCGGCAACGTTCTCCTGCCGGAACTGGTATTCATTCTCGCGCACGATGCCTGGCAGCCAGTGGCAATAGTTGTGCATGAAGATGCCGATGATGGCCAGTCCGCGCAGGACATTGCACTCTGCCCGTGTCAGCATGTCATTTCTTCTCATCTTTCCTCAGTTTGTCGTAGTCGGTTGTGCCTTTCAGTATTCTCGGCCGCAACTCGTTATAGTTCTCCGAAATCACATTATACTCCGCCTTATAGTAGGGCGACGATATTCCGCCGAGATAGAGCAGCAGGTGGGGCAGCGCGTCGGTCATCAGCCGACGGTTCTTGGCTGCCACAATCTGGTGATACACCTCGGGATTCTTCTTCACATAGCTGCGCGAGCACCAGATCCAGAACGGAACGGCAAACTCATACTTGGCCAGCTTCTCGTCGATGGCGGCGGAGTGGAGCCGACAGTTGAAGTTGCGGCTTTCCTCATAACACTCCTCGCCATGGTCGGGCATGTAGATGACCACCGCCTCGCGGTTCTCGAAGCGCTTGCAGATCTGATCGACGATGGAGTCGTTGTAGAGCACTGCATTATCGTACTCGGCCACGGCGCGTCTTCCTTTCTCCGAGAGCTCTGGCCGCCACGCCTTGTAGTCGTCGGGGGTGAAACGGGCACGGCTGCGGGGATAGCGCTGGCGATAGGTCACATGCTGTCCCATGAGGTGGAAGATGGTGAGTGTCCCCCTCTCCACTCTCCGCTCTTCACTCTCCGCCCTCAGACGGTCGTAGGCGCCGAGCAGCCCCTCGTCGAGAGGATAGAGCTGCGTGTTGCGCTCATCGAACATCTTGGCCGAGAGTTCCTCGTGGTTGAGGAAGAACCCGCCGGAGAAGTCATAGACCTCCTCCTTGGCCTTGGGCAGGAACTGATTGGTGAGGAAGCTGACGCGATAGCCCGCCTTGCGGAAGAGCATGGGGAAAAGAGGCGTGTCGCACCATTCGCCTGGCTCGCCGACCACATGCATGGAAAAGACGTTCTTAAAGACGAAGCTCGTGAGATTCCACGGAGCCACCACGTCGGTGTAACGGGTGAGCAGCCCCGACCGCTCGCGTGCCAGCTGGCGCGGCGTGGTGGGCATGCGGTAGCCGTACTGCTGCGAGTGGTGGGGGCCGAAGCTCTCGCCGATGATGAGCACGATGTCGGGCGTAAGGAACGAGCAGCTATCGACCTCAGCCTTGTCGGAGGCCTCGACCAGCCGCGTCACCTGTCCGGCCGTAAGCCGGTTGGCCTGTATGCTGAAGGCGAGCCGATAGACTGGCACGTAGAGGTTGGCGCGGTCGCGGCGTGTCAGCAGATGCTCCACCTTACCGATGGTCTCTGCCGAAAACAGCTTGTGCATGGCCTGCTTGTTCGGCCACGAGGCTATCGCTGCCCAGACGAGGAGGGGGAGGAGAAGGACAGACCACCCCCCAGCCTCACCCCCGCCCCCTCACCAAAGGGAGAGGGGAGTATATAGTTTTCTAATAAGTTTTTCCAATATAGAAGCGTGACCACTCCCCTCTCCCTTTGGAGAGGGGTAGGGGGAGAGGCTGGGTATTAGGCCGGTCAGCCCATGCAGCAGCGCGATGAGCAGCACACCGCCCACCTTGCCCAGCAGCACACTGGCCGACACCATGCTCTGCAGAAACTCGCCGGCCTCGCGCCCGTTGGTCTCGCCCACCAGCAGGAGCATCGTCGGCGAGATTGTGCTCCCGAAACGACTGTAGCAATAGACATCGGCAATGGCGACAACATAGAGCACCACGGCCGCCACTCCCCTCACCCAGCGGCGCACACGACGGGGGATAAGCGACAGCACGGCACACAGCACATAGAGGTCGAGCAACAACTCGAGCCACAGATTGCCGTACAACGGCTTGCCGGAAGGAGTCGTCGCCCAGGCGCAAAATACCCCCAACACATACATCGCGACAAAAAACAAGGCGTTTTGCCGCAACGGAAGCCCAACAATCCGCAGAAACCTGCCCATTGCCCTCAATGCTCTCATCATAAAACGCTGCAAATTTACATCATTTTTCCGATATACAAGCGCGAAACTGCAATAATTTGCAGTTTTATGCCATAGCCCTAATGTTTAATACGACAACCATCATCGCCGGTTTTGTTAAAATCACCCTAAGATTTAACACTCCGCTTTCGCTCCAAAAAGCATTTTTTGTCCCGGCTTTTAAGGTTTTTTTATAGAAAGAAACATTTTTCAACGCCCATTTCCGGTCTCTCGGGTGCGAAACATATATGTTTCACTTCCCAAAACACGGTCTTTCGCATGCCGAAACACGGTCTTTCGCCATGCGAAACATATGCCTCTCGGCGGCGAGACATATATGTTTTGCAAGAGGGCATCATAGATCTCACAGGTCTTATAGGCATATAGGCCTTATTTCCAGCGAGTTATAAAATACAAGAAAAAAGGCCGGTTTTTTGCGGAAATGACAATGTTTAACATTGCACATGCAAAAAACGGTCGTTTTTCGGCAAAAAGGAAAATGTTAAAATCCAGTTGGATTTTAACATTTCAAGCAAGTAGAAATCACACTACATGCATAAAGCTATACGATCGGCAGTGAGAGTCCGTTGATTTTCTGATAGAGCTCAAGGGCATAGACATCGGTCATGCCGCAGACGTAGTCGATGACGGCCATGACACGAGTCTCAAGGTCGTCGGCATAGATGTCGTACTGGCTCGACACCATGTTGAGCAGCTGCTGCGAGTGGTAGCGGTCGGAATGGATGACGGCCTCTACGAACGTGTGCATGAGGTTCTCGATAATCTTGTATCCGGCAAGCTCGGTGTCGAGGACGACCTTGCTGCGGTAGATGCGCCTGACGGAAAGTTCGGCACAGGTCTTATAGGCCTGACGGGCACGCTCGGTGATATGCTCAACGAGCGGACCGCTGAAAGTACCCTCGAGCAGCTCGGCCTCATGCTCGACGAACACATCCACGCAGAGGTTCACGAGCAGGCCGATGGTGCAGGCCCGCAGATAGACCACGCGCTCGTTCTCGTCGTCGAGGCCCTCGTCGCTGATGCGCTGGAGAATCTTGCCCTGCGTATCTTCGTCGAAGAAACCGAGCAGCAGCTGCGCGGTCTCCTCGTAAGTGAGGATTTTCAGCTTATGGGCATCCTCGATGTCCATAATCTCGTAGCAGATGTCGTCGGCAGCCTCGACCAGATAGACCAGCGGATGGCGTGCCCAGCGCTCATGCCCGTTGCCCAAGGACAAGAGGGGGATGCCAAGCTCGTCGGCCAGTCGGCTGTAAACCTCGTATTCCGTGGTAAAGAAGCCAAACTTGCTCTTCTTCGCGAAGTACGACGGATAGGGGTATTTCACGATGGAGGCCAGCGTGGAGTAGGTCATGACAAAACCACCCGGCCGCCGACCCTGAAACCGGTGGGTGAGCAGGCGGAAGGCATAGGCGTTGCCGTCGAAGTGGGTGATGTCGGACCAGAAACGGAAGTCGAGCCTCGGCTGCAACTCCTGCCCCGGGCCGCCGGCAAAGAAGGTCTGGATGGCTTTCTCTCCGGAGTGGCCGAAGGGAGGGTTCCCCATGTCGTGAGCCAGACAGGCGGCGGCGACGATGGTGCCGATCTCCTCGAACAGCGTACCGCGCAACTCGGGATGCAGAGCCGTGAGCTTGCGCGCCACGTCGTTGCCTAATGACATGCCCACCGAGGCGACCTCAAGCGAGTGGGTCAGGCGGTTGTGCACAAAGATGGAGCCCGGCAGGGGAAACACCTGCGTCTTGTTCTGCAAACGGCGGAACGGAGCGGAGAAGATGAGACGGTCGTAGTCGCGCTTGAACTCCGACCGGTCGTCGTGCCGCTCACTGTGCCGCAACTCCTGTCCGAGTCGCTTGGCCGATATCAAATTCTCCCATTTCATCGCGATTTTTTGCTTTTTTGCATTATTTTAGCGTTTAGGGTTTAGTGCCCGGAATATCTGATTTTCATACCCCAAAACCACTAAACACTAAACGCTAAACACGAAACATTTAATAGCTCAGGTCAACAGGTTCGATAACCGAGGGTATGCGCTCGAAGATGGCCTTGATGCGGGCGGTGTCGAACTTCGGACGGCGGTCGTAGTAGTAGATGCCGTTCTTCTCCTGCTCCACATCGGTAATCTGCGTGTAGCAGAAACCCACGACATGCTTCGAGGCCTTCAGCGCATCAATCTGCTTCTCGAGGATGGTATAGAACTCTTCCATGTTGTCGATGTTGCCGCCGTAGCCCCACGAGTTGGCACGTTCCTCCTGCGGAATCCAGGGCAGGCCGCCGAACTCATCGACCATGTAGGGCTGACCGTCGTAGGTAGCCAGATTAGGCTTGTTGCCTACGTTCCGGTAGGGCTCCTTGCCATGCTCGAAGGTGAAGTCCTTGGTCAGCTGGAGCGAGTCGCGCTGATAGTTGTGCACACTCCAGATGTCGGTCATCACGTGATCGTCGCCCGAGGCATCGTTGACGGGACGGGTGGGGTCCATTGCCTTAGTGATGCGATAGACATCGCGGACCATGCGGGGATAGGTGCCCGTGTCGTTGGCTCCCCACGTCTCGTTGAACGGAGTCCACGTGACGAGCGACGGGTGGTTGCGGTCGCGCTCCACCAGCTCAGTCCACTCACCGATAAAGTTGCGGGCAGCCAGCTCATTGTTCACGTTCAGACACCAGCTGGCCGACTCGCCCCAGGTGATATAGCCGAGCTTGTCGGCCCAGTAGTAATAACGCTCCTCAAAGCTCTTCTGGTGCAGGCGTGCGCCGTTGAAGCCCACTGCCTTCGACATCTCGATGTCGTGCTTGAGCGCTTCGTCGGTCGGAGCAGTCCAGATACCGTCGGGATAGTAGCCCTGGTCAAGTACCAGGCGCTGATAGTAAGGCTTGTTGTTCAGATAGAAGTAGCCGTTGGCACAATGGATCTTGCGCATACCGGCATACGATTTCACCTCGTCGATGGTCTTGCCGTCACGAACCACCTTGTAGGTCACGTCGTAGAGGTTAGGGGTCTCGGGGGTCCAGAGCTTCGGACTCTTCACGGGCAACACCACGACGGAGTTGTTTGTGGCCGGCACGGTCTTCGTGGCCACGACTTTCTTGCCGTCGGAGATGGTGACAACGAGCTTGTTCTTCGAGCTCTCGCCATAGAAGTCGGGATGAACGACGAGTTGCTCCTGGTCGATGTCGGGAATGGCAAAGACGCTCTTCAGACCCTCCTTATCGACGGCCTCCATCCATACGGTCTGCCAGATGCCGGTCACACGGGTGTAGGAGCAGCCATGCGACTCGAAGCGCATGCTCTGCTTGCCGCCGGGCTGCATACCGCCGCGCAGGTCGTCGCTCACTTGCACGACGAGATTATGGGTGCTGCCGGCCTTGACAAATTTCGTGAGGTCGCAGGTGAACGATGAGCCGGAACCCTTGTGGTTGCGCACCAGCTTGCCATCGACATAGATGTTGGCATCATAATCTACGGCTCCGAAGTTCAGCAGTATCTTCTTCCCTTCCCACGAAGCGGGGATGCTGAGCGTGCGGTGATACCACAAGCAGTTGATGAAGTCGGTATGTTGCACCCCGGACAGCGAGCTCTCGGGACAGAACGGCACGGTGATTTTGCCGTCGAATCCGGTTGATTTCTCAAGTCCGCGATTGATGCCGGTCTTTCCGAAATCGAAGGTGTAGCTCCAAGTGCCGTTGAGGTTTACCCAGTCGGCACGCTCGAACTGCGGGCGCGGATACTCGGGACGCGGGGTCTGGGCATGGCTCACTGAGGGACACAGCACTGCCATGAAAAGTGCTGCCAAAAAGAATCTTGCTTTCATAGAAATATAGGTTTTTGATGATTATTCGCTCATTCCGCTTTTTTGTCCTTGTAGATGATATTCTCATATCCGCTGGTGAGACGACGCAGCGCATCGGGATGCTGTCGGACGAAAGAGTCGATGTGGCGCACACGTTTCGTCTCGAAAATCTCGTCGATGGCAATGAGAATACCCGTCTCCTCCACTGCGCCGAAGCCGTCGTTGATGGCAGTGCCAAAGAGTTTCATCGTGGGCGACAGCCCCATGTAGGCATTGACAAGCGGGGGAATGTTGTAACCGAGCTTTCTGATCTCGCCGTTGAGGATACGGTAGTCCTGCCTGAAGTTATCCGCGCAGAAAAGGGCTTCCAGTTCTTCTTCCGGAGTTTCAATTTTCAGCGGATTCATCGGGATAATCAGGTCTTCCTTGTCGCCGAAATACTTGTGCAGGAAATAGAGTATCATGTCGCGCCCGCGCCGGATGTAGGAGGGGTACATGGTCATCTTGCCGAAAAAGTATTTTACCTCGGGTTTGATGACGGTGAGTGCGCCGAGTCCGTCCCAAAGGTTATCAAGGGCAAAGAGGCTTTTCGCGCCCATGCGCGAGCTCTGGTATTCGGGTGAGACGAACGACCGCCCGAGCTCAATGGTGTAGGGCATGTATTCCTTGAGGAATTTTTCTGAGAAATGGAACATGTGGCTTGTGGCAAGCCGTGGCTGCCCGTCGGCTCCCAGCTCCCAGTCGCTTCCGCAAAGGTAGCGGTAGCCGCCGATAATCTCGCTGGCCTCGGGATTCCACACGATGAGCTGTTTGTAGCAATTCTCACACGTGTCGAACTCGTCGATGTCGGTGGATTTGCCTGTCCCCCCTCCGGCTTCGCGGAAAGCGATTTCGCGCAGCCGTCCTATTTCCTGCATCACGTGAGGAGCCTCATGGGCGGTGATAACGTAGATTTCGTTGTGGCTCTTGTTGGTCATGCGCAGCTGCCGGTCGGGGGTGAGCTCGGCCGTCAGCAGCTCTTTGGCAATGGGTTGGATAATAGGTTGTTCCATTTTTCTTTCTGTTGCTATCGTGTTGCGGGGAACCGCGAAAGGCGGGTGCCATTATAGTTTATATACGCTGTCTTGTACAAATTTTGCCCATTCCATCGGAGTTTTTGACTTGTCGAAAGTCTGCCAGGGGATGGGTTTCCCGATGGCTACACGGAAAGTTTTACCGACATTTTTATACATTTCATCGACAAGGAAGAGCATGGCCACATTGAATTTCAGGTTTAGCCGCTTGCAGATATTGGCAATGCGGTAGAACTTCTCGCTGTTCTGTCCGCCGAAATGAATGGGCACAACGTCGCGGTGGCTTTCCACGCTTTTTGTGATAAAGGTTTTCTTCCACTGCAGGTCGCGTATCTGCCCGTTGGTTTTCCGCGAGCATAGCCCCGCCGGGAACATGAGCATGTGATGGTCGGAGGCAAAGCCGGCCTCGACCATTGCCGGGAAATCGCGGCTCTGCTTGCCCGTCTTGTTGATGGGGATGCAGAGCGGAGCCAGCCCGGGAAGGTTCATGAGCAGGTCGTTCACAAGGTAGCGGAAGTTCCCGTCGTAGCGCCGGCCGATGATGCTGCCCAGTGCCACGCCGTCGGCACCGCCCAGCGGATGGTTCGACACGAAGGTGTAGAGCCGCCCGTCGTCTTTCTTGGGGAAATTCTCCTCTCCCTCTATCTGAAGTGTCATCTTAAGATAATGCACACATTCGGTGAGCCATTCCGTGCCGGTAAGCTCGCGGCTCTCCCAAAGAAAGCGGTTCACCTCATCCTGATGGATGATATGCTTCAGCCAGCTCACGGCAAAGCGGGGCACGTAGCGCGACTTCGTGCCCATTTTATCACGTAAGACTTTGTCGATGTCGATTGTTTTCTTTACTTGCTCGCTCATTTTTCAAATAACGCTAACAACTTGCAAAAATAACATTTCTTTTTTAGAAATTGCACTTTTTCACTAAAAAATGTTACTTTTTTGTGTTTTTTACTCGAAAAAAGTAGCTGTTATATGGAGTTTCCCTGCATTTTCCTGGTTTACAGCCCGACTGTCTTGCCTGTTTTCCGCCTTCCGCCTGATAAAATTTTACGCCGAAACGGGGTAGATCGCCTCGCGATGTCCCCCGGAAAGACAAATGTTAAAATCCGGCGGATTGCGGGCGGGAATTTTAACGTCTGTAATCGCACGAAAGCAGTGCGGTGGGACTGTTGCCCGCCGAGACGGAGATAAGGACACAGCGAGGACGGCACGGAAATCACTGTGCCACAGCGACATACAGAGCTTCTCGCCCCTCGCCTCTCACCTCTCATTTCTGAAACATATACCTCTCGCTTGTGAAAGATATATGTTTCGGGTGGTGAAAGACGGTCTTTCGGGATGCAAAAGACCATGATTTGGGAGGTGAAACATATATGTTTCGCAAACTGACAGCCCGTTTTCGCCCTCCGAAAACCGATTTTCGCCCGTCTGAAGGTCTTTTGGCAAATGTTAAAACGAAATATGCGTTTTAACACTTCCACTGGCGAACAATCGACCGTTCACCTGCGGGATTAAGATTTTTTTACATCCCGTGACGGCAGAACATCCTGCCCGTATCGTCAAAATTAATGCTCATTTTTGGCTTAATGTGCAAAAAAACGCGGTTTTTAGAACTTTTTTTCGCTTTTTGAAAAAAAATGTGGGGGAAAGTGGAGGAAAGTGGAGAAAAATTTGTAATTTTGACCCCAAATCCAATTTTGAAAAATAAAAAGAGGTACACCTATGCGTTTTTTAGGAAATATAGAAGCCAAGACCGACACGAAGGGTCGCGTTTTCCTGCCGGCAGCCTTCCGGAAGGTGCTGCAGGCATCGGGCAGCGAGAGCCTCGTGCTGCGCAAGGACGTGTTCCAGTCGTGCCTCGTGCTCTATCCCGAGCAGGTATGGAACGAGCAGATGGATCTGCTGCGGTCGCGCCTCTCGCGCTGGAACCAGCAGCACCAGCTCATCTTCCGCCAGTTCGTGAGCGACGTGGAGATGGTAGCACTCGACGGAAACGGCCGGTTCCTCATCCCGCGACGCTATCTGAAGATGGCAGGCATTGAGCAGAACGTGAAGTTCATCGGCATGGGCGACACCATCGAGATATGGAGCAACGACGGCAGCGGAAAGCCGTTCATGGAAGCGGAAGACTTCGGACGCGCGCTGGAAGATGTCATGAGTGAGGATAGAGGAGAGAAAATAGAGGAGAGAGGAGTGCTCCCTTCCCTTTAGGGAGGGGTCGGGGGTAGGCCGGATAGAGGAGAGATGGAGAATGCCGCAACGACATATCACGTTCCTGTGCTCCTTCAAGAGAGCATTGCCGGGCTGAATATTCAGCCCGACGGCATCTATGCAGACATGACATTCGGCGGTGGCGGCCACTCGCGTGAGATACTCCGCAACCTCTCAGACAACGGCCGTCTCTACGGTTTCGACCAAGATGCCGATGCCGAGCAGAATATCCCCGGCGACGGTCGGTTTACCTTCGTGCGCAGCAATTTCCGCTACTTGAAAAACTGGATGCGCTACTATGGCGTGGAAGCCCTCGACGGAGTCTTGGCCGACCTCGGTGTCTCAAGCCACCATTTCGATGAGGCCGGGCGCGGGTTCTCCTTCAGGCAAGACGCTCCGCTCGACATGCGGATGAACAAACGCGCGGGACAGACCGCAGCCGACATCGTGGCTAACTACGATGAAGACCGGCTGGCCGACATTCTCTACTACTACGGCGAGCTCAACCACGCACGACAGATTGCCGCCGCCATCGCCAAGAGCAGAGCCACGCGGGCCATCGCCACCACGCAGCAGCTGGCCGAGGTGGTTGCCCCCTTTTTCAAGCGTGAGCGCGAGAAGAAAGACCTGGCCCGCCTGTTTCAGGCCCTGCGCATAGAGGTGAACCGCGAGATGGAAGCCCTCGGCGACATGCTCAGTGCCGCTACGACCCTGCTCCGCCCCGGCGGACGACTGGTGGTAATCACCTACCACTCTCTCGAAGACCGCATCGTGAAGAACCTCATGCGAAGCGGGAACATTGAAGGGAAAATAGAACAAGACTTCTTCGGACATGTCAGCAGTCCGTTTAGCACAAAATTGTCAAAGCCTATTGTACCGTCAGAAGAGGAGATTGCGCGGAATCCCCGTAGCCGGAGCGCCAAGCTGAGAATCGCAGAAAAATGTTGAATAGCCAGAATTGCAGAAATAATGAACGAAGAGAAACAAAACGAACTCAAGGTGACCATTGAGACGACTCCCGATACGGAGAAAGCCCAAGAGAAGCCCAACGCTCAGGAACCGCCTCAAGAGGAGCACGCCCTCCCCACCCTCACCGAGGTCATCAAAGAGCAGGCCACCGAAGACGAGTCTCCGCTGTCAAAGAGTTTTACCCTGCGTAAGATTCTTGGCGGCGACATCCTTACCACATCGACCATCCGCCGGCAGATATGGGTGCTCGTGCTGATCACCGTCTTCATTATTATCTACATCACCAATCGATACAGCTGCCAGCAGAGCCTCATCAAGATTGACAAGCTCAACAAGGAGCTCCAGGAGGCAAAGTATCGTGCCCTCTCCATCAGCAGCGAACTCACCGAGCGCTGCCGCGAAAGCAATGTTCTCAACGTGTTGCGGCAGAACAGCGACAGCACGTTGCACACAGCCAACCAGCCACCATTTAAAATTCAAGTCCCCGAGAAATGAGTAAGTTCAATCACAAGAGAATCATGCCGCGCTATAGCTTTATCGCTATCATGATGTCGGTTGTCGCTGTCGCCGTCGTGGCAAAAACCGCCTACATCATGACAGCGAAGAAAGACTACTGGGCAAAAGTGGCCAACCGTGTGAAAGTGGATAACGAGCCCATACCCGCCACGCGGGGAAACATCTACTCCTCCGACGGACAGCTCATCGCCTCCTCACTGCCGAAATATAGGCTCTACATGGACTTCAAGGCACTGCACAACTATATCGACCGGAAGACAAAGAAAAGCCTGGGCGACAGCATCTGGGAGGCAAACCTCGACACCATCTGCCGTGGCCTTCATGCAATTTTCCCTGAGCGCAGCGCAGAGGCTTTCCGCGACTCGCTCAACAAGGCACGCAAAGACGGAAAGCAGGACTATTGCTTCTGGAAAAAAGACATCGACTACAATACGTTTACCGAGGTCACTCAGCTGCCCGTGTTCAATATGCCCTTCAACTCCGAGCGCGACGAGGAAGGCTATAGTGTGAAGGCCTGCTACCGGAGCGGGTTCCATGTCAGAATCTACAAGACCCGCCAACGTCCTTACGGCTCGCTCGCACAGCGCACCGTGGGCGATGTCTTTAAGTCGAGCGGGAAAGCACGAACGGGGCTTGAGCTGCACTACGACTCTATCCTGCGGGGAGAGGACGGCATACAGCACACACGCAGGATCCTCAACACCAATCTCGACATCGTAGATAGGCCTGCCACCGACGGCTGCGACATCATCACCACCATCGACGTGGGTATGCAAGACTTGGCCGAGCGTGCCGTCATAGAGGAACTGAAACTGATTGGCGGCAACGTCGGCGTGGCCATCGTCATGGAGGTGGCTACTGGCGATGTGAAAGCCATTGTCAATATGCAACGATGCGACGATGGCGAATACCGCGAAATCGACAGCCATGCCGTCAGCGACTTGCTCGAGCCGGGCTCGGTGTTCAAGACGGCCAGTTTCATGGTGGCACTCGACGACGGTGTGGCCGACACTTCCACTGTCGTGGCCACAGGCAATGGCAAATGGGATATGTACAAGCGGACGATGAAAGACCACAACTGGACACGCGGCGGATACGGCACCATCAATTTCGGCAAGGCTCTCCAGAAAAGCTCTAACATCGGCATCAGCCGTATCATTGACCAGAACTATCACAGCCATCCCGAGAAATTCGTCGAGGGAATCTATCGTCTGGGGCTTGCCGACGACCTGAGCCTGCCCATTCCGGGCTCTACAAAGGCACGTATTCGTATGCCAAAGAAAGACAAGACCGGCAAGCACTGGGCCAACTGGAGCAACACGGCCCTTCCCTGGATGTCGATAGGCTATGAGACGCAGGTTCCTCCCATCTCTACGATCACTTTCTATAACGCCATTGCCAACGGTGGAAAGATGATGCAGCCGCGATTTGTCAAGAAGGTGATGAAAGACGGCGAGGTGATTAAAGAGTTCCCGCCCGTCGTCATGCGCGAACGAATCGCCAAGCCTCTGACCATCAAAAAGACACAGGAACAGCTTGAGCTGGTTGTGAAGCAAGGCACGGCAAAGATTGTAGGAAAGCTGAAACACGGCGACTTCGGCATTGCCGGTAAAACTGGAACCGCACAGATTTCACATGGCTCGGGCGGCTACCACAGCGGCACCATGCAGTATCTCGTGTCCTTCGCCGGTTATTTCCCGTCCGATGCGCCGCGCTACTCCTGCATTGTCTGCATCCAGAAGTCGGGATTACCCGCTTCGGGCGGCGGCATGGCCGGTGTCGTGTTCCGCGAGATTGCCGAGGGCATCATGGCCCAAAGTCTGAAGCTCGACGTGAGCGACTCCCACGATGCCGCATCTGCAATGTTGCCCGAAATCAAAAGCGGCAATATGCTGGCCGCGGAGAGCGTGCTGTCTCACCTTGGCTTCAACTACACCAGCAACTGGGCGGCAACCAACCGACCCGACCCCATCTGGGGCATTGCCCAATGGCAAGGCAACAAGCAGGCCGCACTGACGAAAAGCGAACCGACTAAGAAAGATGTCGTGCCAAATGTACACGGAATGGGTGCGCGCGATGCCGTCTATCTTCTTGAGAGTAGAGGCATTAGAGTAAATCTCACGGGACGCGGAAAGGTGATCAGCCAAAGCCTCCCGCACGGCACGGCCATCAAGAAGGGCTCTCTCTGTCAACTGGTATTAAACTAAATCTATAATACAACCGCATTATGAAGCTCATTGAACTGCTTAAATATGTGAAGCCCGTCGAGATTATCGGCAATAGCGATGTAGAGATAACGGGTGTCAACATCGACTCGCGGCGCATAGCCGAGGGACATCTCTTCGTTGCTATGAAAGGCACGCAGGTCGATGGTCATCAGTTTATCCCGAAGGCCATAGCGCAAGGCGCGAAGGCCGTTCTGTGTGAGGAATTGCCGGAGGACGCCCGCAACCAGTCTTCCGCCAGTCCGCAGGCCGTCGCCTTCGTGGTGGTGAAATCGACAGAGGAGGCCGTGGGACCCGTAGCAACGGTATTCTATGGCGAGCCGTCGAAGAAGCTGAAGCTGGTGGGCGTAACAGGCACGAACGGCAAGACCACCATCGCCACCTTATTATATAATATGTTCCGGAAGATGGGTCACAAGTGCGGCCTGCTCTCCACGGTGTGCAACTACATCGAGGAACGGCCCGTGCCAGCCTCTCACACCACACCCGATGCCATTGAGCTCAACCGTCTGCTGGCCGAGATGGTGGCCGAGGGTTGCGAGTATGCCTTCATGGAGTGCTCAAGCCACGCTGTTGCCCAGCGGCGCATCGGCGGACTGACGTTCACCGGCGGGCTCTTCACCAATCTCACCCGCGATCATCTCGACTATCACAAGACTTTCGAGAACTATCGCGATGCCAAGAAAGCCTTTTTCGACATGCTCCCGAAATCGGCCTTTGCCATTATCAACGCCGACGACAAGAACGGAATGTTCATGGTGCAGAACACCAAGGCCCAAGTGAAAACCTACAGCACACAGCGCATGGCCGACTTTAAGGCCAAGCTTTTGGAATGCCATTTCGAGGGAATGTACCTCGAGGTTGACGGCCGTGAGGTGGGTGTGCAGTTCATCGGCAAGTTCAATGTGAGCAACCTGCTCTGCGTCTATGGTGCCGCCCGCATGCTGGGCAAGCAGCCCGACGACATCCTCCTCGTGCTCAGCACACTGAAAAGCGTGGCGGGTCGCCTTGAGCCCATCCGCAGCGACGCGGGCTGGACCGCCGTCGTTGACTATGCCCATACGCCCGATGCCCTGGAGAATGTGCTCCGCGCCATCCGCGAGGTGCTCGAGGGCCGCCAGGGAAAAGTCATCACCGTCTGCGGAGCCGGAGGCAACCGCGACAAGGGAAAGCGCCCGCTCATGGCGCAGGAGGCTGTCCGCCAGAGCGACCGTGTCATCATCACCAGCGACAATCCCCGCTTCGAGGAGCCGCAGGCCATCATCGACGACATGCTGGCCGGTCTCGACCAGAAGCAGATGAGGAAAGTGCTCTCCATTGTCGATCGTCGCGAAGCTATCCGCACCGCCTGCATGATGGCTGGGAAGGGCGACGTCATCCTAATCGCCGGAAAAGGTCATGAGGACTATCAGGAGATCCAGGGCGTGAAACACCATTTCGACGACCGCGAGGTGGTAAGAGAGATTATCAGCCAATAGAAAACCGATAAAAAAGTTAGATTATGCTATACTATATCTTCCGCTTTTTAGAGCAATACGACATCCCGGGGGCCCGCATGTGGAGCTATATCTCCTTCCGTGCGCTGCTCACGTTGATTCTCTCACTCATCATCTCAGCATGGTTTGGCGAGAAGTTCATCAAGTACATGCGTCGCAAGAAGATTGGCGAGGCGGCCCGCGACACCGCCATCGATCCGTTCGGGGAGAAAAAGAGAGGTGTGCCCACGATGGGCGGCATCATCATTGCCGTATCTATTCTGGTGCCCGTTCTGCTGCTGGGCCGCACACGGAATATCTATCTTATTCTGATGATTATTACTACCGTATGGCTGGGATTTCTGGGATTTCTCGACGACTACATCAAGATTTTCCGCCACGACAAGGAAGGGCTGAAAGGTCGTTGGAAGATTGTGGGTCAAGTGTCGATAGGCCTTATCGTCGGTCTCGTGCTCTGGGCCAGTCCCGATGCTAAAATCAACGAGAATATCTCGCTCGAACGCCAGGGTGTGGAGACGGTGGTGACGCATAAGTCGGAGCCGGTGAAATCGCTGAAGACCACCATCCCGTTTGTGAAAAACCATAATCTCGACTACTCCGAGCTCACCTCGTGGTGCGGCAAGTATAAGAATGCCGCCGGTTGGATATTGTTTGTGCTGATGACCATCCTGGTCGTGACGGCCGTGTCGAACGGAGCCAACCTGAACGACGGCATGGACGGCATGTGCGCCGGCAACTCGGCCATCATCGGCGTGGCACTGGGAATACTCGCCTATGTGTCGAGCCACATCGAGTATGCGGCCTACCTCAACATCATGTACATCCCCGGCGCACAGGAGCTGGTGGTTTTTCTCTGCGCGTTCATCGGAGCCATGATCGGCTTCCTCTGGTACAATGCCTATCCCGCACAGGTCTTCATGGGCGACACCGGAAGCCTGGCCATCGGCGGCATCATCGGCGTCACAGCCATCATCATACACAAGGAGCTGCTCCTGCCCCTGCTCTGCTTCGTCTTCTTCATGGAAAGCATCAGCGTGCTGGCGCAGACCAACTATGCCAAGCGGGGCAACCGCCGCGGAGAGAAGTGGCGCGTCATCAAGCGTGCGCCCCTCCACGACACCTTACGCGTAGCCCCCGGCCAGTTGCCGCCTGACTTCAAGGTCCTCATCAACTGGCCCAAGGGTTTCTGGCTGGAGTCGAAGATAACCGTCCGCTTCTGGATCGTGACCATCATCATGGCGGCCCTCGCCATCGTAACACTGAAGATAAGGTAAAGGCCACTATAGGTCTTATAAGTCCTATAGGTCCCATAAGTCCTATGATATTAAACTATGAGTGAACTGAGAATC
>JAFRZC010000002.1 GCA_017442765.1 Prevotella sp. | reverse complement strand
CGTGTTTTGGGAGGCGAAACATATATGTTTGGGAAAGGATGAGGGATGAAAGATGAGGGATGAGGGTATAAAAGGGGAGTGAAAGCGTGAGAAAAGGGCATTTCCGCACTCCAGAAAGAAGGTAGAAGTCAGCAGAATCCGTTAACATTTCCACTCCCCCTTTAAGACAAATTAACATGCGCCTGAAAAGACACGGCAACATTATGGACATGTAACGATTATTGTGCGTTGATTTCCTGGAGCAGGCGGTCGGCGTGTCCCCAGCGGTCCATCATGTAGAGCACGAAGCGGATATCGACGCCGATGCAGCGCGCCAGCCGCTTGTCGAAGTTGATGTCGGAGGAGAGCGAGTCCCAGTTGCCGTCGAAAGCCAGTCCGACGAGTCGTCCCTTTCCGTCGAACATGGGCGAGCCGGAGTTGCCGCCGGTGATGTCGTTGTTGGTGAGGAAGCAGAGCTGCATCTTGCCTGTGGTCTTGTCGGTGTAGGGGCCGAAGTCGTTGGTGCTCATCAGCTCGTGCATGATGGGCTCGGCGAAGTATTCCACGTTCTCGTCGGCACGGTTCATCTTCTCGATGATGGAGGCTGCCTCGGTGTAGTAGCCCGAGGGTTGTCCGCCGAGCTCATAGCCGCCCACCTGCCCGTAGCTGAGGCGCATGGTGAAGTTGGCGTCGGAGTAGTGGGGCAGGTCTTCCTCCATGCGCAGCTTGGCGGCGCAGAGGTATTTCTCCTGTTTGGCAATCTCCTCGTCGATGCCTGCAGTGGTGACATAGGTCATCATGGCGATGGTCATGAGCTCTTTACCGAGTGCCACGCCCGGGTCTTTGTCGAATTTCTTGGAGTTGACGTAGAGCTTGGCACCGGGCTTCATGAGCAGAGACTTCTTGTAGAGCCAATCGACGTATTTCCGGTAGTCGCCCTTGAATTTCTTCTCTATGGTCTGATAGAACGCGGGCCGCTGGTCGGTGTAGTGGTCGGCGTAGTTCTTCATGAGCGTCGCCATCACCTCTTTGTCGAGGGACTCGTCCCACTCGTTGCTGTTGTCGGGGAACTGGAAGTATTGCTTTGCTTCCTTGGCATCGGGATTCTCGACGGGCACTCCCATGGGCGAGGCAATCTTGAAGGCGCGGTTGAAGAACTCGCTGGTGCGCCAGAACGACTCGAAGAAGTAGGTGCTGTGGCGGTTGATGTCGAAGCGCTGCGTGTAGAGCTCGGCCATGCGGTCGAAGTCGAGCTTGTCTTTCAGATAGCCCGTCTCGTCCTGCCATACGCGGATGCGGTTCTCGTATTCGCGCTTCTGGTTGATGATGCCGATAGAGTCGATGCACTTGTTCATGCCGATGGAGTTTTTCCAGTAGTTGGAGCTCTGTGCGTATTTCGAGTCGTACTTGATGCGCACGGCCTCGTCGGCATCCATGTGTCGGCGCATGACCTCCTGCTTCACGCCGCGCACCTGGGCGCGTGGCTCGTTCTGTGCGTCGCGCATCTCGCGGATGCCATAGCTGGAGAGGTAGCGCGAGGTAGAGCCCGGATAGCCGATGGTCATGGCGAAGTCGCCATCTTTGTAGCCTTGCATGGAGACGGGTGCCCACGATTTGGGATGATAGGGCACGTTCCGCTCGGAGTAGTCGGCGGGGCCGTTGGTCTCAGGGTCGGCATAGATGCGGAACACGGAGAAGTCGCAGGTCTGGCGGGGCCACATCCAGTTGTCGGTCTCGCCGCCGAACTTACCCATCGACTTGGGAATGGTGAAGACGAGTCTCAGGTCGCGGAAGTCCTGATAGGTGGTGGCGTAGTAGTCGTTGCCCTCGTAGAAGGCGTCGATGCTCACGTGGAGTGTCGGGTCGATGGCTTTCACGGAGTCGGTCATGGCCTGCTGCAGCGAGTCGATGAGCGTCTCCTGTTCGCTGGCTCCCATGTCGTCGATGCCGAGCGCGCGCAGGCGGTCGGTGATTTTCTCCTGGCTGACCATGAACGAGACAAACATGTTCTCGTTGGGCAGCTCCTCTTCGTAGCTCTTGGCGTAGAAGCCGTTGAGCATGTAGTCGTGCTCGACGGTGGAGTGCGAGCGGATGGACTCGAAGCCGCAGTGGTGGTTGGTGAAGACGAGTCCGTCGGGCGAGACCACCACGCCGGTGCAGTAGCCCGAGAAGTTCACCACGCAGTTCTTGATGGCGCTGTCGCTGCCATATAAGTCGTCGTAGGGCATCTGGAATCCTTCTTCCGCCATCTTGTTGTAAACGGCCTGCGGCAGGTTGTAGAGTGTCCACATGCCTTCGTCGGCTTTCGCACCCGTCATCACGAGCGCACCGAACAATGTCAATAATAACTTCTTCATTTCTTTTCTATTTTGTTTTGTTGTTAATTATCCTTTTTCCGGATTCTCCCGATTATTCCGGGGAAGTCGCGGAGGGCTATCAGCGCGAGGAAGGCGGCGATGAGCACGGTGTTGACGGTGAGTCGCAGCACGCTGTTCCACTCGTTGGGCACAAGGCTCATGAGCAGGTAGAGCGCCGCCGCCGCTGCCACATAGAAGGCGATGTTGCGCATGGGATAGGGGATGGGGTTCTTCTTCTGTCCGACGAAATAGCTGAGCACCATTGCCGTGCCGTAGCCGGCCACGCCACCCCACGCGCAGGCCATGTAGCCGTAGCGCGGGATAAAGAGGATGTTGACGGCGAAGAGCACCGCGCATCCGATAACCGAGAACCAGGCTCCGTAGATGGTCTTGTCGATGAGCTTGTACCAGAACGAGAGGTTAAAGTAGATGCCCATCATGATCTCGGCCACCATGACGATGGGCACCACACGCAGACCCTCGCGGTAGTCGGCTCCGATGATGTATTGCAGCATTGGCATCCACCCCACCACGCAGAGGAAGGCCAGCAGCGTGAAGATGATAAAATACTTCATCGCCGCCGCGTAGTATTCGTTTTTGTCTTTGTCCTTGCCTTTGGCGAAGACGATGGGCTCGTAGGCGTAGCGGAAAGCCTGGGTGATCATGGCCATGATCATGGCTATCTTCACGCACGAGCCGTAGATGCCCAGCTGCACCTTGGCATCGGCCTTGTCGGGATAGACGAACGGGAAGACAATCTTATCGGCCACCTGGTTGAGGATGCCGGCGATGCCCAGCACCAGCAACGGCCACGAGTAGGCGAGCATCTGGCGGAGCAGCTTCGCATCGAACTTCCACTTGATGCGGAGCAGCCCTGGCACGAAGAGCAGCATGATGAACCCCGTACAGAGCAGGTTGATGAGAAACACGTAATAGACCGATGTCTTCCCCAGCCATACGAAGCAGATGACATTGAGCGCAACGTTCATCACGATGAAAAGCAGCTTTAGCGCGGCAAAGTGCAGGGCACGCTTGTGGTAGCGGAGGAAGCTGAAGGGCACGGCCTGTATGGCATCCAAGGCCACTACCACAGCCATCATCTGCAGATATTCGGGATGGGCCTCGTAGCCTATGGCATGGCTGATGGGGCCGATGAAGCCGAAGACGAGCAGCAGGAACACGGCGGACAGCGTGCCCACGACGGCCATGGCCGTGGAGAAAACGGTGTGGGGATGCGACCGCTCGTCGTTGGCAAAGCGGAAAAGCGTGGTCTCCATGCCGAAAGTGAGCAGCACCAGCAGCAGCGCCACATAGGCATAGACGTTGGTGCTCACGCCGTAGTCGCCCGACGCTTTCGGCATGTAGTATGTGTAGAGCGGTACAAGCAGATAGTTCAGAAACCGGCCCACGATGCTCGACAGCCCGTAGATGGCCGTGTCCTTGGCCAGCGACTTAAGATTTGCCATAGATAGTTTCTTCGTTCATATTCCGAAAGCTAAGCTTTCACCAGAAATTCCCTAGGGAATTTTTCACGGAAGGGCAGTTTCTGGTTTTCAATATACATATTCCTTGATACCGACATTATGCTTTTCGAAGAGTGTGCGCTGCGATGTGAGGAACTTCTGGCGCAGGGCCCGCTCCTGAGCGTTCATGCCTTCGGTGGGATAGCCAATGGGGTAGATGCGGTAGTTTTTCTTTCCCGACACTGCCGGTCGCGACACCCAGTGCAGGGTATAGCCGCTTGAGGTGAGACGGGTCTTGCCGCCGATTTTCGTGAAGGTGAGCTTCACCATGCCGCCGCCGTCAGTGTTGGGTCGCGACTGGTTCGACACGTAGTTGCCGAGCGAGTAGGCGACAAGATGTTTCTCGCCATTCTGCTCGCGTACCTCGAAGGGTTGCAGCACGTGGGGGTGCCCGCCGATGACGTGGTCCACGCCACGGGCCAGCATCCAGTCGGTCAGCTGGCGCATCTCGTCGTTGGGCAGCTGCGCATACTCGATGCCCCAGTGGGGGAAGGCGATGATCACGTCGGGGTGCATTGTCTTTGCCTTGGCAATGTCGCGGGCAATCTCCACCGTGTCCTGCCAGTTCACGATGAAGGGCTTGGGCACGGGGATGCCGTTGGTTCCGTAGGTGAAGTTGAGCAGCACGAAGCGGATGCCGTTTTTCTCGTAGAGCATGGGGTAGTTTCTGGCGCGCTCGTCGGCATTCATATAGGTGCCCAGATGGGGTACATGAGCCTGATCCATCAGCCGGATGGTGCGCTCAAGACCTTTGGCGCGGCGGTCGCAGCAGTGGTTGTTGGCGGTGAGCAGAATATCGAAGCCGGCATCGACCGCAGCTCCGAGATACTCGTCGGGTGCCGAGAAACAGGGGTAGCCCGTATAGGGAGTGCCGCCCAGTGTCACCTCGAAGTTGGCGACGGCTACGTCGGCACGGCTCACCTCGGGCTTCACCAGCTCAAACACGTAGTCGTAGTTGTAGGAGCCGTCGCCACGCTTAGCGGCGGTAATCTGCGGGAGGTGCTGCATCAGGTCGCCGGCCACGAGCATCGTCACCTGCGATGTGTCGTTTTCCTCGGGTGTCGCGGCCTGTGCCGAGCTGGCATTGCGGTTGGTGCAGAACGAGGTCAGCACCAGAAGAATCATGGTGATGGGTAGGAAGATGCGTTTCATACTTGGTGCTTATTTCTCAGAAACTTTTGAGCCAGGCTTTGATGTTGAGCAGCATCTCGATGTGGAAGCGGAAGGTGGGCTTGATGCCGTAGCCGTGACCGCCCGAGGGATAGACATAGAGCGAAGCCGGCACGTCGTGGCGGTAGAGCTCGGTGTAGTAGTTCACGCCGTTGTTCGGCTCCACCACGTCGTCGTCGTCGCTGAGGATGATGAGCGCGCGTGGTGTGTTGCGGCTCACCTGAAGGTCGTTAGAGAAGTTTCGCTCCTCGCTCTTCGTGGTGTAGCTGCCAAGAAAGTTGTCGTGCGACTCTTTGTGTGTGTATCCTGGTTGCATGGAGATGACGGGGTAGAAAAGAATCTGGAAGTCGGGTCGGGCATCGCCTTTGCTGTGGGTGGCAAGAGTGGAGGCCAGATGACCGCCTGCGGAGAATCCCATGATGCCGACATCGTTGGCACTGATGTTCCAGTTCTCGGCATTGGCGCGGACAAGGCGCATGGCCTGCTCGGCATCGCTGATGGGAACCTGGCAGTTGCCGTGTGGCATACGGTATTTGAGCACGATGGCGGCTATGCCTTGTGTGGCGAGGAATGGTCCCCAGTCGTAGCCCTCGTGGTCGATGGCGAGCCCCCTGTAGCTCCCACCCGGGCAGATGACGATGGCGCGCCCGGTGGCTCGTTTGGCTTCGGGCAGAAAGACCCGGAGCATGGCTTGGTCTTGGTCGTCGTTGCTGGCAACGCGCGGACTGCCGTTCCAGAGGTCAACATCGAAGGTGCGCTGAGCAGACGCAAAGAGCGAAACGGTCAGAATGAGGCATAAAATAGATAGTCGTTTCATAATTTCTTATAATCTTAATTCTTAATTTTTAATGCTTATTTTTTTAGAAACTCTCGAGCCATGCCCGCAGGTCGAGCTCCATCTCGAAGCGGTAGGCAAACGTGTTCTTCGAGCCGAACCCGTGTTCGCCCTCGGAATAGACAAACAGCGACGAGGGAACATTGTGGGCTTGCAGGGCTTTGAAGTAGTTGAGACCGTGAAGCGGCGAGACAACCGTGTCGTCGTTGGCAAGCAGGATACAGGCGCGTGGCGTGTTGCCGGTAATGCGCAGGTCGCTGCAATACAGTTCTTCGTCTTTCTCTTTCAGCTTCTTTTTCTTCTTCATGCCGAAGAAATTGTCGTGGGTGTTCTGGTGTGTGGCGCCGCTGACCATCGAGATGACGGGATAGAAAAGTATTTGGAAGTTAGGGCGTGCGTCGGCTGCCGATTGTGTGGCAATGACCGAGGCGAGATGTCCGCCTGCCGACGACCCCATGATGCCGACATCGTTGGGGTTGATGTTCCATGTCCGAGCATTCTTGCGTACATAGCGTATGGCCTGCTCGGCATCGCTGATGGGGACTTCCTTTTTCCCGTGTGGCAAGCGGTACTCGAGCACGATGGCGGCTATGCCCTGATTGTTGAAGAAGGGAACCCAGCCGGTGCCTTCGTTGTCGGTGGCCAGAAAACCGTAGGCCCCGCCCGGACAGATGACTACGGCACGCCCTGTGCGGATGCTATCGGCAGGCAGATAGACGTGCAGCCGGGCCTTGTCGCCTTTTTCTACGCTCTTTACGCGCGGCGAGCCTCCCCAGAGGTCTATGTCGATGGCTCTTTGCGCGTATGTGCCTTGCATCGACATTAGCACCACAACAGCCAGCATAAATAATTTTGATTTGCAACTCATAGGGTTATCTGTATTTCTGCATGGCAAAATGCCAACTTTTTTATGCAATTTTTGCAAAGATAGCATTTTTTTTCGTAATATTGCATGCTGAAAACATTTCGCATCGAACTTTTAACAATTAGTATTTAACAATTAACATGATTTTATGAACGCGCTGAGAAAATATCGATACTGTCCGGTATGCGGATCAGGAAACTTCAAAGTGGCTGGCGAGAAAAGTTTGCGCTGCGAGGATTGCGGATTTGAGTTGTTCGTCAACGCAAGCGCATCATACGTGGCACTTATCTATAACGACAAGGGCGAGTTGCTCGTGGTGCGGCGGCGGTGTGATCCGGCAAAGGGAACACTCGACCTGCCCGGGGGCTTTGCCGATGCAGGAGAGACGGCTGAGGAAGGGGTCAGGCGTGAGGTGAAGGAAGAGACGGGACTCGATGTGGACCGTGTGCGGTTTTTGTTCAGTCTGCCCAATGTCTATGTGTACAGCGGCCTTGACATTCCTACGCTCGACTTGTTCTTTGCCTGCGAGGTGAGCGATACCAGCATGTTGCGCCCCGGCGACGATGCCGAGGAGACTTTCTGGATAGTACCTGACAAGTTAGACCCCAAGGCGTTTGGGCTCAGCTCGATCAGCAAAGGAGTTGAGAAACTGAAAGAAAAAGCCGTCGCCTCTGATTAAGGCGACGGCTTACGTTAGTTATGGTATGAAAAAAATTGAGAGAAAAAGGTGAAACTTCACAGCTTCATAAAGTTGTTTTACTAATTTGTTGTTTATAAAGAAAGCATCGAAAATTTCTATATCCTTTTGCCTGTTATTGCTCTTCATCGGGCGAGAGGGTCGCAGGCTGTAGATTATTGGTAACAGGTGCAAGCGAGGGTGGCAGCTTCTGCAGACTGCTCTGCTGCAGGGTATCGACCATTGCGGAGTCGCCACTCAACGCTACCGACATGCCGGGGATGGCTGCCGGCTGGCCGTTCATCTCGGGGTAGTCGTGCTGGAAGGGCATTTGCAACGCGCCTACCAACGTGATGATAATGGCTACCATGGCGGCGGCCTTGAACAACGGCATCATGCGCTGTGTGAGACTGACGGTGCGAGCCTTCACGGCCGGAGCCTCGTCCACGAGAGAGAGGATGCGCTCGTCAAAGTCGTCGCCCAGCACGGTGCGCCGTACCTCCTCTTGCGTATAGACGAAGAACGGACGGTACTGCTCCAGATCGGCAGGAATGTCGGTCTGACTGAAGAACGTGCGCAGGATTTTCTCCTCCTCAAGCGAGGTCTCGCCGTTCCAGTAGCGCTCCAAGAGCTGGTTGATGTACTTATAATCCATAGTTCTCAATCTTGCTGAACTTTTGTTTTATCGCCTGCCGGGCGCGGAAGATATTTACTTTTACTTGTTCTTCGCTGATGCCCATGATGGCGGCAATGTCTTTATAGCTTTTTCCCTCGAAGTCGCGCAGCTGCATGGCGGTACGTTGTTTCTCGGGCAGGCTGTCGATGAGTCGTCTCACGGTATCGATGCGGTCGTGGCTCACAGCCTGTTCGTAGGGCGAAGATTTGCGGTCTGGTGTTCCGTTCGTCTTCTCGTCGAGTGCCTCGTTCTGATTGTCGGAGCGACGCAGATAGTCGAGCGAGAGGTTTCGGCAGACAGTGGTGCAGAAGGCTTCTATCGAGTCGATGGTGTCCCATGTGTCGCGCCTGTTCCAAACCTTTATCAGCGTGTCCTGTACGATGTCTTCTGCCTCTTCGCGGTTTTGCGTGATGCGCAGGGCGAGCCTGTAGAGCATGTCCTTCAGTGGCAGCACATCGTTTCGGAAACTGACGTTTTTCATCTTCTCTCTGTTTTAATGACGAGTGACAAAAGAAAAAGTTACAACGGAATGCAACTTTTTCTGATTTTTATTTGATTTATGATTATTTTTTGACGGTGGTGCCTTGTCCTTCACAGCCGATGGCATCGGCATTGGTGATGACCACGCGGCTCACGCCTGCCTTGACGGCAGCAAGCGCATTCTCAATCTTTGGCAACATGCCACCTGTGATGATGCCGTCGG
>JAFRZC010000190.1 GCA_017442765.1 Prevotella sp. | reverse complement strand
GGACTATGGTCGCGAGAAGGGCATGACAGAGGTTATCGGTCCGTTGGGCTTCACCGACTTCGACCCCGAGGGCATGCTCACCGAGGGCTTCGAGGAGCTGGGCACCATGGCCACCATCTACAACTATCCCTACTATCCGCAGCACATGGAGCAGCTGGACGGATGGGAGAAAGACAACGACTATGTGGAGTTCAAAATCCACGTACCGAAGGAGGTGCCCGAGAAGATGCGCAAGATCTCGGAGATGATCATGAAGCGCTACAACCTGCACATCCGCACGCTGACAAAGAAAGAGATTTTCGACGGCGGCATGGGCAGGAAAATCTTCGAGCTCATCAACGAGACGTTCAAGGACCTCTACGGATTCTCCGAACTCTCCGACCGGCAGATCGACCAATATGTGAAACAATATCTGCCATACGCTGACTTGAATCTGATCCCCATCGTCGAGGACTGGACGACCGACGAGCATAAGCTGGTGGGCGTGGGCATTACCATCCCATCGCTCTCGCGGGCATTGCAGAAATGCCGTCGCGGACGGCTGTGGCCGTTCGGCTGGTGGCACGTGCTACGGTCGTTGAAATGCCACAAGACCACTATCGTGGACCTGGAGATGATTGGCGTGCTCGAGGAATATCGTGCGAAGGGTGTGAACGCGCTGATGTTCTATCACCTCATCCCCTGGTACAACCGCTACGGCATCGCCTGGGGCGAGAGTCAGGTGGAGATGGAGTCGAACGCCAACGTGCAAGGGCAGTGGAGCTACTTCAACACCGAGATGCACAAGCGCAGGAGATGCTATAAGAAAGTGATAAGTGAAAAGTGATAAGTGGGAAAATAATAATGAGCAAAAAGAATATTACACCTCAGGAGCCAACACCAGACTCCCCGAACTATGGTGACGAGGCGATTCGCCATCTCTCCGACGTTGACCATATCCGCACACGGCCCGGTATGTATATCGGTCGCTTAGACGACGGCTCTCATGCCGAGGACGGCATCTACGTGCTGTTGAAAGAGACCATCGACAACTCGATTGACGAGTTCCGCATGAATGCGGGCAAGCGTATAGAGATTGACATCGACGACCACTTGCGCGTGTCGGTGCGCGACTACGGGCGCGGCATCCCGCAGGGCAAGCTCGTGGAGGCCGTCAGCCAGTTGAACACCGGCGGCAAGTACGACTCAAAGGCCTTCAAGAAATCGGTCGGCATGAACGGTGTGGGCATCAAGGCCGTGAACTTCCTGAGCTCGCATTTCGAGGTGCGCTCCTATCGCGACGGGCAGGTGCGCACGGTGGCTTTCGAGCGCGGTATCATGAAGAGCGACCGCACCGAGCCCACACAGGACGAGACGGGCACCTACATCTTCTTTGAGCCCGACGATACGCTGTTCAAAAACTATCAGTTCCACGACGACATCGTGGAGAACATGCTCCGCAACTACACCTACCTGAACTCGGGACTGACTATCATGTATAACGGCCGGCGCATCATCTCGCGCAACGGACTGGAGGACTTGCTGAAAGACCGCATGACCAACGACCCGCTCTACCCTATCATTCACCTGCAGGGCGAGGACATTGAGATTGCCCTTACCCATGCCAACCAGTACGGCGAGGAGTATTACTCGTTTGTCAACGGCCAGCACACCATACAGGGCGGTACCCACCAGAGCGCGCTCAAGGAGCATGTGGCCAAGACCATCAAGGAGTTTTTCGGCAAATATGAGTATGGCGACATCCGCAACGGCATCGTGGCCGCCATCGCCATCAACGTGGAGGAGCCGATGTTCGAGAGCCAGACGAAGATAAAGCTCGGCTCCACGCAGATGGCACCGGGCGGCGACAGCATCAACAAATACGTCGGCGACTTCATCAAACAGCAGGTGGACAACTATCTCCATATCCACTCCGACGTGGCGGAGGTCATCGAGAACAAGGTGAAGGAGAGCGAGCGCGAGCGCAAGGCCATGGCAGGCATCACCAAGCTGGCCCGCGAACGGGCGAAGAAAGCCAGCCTGCACAACCGCAAGCTGCGCGACTGCCGCATCCACTACAGCGACGTGAAGAACGAGCGCAAGGAGGAGTCGTGCATCTTCATCACCGAGGGCGACTCGGCCAGCGGAAGCATCACCATGACCCGCGACGTGAACACGCAAGCCGTCTTCTCCCTGCGCGGCAAACCGCTCAACACCTTCGGACTGACCAAAAAGGTGGTCTATGAGAACGAGGAGTTCAACCTGCTACAGGCAGCCCTCGATATCGAAGACGGGCTTGACACGCTGCGCTACAACAAGGTCATCGTGGCCACCGACGCCGACGTTGACGGCATGCACATCCGTCTGCTCATCATCACGTTCTTCCTCCAGTTCTTCCCCGACCTCATCAAGAAAGGCCACGTCTATGTGCTACAGACGCCGCTCTTCCGCGTGCGCAACCGTCGCACGAAGATCAAGAACAAGAAGGTCATTGCCGAGGCCGATACCCGACTCGCCAACAACGAGAAGCGCAGTGACTTCATCACCCGCTACTGCTATAGTGACGAGGAACGCCAGAAAGCCATCAAGGATCTCGGTCCCGACCCTGAGATTACCCGTTTCAAAGGTCTCGGCGAGATCGACGCCAAGGAGTTCGTACACTTCATCGGCCCTGACATGCGCCTTGAGCAAGTCACCCTTCACAAGACCGACCAGGTGGCCAAGCTGCTCGAATACTACATGGGCAAGAACACCATGGAGCGCCAGAACTTCATCATCGAAAACCTCGTCATCGAAGAGGACAGAGCGGAAGAACAATAGACCCGCCCCAACCCTCCCTATGAGGGAGGGAGCATATAGAGTACGAACGAAAATGGAATACAAGACAGCGAGTCCTGACCGCTATTAGACATTAAATAAATAAAAATCATGGCGATTATGAAGAAAAATGTGTTTAAGACATTCATGAAAATAGTGAAACTATCTGCTCCCTCCCTCATAGGGAGGGTTGGGGCGGGTCTCTTACTCTTTCTTATCCCTTTCACTTCTACAGCTCAGATTCGGTTGAACTTCGGCAATAACAGCCCGCAGAGCAAGCTGCAGATGGCCGAGGCTGCCATCAACAGCCTGTATGTCGATACGGTCAACGAGGGCAAGCTCGTCGAGGATGCCATACGCGGGATGCTCGAGAAGCTCGACCCGCACTCCACCTACACCACGGCCAAGGAGACCAAGTCGATGACCGAGCAGATACAGGGCTCGTTCGAAGGCATCGGCGTGCAGTTCAACATGGTGGAGGACACCCTGCTCATCATCCAGCCCGTGCTTGGCGGCCCGTCTGAGAAGGTGGGCATCATTGCCGGCGACCGCATCGTGACGGTCAACGACACCGCCATTGCCGGTGTGAAGATGTCGCGCGACGACATCATGCGGCGGCTGCGCGGCAAGAAAGGAACGAAGGTGCAGCTCGGCATTGTGCGT
>JAFRZC010000189.1 GCA_017442765.1 Prevotella sp. | reverse complement strand
CTCGTGGTGGGCGATGCGATTGCGGAGGGTGTTAATCTTGTCAAGTTCGTTGAAAATGTACGAGTGGTTGTACTGCACTTGCGGCGTGGAACGGGCTTTGTTGGGAAAGATGCTGAGCAGGGTGCGGCCCGTAACGCGGTACTGCACGGGCGAGAACATGTATTTCCAGATGCCGAACTCAAGGCTGGCGAGCAGTTTGGAGTGGGAATAGAGGTTGTCGGTGAGCAGTTTGCGGTAGGCACGGTCTATGATGTCGTGCGTCTTGTGCAGGATAGGATTCGTGAATGCGCCGCCGGGCATGATGGCGTCTTTCAGCCACTCCGCGCCCATGTCTGGGGTCAGTTTCTCGTCGATGGCGTTGCGCAGGGCCACCTCGAAGCAACTGATGATGGTGAACGTCTCTTGCGACAGTTGCAGGTTGTATCGGTAGAGGGTCATCGCCTTGCGTGAGTCGCCGCCACAGGCTGCAAGGTATCGGTTCATCCGCTTTTGCGACATTATCCGCTCAAATTTGCCGTATTTCATGAATTTCTTCCAGAAAAATTTGGTAGTTACTGATTTTATGCTTATCTTTGCACCGCTGAATCCCATTAGTCCCTGACGCAAGTCAAACTAGTGGGTTTGGTTTTTTATAGCGGCAGCGTTGGCAAAGGTACGAAGAAATTCTGAGAATAGGTTCGCTTTTTACGAAAAAAATTATAGGATTCCGCGCCGACATCCTCGGCCTCGGTTCCCGCTCTTTGTTTCTCAAGATTTTATATTTATAGCGCAATCTCCCGCATCCGTTCCTTCAAGTCGCGCACATCTTCCAGCAAGTTCCAGACGGCATCTTCGGAGAGGACACCGCGCTTGAGGTCTGTAGGCAGGAGGCCGGCTGAGTCGGCGGCGAAGTCTTGCTTCCAGGCATCGCTGCCGTAGTAGTCACTCAACTGGCGGAGGGCATCCTGCACGTCGGCATACTCGTCAAGGGCTGCCGAGAGGCGCATCACGGCCTGCGATACTCGGTCGAGGCAGCGCTCCATCTGCTGGATGCGCGTTATCTGCTCCGTCTGCGGATTGTGTTCTGTCTGCTCCATGTGCGAGTTTCCTTCTTTATGCTCCATACGGCTGGTCAGTCTTGTTTCACCCAAATCAGTTTGTCGATGTCGTAGCCGCGGCTCTTGGCCTCGCTGAGGATGGCGGTGCGGTCGCTGTCGGCAAGTTGCGGCGTGCGCGAGAGAATCCAGAGATAGCCGTCGGAGCCGCTGCCGATGAGCATGTAGCGGTAGTCGGCATCGACGAGCATGACGCGATAGTCGGAGTAGAACGGGCCGAAGAAGGAGACACGGAACAAGGCAGGGACATCTGTGCGCTTTGCCTTTCCCTTAGCTGTCTTGGGCTTGCCATTTTTGATGCCCGTGTTGATAACGTCGATGTTGCCGTCGTCGCGGAGCACGTAGTTAGCCTTGGTCTGCGACATGCCACGCTCGAAGAAATGATCGAAGCGGGCCACCTCGTACCAACTACCCAGGAAGCGGTCAAGGTTGAGTTCGCGCACTACTGAATTATCTACTGTCAGCCGACTGCCCGTCAGCCAACTGAGAATACGTGTAAAAAATGCTGTCGTCTTCATATCTTACAATGCTTTCAGGAAGGCTTCGGTCTCGGCTGCGAGGTTCTGCTGGTCTTCGTCGGTCAGGATGAGCGTGTCGGTGGTCCAACATTCGGGCTGGAGGGCGATGCCAGTCTGCAGGGGGAGGACATTGGCCTTCAGGAATTCCAGAAGTTCGGTGAGTTTCTGACGGCAGTTGGCGGTTGCAGCCTTGCCGCCGGCACCGCTGATGGCGACCTTCTTGCCGTTGATGCAGGTGGGCGTGGCGTAGTCCATCGGTTTGACGGGGCGCGACAACCAGTCGAGCAGATTCTTCACGTGACCGGGGTAACTGAAGTTGTACTCGGGCGTGAAAATCCAGAGGCCGTCGGCAGCGGTGATTTCCTCACGAACGCGAGCCACTGCGGCAGGAGCCGGAAACTCCTTGTCCTGATTCATCCACGGCAGGTCGGCGTAATCGAGATACTTCACCCCTACCCTGCCCTCTAACAGT
>JAFRZC010000188.1 GCA_017442765.1 Prevotella sp. | reverse complement strand
TCGACGAGTCCGGGCTTGACGTTAGTAACCCGCACGGCGGTCTCGGCCAGGTCGATGCGCAGACCGTCGGTGATGGTTTTCACGGCGGCCTTCGTGGCGCAATAGACGTTTCCTCCTGCGTATGCCGCATCGCCTGCCACGCTGCCGATGTTGATGACGTGTCCCCTGTTCCGCTCCACCATGCCGGGCACGATGAGGCGCGTCATGGTGAGCAGCCCTTTGATGTTGGTATCGACCATCGTGTCCCAGTCGTCGAACGAGCCCTCATATTCTTTTTCGAGTCCGAGTGCCAGCCCGGCATTGTTGACGAGCACGTCGATGTCGCGCCACCGCCCTTCGAGCAACGCGATGGCTGCGGTGGCCTCCTCGCGGTTGCGCACATCAAAGACGAGTGTCTTCACTTCCGTTCCTTCAGCCTCGAGCTGTGCTTTCAGCGCGTCGAGTTTTTCCGCGTTGCGTCCGGTGAGCACGAGGTCGAAGCCTCCGCCTGCAAACTTTCGGGCACAAGCCTCACCGATACCGCTCGTGGCACCTGTGATCAATGCTATCCTTTTCATCTGCGTTGATAATCTATTAAGATTTGTATAATTCGCTCTGCACTCCTGCCGTCCCAACGTTCGGGGATGGCCGAGGGCTTCCACTGGCCGCTGACCATGCGACGAACCTCCTGACCGAGCAATGTCGCATCCTCGCCCACGAGCACGTTCGTGCCCGCCTTTACGGTCTCGATGTGCTCGGTGTAGCTGTTGAGCGTGATGCAGGGCACGCCGTTGAACGTGGCTTCCTCGGCCACATTGCCCGAGTCGGTGATGATGCCCCGGGCATGGGCTGTGAGCCATCCGAACTCCAGATAGCTCAGCGGTGCGACGACGGAGAAGTCGGAGAGCCGGCTCACCATCTCGGCCGCCCGTCCGCGCAGCGGCGCCACGACGGGCACGTCCCCTGCCTTGTCGGCTATCTCGCGGAGCATCAGCCGCAGGTTCTGCTCGTCGGCCATGAGCGCCTTGCGGTTAAGGGTAAAGACGATGTAACACCCCTGCTCAAGCGCGAGCTCGTCGCAGACGGCGGGCCGCTGCCAACGGTCGTGATTGAACCTCAGGTTGTCGATGAGGATATTGCCGACCATATAGACGCGGCTCTGCTCGGCTCCCTCGCGGTTGGTGATGCTGTTGGCCGACATGCCCGCCGTAAAGAGCAGGTCGGAGAGTCCGTCGATAACCAGGCGATTGATTTCCTTGGGCATGGCGATGTCAAACGAGCGCGTGCCTGCGACGAGATGCGCCAGCGTGACACCCTGTTTCTTGGTGACGATGGCGGCGGCCATGGTCGAGGCGAGGTCATCGACCACGATGACGGTGTCGGTCTTGTTCTCCTGCAAGTAGTGCTCGAAGGCCGACATGACCTGCCCCGTGAGCTCGTTGAGATTCTCGCACTCCACGCCGAGGAAGACCCCGGGGCGCGCAATCTGCAGGTCGGCGAAGAGCGACGGCTCCAGCGTGGGGTCGTCCTCGCGTCCGGCATAGACGAGCGTATAGCCGATGTCGCGCCCCGCCTCGCGTGCCCGGTCTATGGCACGCACGATGGGTGCTACCTTGATGAAGTTTGGCCGCGCACCGGCAACGATACAGATATTCATGTTTAAACTTTTGGGGAGTTATCGGGAGTTAGCAGGAGTTAGCCGACTATGTCGGCGGGAGTTACCGGACGATAGTTTAACGCGGCACGCCGCGTCCCTACATTTCTCGTACCTTCGCACTCCCGTCAACTCGTCAACTTGTCAACTTGTCAACTATTCTCCCTTGAAAAGTTCCTTGATGCCGGCGATGGAGCCCATCACGTTGGTGGCCTCGAAGGGCAGATAGACGGTCTTCGTCTGGTTGTTGGCCGCCAGCTCCTCCATCATCGTGATATACTTCTGTGCCAGCAGGTAGTTGGCCGGATTGGTGGTCTTGCCCACAGCCTCGGTGACCAGCTCGATGGCCTTGGCCTCGGCCTCGGCCTTGCGGATGCGAGCCTGAGCCTCGCCCTCGGCCTTCAGTATCTCCTGCTGCTTGGCAGCCTCGGCGCGGTTGATGGTGGCCTCCTTCTCACCCTCCGACTGCAGGATCTGCGACTGCTTGTTACCCTCCGAGGTGAGGATGGCGGCACGCTTGTTTCGCTCGGCCTGCATCTGCTTCTCCATGGCCTGCAGCACGCTTGCCGGCGGGATGATGTCCTGCAGCTCCACGCGGTTCACCTTCACACCCCACTTGTCGGTGGCATCGTCGAGCACGGCACGCAGCTTGGTGTTGATGGTGTCGCGCGAGGTGAGCGTCTGGTCGAGCTCCAGCTCACCGATGATGTTACGCAGGGTGGTCTGCGTGAGCTTCTCGATGGCGTTCGGCAGGTTGTTGATTTCATAGACGGCCTTGAACGGATCCATGATCTGGAAATACAACAGCGCGTTGATCTCCATCTGGATGTTGTCCTTCGTGATGACGTTCTGACGTGCGAAGTCGAACACCTGTTCGCGCAGGTCGATGGTCGTGGAATAGACGTAGCGCCCGTGCATCATGGTGACCACGTTCTTGGCGCGGTCGATGAACGGGATGATGATGTTGATGCCGGGCTTCAGCGTGGCATAGTACTTTCCGAGACGCTCGATGATTTTGGTCTCGCTCTGCGGAATGATGACAACGGTCATCTTGACGAAAATGATGGCCAGGACGACCAGCGCGATAAGCGCATAGGTTACGAAATCCATAATGTTAATTCTTAATTATCAATTATCAATTATTAATTCTCTCCACGGTGACGATGATGCTCTGGCGGCCGGTCACGCGCACGCGCTCGTCTTTCCCTATCGGCTCGCCGTCGGCCGGGCGGGCCCGCCACTCGTCGCCATCGACCTTCACGTAGCCGAACCCGTCGGCAGGGATGGACTCGACGACGCGCCCCTCGCGCCCGATGAGCGCGTCGGCATTGCTCTCGCGCTCCTCGCCGCCCTTGTGCAGTCGCCCCACCAGCCGCGGACGGATGAGCCAGATGCTCAGCACCGACGCGACGGCGAACACCAGCACCTGCCCCCAGAAGGGCAGCCCCAGGAAAGTTGACACTGCGGCGCACACGGCACCGATGGCGAAGCAGGTGACGTAGAAATCACCCGACGACAACTCGAGAATAAGGCACGCTGCGGCGATAATCGACCACACGAGCCAAAGGTTTGAAGTGAGATACTCTATCATAATTCTTCTGCATTAAACTCGTCAACTTGTCAACTCGTCAACTTGTCAACTTGTCAACTCGTCAACTTGTCAACTTGTCAACTCATAATTATTTGCGATGGTAAAGTTACAAACAATCTGCGAACTGTGCAAGAAACTACCCCGTTTTTTACGTTTTGATAACAAAACTTGGGGGTTGAGAATACGAAAAACAACCTTTCACGATGCGAAAGACCGTCTTTCACAAAGTAATATAATATATATTACTCGGTAATATAATATATATTACTCAGTAAAATAATATATATTACTTGGTAATATAATATATATTACTTCGTAAAAGATATTCTTTTACTTCATAAAACATATTGTTTTGCATCACAGAGCCTTTTTATGACGTAGGTTGTTTTGTTAAATAATACTAAAACCTGTTTGGTTTTCCCGCTTTTGTGTGTATATTGAATAGCGTTTAGTGTTTAGTGAATGGATAAAAGCGCATTTGAACATGAGGCCCGCACGTGGCGGCAGAAAGCCGTGAGCGTGAGCCGCAGCTGCGGAGCGGGCGACAGTGAGGCAGAGGACATTGCGCAGGATGTTATGCTTCGCCTGTGGCAGATGCGCGACGAACTGGAGGATGTCGGAAGAACGGGAGCCCTGGCGGCAGTGATGGCACGCCACCTAACACGCAACCGACAGCGCCGACGACCACTGCAGGAACAGAGCAAAGCCATAACTGTCGCCCTCGACACAGATCCGCACGAGCTACTGGAGGTGAAGGAGAACGAGGCATGGCTGGCCTCAAGGCTCGCAATGTTGCCCACCACGCAGCGCACCTTAATATATATGCGACAGGTGGAACACCGCAGCCACGAAGAGATAGCCCGTCTGTTAGGTATCGAACTGACCTCGGTCAGCACACTGCTGGCCAGGGCGCGACGGACATTATTGGAAGAAATGAAAAGAAGAAACCAGATATGAAACAGCAGACAGAAGCATACATCGGTCAGTTGCTGGCCAAGTACATGGACGGCACAACGACGCTGGAGGAGGAAGACCTGCTGAGCCGCTACTTCCTGCATGGCGACGTGCCGGCAGCGTGGCACGACTACCAGCTGCTCTTTCAGGAGATAGAGGCCATGAAGCCTCAAACCACAGCGCAATCCGCCATCCCGAGCGGAGCCATCCCAGGCGAAGCCCGCCCCCCCGTTGCCTTCCGCCCGCATTGGCTACGATGGAGTGCGGCGGCCGTGGCGGTGGGATTTCTGGCCATTGCGACCGTACATTATATGGAACATTCGCCGCAGACATCGCCCGTCCATACTGCTAAGGCCGAATACAAAGACACGGCAGATGTGCTGCGCCCGGCGATTTCCGACAAGCAAATACCCGCCGACACAACGGTCATGCCGCGAACACCGGAAAAGAAGACACCGCCACAGCAGAAGCGCCGAAGCCTGCGTAAGCCCGAGCCCACCATGACCGACTACGACAAAGGCTATGCCCTTCTGGCCGAGGCCGAAGAGGAGCGCCGACAAGTGGAGCAGCAGATTATGGAGGTCCGGCAGGAAGTGATCCGCGCCCGGCTGACGGCCGCGGGCTTCGTCGCCATACAGGAAGAAGACGGAAATATCATCTATGTCAACGAACCCAAAGAATATTTTGCATATGAAGAGTAAGAAACTATTGGTAGCCGCCATCTACATGCTGACGGCTACGGCTGCCTTCGCACAGCAGCACATCCAGAAAACTTTCGATGCGTTAAGACAAAGTAAGTACCTGAGCGAACAATCGACGAGCCGCTCCATAGAGAAGAATCCCGACACGGGGCATACGACAGGCATGAGCGACGTCTTTAAATTCGAGATGGACAACCCCTCTAAGCAAGGCCGACAACTCATTGCCGACATCCAGCATGCCTTCGAGCAAGACGAGCCGGCGGCCTACAGCATCAGTACGGGCTCCGACAGCAATGCCGAGGACTACACCTCCCTGGCTGTGGGCGACAGCAAAAATGGCGGCGTCGCCATCGGACTGATAAAAGGCTCCCGATGGATTTATGCCTGTTTCCTCGACCCGGAGGACACGCTGCGGCAACACCGCTATGCCTACGCCTTAGAGTGGGTGGAGGAAGACGGGAAAATCCATGGCCTTATCGCCAAGACATACGCTACGACACAGAAGTTCCGCCGCCTGCAAAACAATATACAGCGAAGCATTATCATTAACGGAAAACCGCTGTCGCTTGACCCCTTTGGCGATACCTTCGGCACAAGCTTTTCCTTCGGCGACGGCAATGTCAACAAATCATCGGAGACGTGGCTCTCAGAGTTCAACACCTACAAGAACCTCTTTCTGAAGAATCCTGATGGAACAGCGGCCAACCTGTACGCCACCCGGATTTATAAACTCTGCAAGGATGCCCAGTCATTAGATGATGCGGAGAAGAACATTGCGGCTGCGGAAATCGACAAACTGAAGGGGAAAACCAAGGACGAATTTATACAACAACTATTCGACATGAGCATCGAACGGCTTAAGAAATAATCCCGATATGAAATACTACATAATACTATCCCTTTCGCTGCTGCTGGCGGCGAGAGGCGGGGCTCTCATGGCCCAGACCGGGAAAGACTCAACCACGGTGCAAAACGACTCCATCACGTGGAACCAGGAACTGGAGGGCGTGACCGTCAAGGCGCAGCGGCTGCTCATCAAGCAGGACATCGACCGCATCGGCTACGACGTGCAGGCCGACGAGGACTCGAAGACGCAGACCGTTCTCGACATGCTGCGCAAGGTGCCGATGGTCACCGTCGATGGACAGGACAACATCTTCGTCAGAGGCAACTCGAACTTCAAGGTTTATAAGAATGGCCGCCTCGACCCCTCACTAACCAAGAACGCCAAGGAGATGCTCAAGGCAATGCCTGCCGCGACGGTGAAGCGCATAGAAGTCATCACCGACCCGGGAGCCCGCGAGGATGCCGAGGGCGTAGATGCCATCCTGAACATCGTCATGACGGACGGCTCGAGACTGGGCGGTGTGACTGGCATGGTGAACCTGTATTACAACACGGTGATGAACAATCCCAACCTCTACACCTCGTTGACGGGACAGGTGGGCAAACTGCTGCTGTCTGGCAACTACGGCTATAGCTGTATGTCGAGCAGGCAGACCAAGAGTATCAATGACGTGGAGCGTACCTTCCTTGAGACAGGCAACCGCCTAACAAGTCACTCAGAAGGCTCCAACCCCGGAGACATCCACATGGCCGACATCAATGCCAGTTACGACATCGACTCGCTCAACCTGCTGTCGGCCTCCTTCGGCGGCTACTTCTACAAACTGAACGTGCAGGGCGACGGACAGACGACTCTGCAAGATGCTACGGGAGGCCTCATCTACAGTTACGGCAATCACTACTGGATGCCGGGCTACAGCCACCAGTCGTGGAACGGACGATTAGACTACGAACACAAGACGCGTCGTGAGGGCGAGCGACTCACTCTCTCTTATATGCTCGCCCTCACGCGTCAACACACCGATCAGGAGAACACCTATACCAACACGGCGGGCGCACCCTTCGCCTACACCGGGTCGTTGCAGACTGTCCGGGAGCGGTTCACTGAGCACACCTTCCAGATAGACTGGCTGCGCCTGCTGGGCAAGGGTCATCAGGTGGAAACGGGCGCAAAGTACATCGACCGCAACAACAGAAGCGACAACACGCAGAACTTCTACGGCACCGCACTGACCACCAACGACCAGTTCGACCATGCCACCCATGTGCTGGGGCTCTATGCCGACTATATTTATAATAGGAAGAAATGGTCGGCACGGGCAGGACTGCGCTATGAGAACAGTTACATGCGAGGCAGCTATCCCGACGGCAAAGGGGAAACTTTCTCCCATAGGCTGAACGACTGGGTACCACAGGCATCGCTGAAATACCAACTGACCAGCGCACAATCGCTGAAACTGAGCTATACCACAAGCATCAACCGGCCAGGCATCTCCTATCTGAATCCCGCCGTGGTCTCCTCACCCAGCATCGTACAACAGGGCAACGCACAGTTGGTCAGCTCCCACTCGCAGCGCATTAGCCTCACCTATATGTATGTGGGGCAGAGGCTTACACTGCAATTGACTCCCTGCTATCAGTTCTCAAACAATGGAATCGGCTCCATCCAGACAGCACAGGACGACATCCGCTACCTGACCTACGGCAACATTCAGGGCTACCGCCGCGCCGCCTTAGAGCAGTATGTGCAATGGAGACCGTTTGACGGCACAACGCTCGTTGTGAACAACACGCTGCGCTATGAGCACTACGAGAACCCCAATCTGAGCTACCGCACCTTCGGTTGGAGCGATAACTACTATGTCAACCTGACGCAGAAGTTGCCGTGGAAATTGCAACTGACACTCAACACATGGGGACAGATAGGACATAACCCCACTAACGTCTATTACATGGGGCATTCGTGGTTCGGCTATTTCGCCTCGTTGCAACGCTCATTCCTTGAGGACGATCGCCTGACCGTGCGCCTTATAGCCAACAGACCCTTCAATCGCCATGTCAAGAATGCCGACGAGGCTGTCAATGGCGACTTCCGCGACCTTGGCACCCGATACTTTAGCGGACGCAGCTTCGCCATCTCCGTCACCTACCGCTTCGGAAAACTGAAAGCAAGCGTAAAGAAAGCCGAGCACAGCATCGAGAACGACGATGTCGTGGGCGGAATTACAAGAGGACAATAGAAAAAACAGTCTTAACTCCCAAAATATAGGAACGCGGGCTAACTTAGTGAAAATAATGCCCGTTTTCTCTTAACATGAAAACGGGCATTATGTGTGTAATAAGAATGTTCGAATTATAGAGCTACTTGCCTTTGGCGGCCTTGTAATATTGCAGGGCCTCAGGCATCGACTTCTGCAATGCGGCTATGCGCTTCGCATCGGACGGGTGGTCGCTGAACATGTCGCTCTGGTTGCTGCTGCCGCTCTGTGCCGCCATGCGCTGCCAGAAGGTGATGGCCACCTGCGGGTCGTAGCCTGCCATGGCGGCGAAGATGAGCCCCATGTGGTCGGCCTCGGTCTCGTTGTCGCGCGAATACTTCAGGCTGCGGAACTGCAAGCCCTGCTGTGCGATAATCTGGGCTATCTGCTGTGTGCCGTAGCTGGCACCTGCCGCAGAGAGCACTCCGCCGAGAATCTGCGTGCCATACTGGTTGCGGATCTGCTTCGACATCTGCTCAGCCGAGTGCTTGGCCACGGCATGGGCAATCTCATGGCCGAGCACGATGGCCAGCGAGGCCTCGTTCTGGGTGACGGGAAGCAGTCCCTCATATACCACAATCTTTCCGCCAGGCATACAGAACGCGTTGACACTCTGATCCTGCACAAGGTTGAACTCCCAGCTGAACTGGCTGACCTCCGACGAGAGGCCGTTGTTGTTCAGATAGGTGGTCACGGCATTGGCCAGCCGCTGCCCTACCCGCTTCACCATTGCCGTGTTCGTCGAGTTGGTCGATTTCTTGGCCGAGGCCATGTACTTCGTGTACTCCTGATTACTCAGTGAGAGCACCTGCTCGTCGCTCACGAGGAGCGTCTGCTTGCGACCTGTGATAGGCACAGTGCGCGTGGTACCGCAGCTGGCGAAGACAACAGCTGCCACCAGTGCTAAGATGTAAAACTTAATCTGTCTCATAATTCTATTCGTCTGTTGGTTCTTCGGTTTTCTTCTTACGAGTCGTGGCACGCTTGCGCTTGGGCTTCTCCTCCGTGCCGGGCTGCACAATCTTCACGCCTGCCAGCTCGGGGTCGATCATGATACGTCCGCAATACTCGCAGACGATGATTTTCTTGTGCATCTTGATATCAAGCTGACGCTGTGGGGGAATCTTGTTGAAACATCCGCCACAAGCATCGCGCTGCACATAGACGATGCCGAGGCCGTTGCGGGCGTTCTTGCGGATGCGCTTGAACGACGACAGAATGCGCGGGTCGATCTTTGCCTCAAGGTCGTGAGCCTTCTCTTTCAGCTTCTCTTCCTCCTCGCGGGTCTCCTGCATAATCTCGGAGAGCTCGCTGCGCTTGCCGTTGAGGTCAATCTTGCGGTCGTCGATGAGGGCGCGGGTCTGCTCCGCGTCGTGCTGCCGCTCCTCTATCTTCACCTGTGCCTCACCGATTTTCTTCTCACAAAGCTCGATCTCGAGGGTCTGATACTCGATTTCCTTGGTGAGCGTGTCGTACTCACGGTTGTTCTTTACTTCGTCCAACTGCTGCTGATAGCGGTTTACGCTGGCCTGGGCACGGTCGATGTCGCCACGCTTCATGACGATGGCACGCTGGAACTCGTCAATCTCTGCCCTGATGTTCTCCATACGGGTGTTGAGACCTGCGATTTCGTCCTCGAGGTCCTGCACTTCGAGTGGAAGCTCGCCACGCAAGGCACGCTTCTCGTCGATAGCCGAGAGGGTGGTCTGCAACTGGTAGAGAGCCTTCAGTTTCTCTTCTACCGAAAAGTCTGCTGGATTTTTCTTTGCCATAATGTTTTTATCGTTTTAAGTATTTAAAAATATATGATCGGATTGGTGTGGCTTTCTGCCAGATGACAGACAAGGTCGGGGAACCGCTCTTCGAGCAGCTCTTTGAGCAGCTCACTGGTGTATTGCTCACTCTGATAGTGACCGATGACGGCAATCTGCACCTGCTGTTCGTGGCCGAAATACTGGTGGTAGCCCATCTCGCCTGTGACGAACGCGTCGGCTCCTGCACCGACGGCTTCGTAGAGCAGAAACGCACCGGCACCGCCACAGAGAGCCACAGTCTTTATCGGTCGGTGGAGCAGCTCGTTTGCCTGAATGCAGGTCACTCCGAACACGTGCTTGAGCAGGGCGAGGAAGTCTGCGGCGGGCATCGCCTTTGGCAGGTTTCCGATTACACCGGAGGCTCCTTCTATGCCGTCGATGGTCTGCGATGGTGTGAGGAACCGCACATCGGCCAGACCCATCTTCTCTGCCATCTTGAAGTTCACGCCGCCACGCGCATTGTCGAGGTTGGTGTGCATAGCTACAATGGCCACGTCGTTCTTGATGGCTTTCACGACGGTGCGCTGCACATAGTCGTCGCCCGTGATATGAGCCAGCTTGCGGAAGATGAGCGGATGGTGGGCCACGATGAGATTGCAGCCCTTACTGACAGCTTCATCGACTATCGCCTCCGTCACGTCTAAACACAACAATGCCCCTGAAACGTCCGCTTCTGTCAATCCAACTTGCAGGCCGGCATTATCGTAGTCTTCCTGCAAGGGCAGAGGCGCGACAAGTTCAAGGGCGTGTACAATTTCCTTTACTTTCACGCTATGAATTCTTAAAATGCGGTGCAAAGATAATCATTTTTTATGAAAAACGAAAAATAAAACCGAAAAAACCTTTCACGTTTAGCGTTTAGTGTTTAGCGTTTAGTGATTTTTCAACTTTCAACTTTCAACTTTTCAACTTTTTTTTCGTACCTTTGCACAGACATAAACAACAACCGACGCATGAAAAAAACTGTCATCCTTCTTGTTCTCATGGCCACGACGGCCATCAGTGCATTGGCACAAGACCGTGCCGACCGGCAACAGCTCACCGACCCCGAGTCGTTCTCGATGATTCTCATGGGCGACCCGCAAGGCTACACGAAGTACGACATCAACCAGCCGCTCTATGAGTTGTGCACGGTGTGGTGTGCCGACAATATCGAACAGCTGCGCATCAAGGCCGTGCTGCTCACGGGCGACCTTGTGGAGCAGAACGAGAACATCGTGATGAACCGCCGCATGCTCAACCAGACGAGCCGTCAGATGTGGGAATGGGCATCGCATTGCATGAAGCGGTTAGACAACCGTGTGCCCTATATCATCGCCACTGGCAACCATGAGTATGGCTATGTGCGGGGCGACGAGCCGTTCACGCATTTTCCTGAGTACTTCCCCATGGAGCGCAACTCAAAATGGACCGACTGTCTGGTGGCTGCCTTCCCCAACCGCGAAGGGAAGGTGTCGCTGGAGAACTCGGCCTACGAGTTCAGCGACCCGCACTGGGGCAAGCTGCTTGTCATCGCCGCCGAGTGGGCACCGCGCGACGAGGTGCTCGACTGGGCGAAGAAGCTCTGTCAAAGCGACAAATACAAACAGCATAAGGTGATTTTCCTGACCCACTCTTTCCTTGAGCACCGCACAGCCAAGCGGTCACAGAACGAGCCGTATGGCATCAAGCCCGCCAACTATGGGCAGGACATCTGGGACAAACTGGTCTATGACACGGAAAACATCCGCCTTGTGCTCTGCGGACACTGGGGCGACACAGGTGGATTTGAAAATTCCGTTGCCTACCGCTGCGACAAGAACCGTGCCGGAAAGGATGTTCACCAGATGATGTTCAACGTTCAGACGCTCGGCGGAGGCTGGGAAGGCAATGGCGGCGACGGCTGGCTGCGCATCCTCGAGTTCCTGCCCGACGGACAGAC
>JAFRZC010000187.1 GCA_017442765.1 Prevotella sp. | reverse complement strand
CACGACGTGCGACAGGGCGAGAGCATTGCCGACGCGCTGGCCGATGCCCAACTCGACGACACCATCCGCGTGGAGGCCGGCGTGTATCGCGAGCAGCTGTTTCCCGACAACTCGGTGACGATTGTGGGGGGATACAACAGCGACTTCACTGCCGTTGAGGGTCAAACCGTCGTCGATGCGGAAGACTATGAGGGCTCAGCCGTGAGCATTCCCCACTATTACAACCTGGATCTGCGCAACATCACCATCCGCAACGTCAGCTCCACGCAGCAAGACTACGACGGTGCCGTCAATACGAACGGCTATCGGCTGCGACTGACGAACGTGCTGTTCGACCATTGCCAGGCATCGCTGAGCGGCGGCGGAGTGGTGTCCACCTGCGAGCAGACCACGCTCAGGCAATGCCGGTTCGCGGACTGCTCGGCAACGGAACAGGGTGGGGGAGTGCTCATCAACGTGGCTGACTCGCTCACCATGTTCGGCTGCACGTTCGAAGCCTGCTCGGCCAAGAGCGGCAGTGCGATGATGGTGGCCGGAGCCAGGACTACGCGCATCTACGGCTCGTCGTTCTTCGGCAACAACAGCACGCAGCAGGGCACACTTGCGCTGGCACCCTGCACCTATGCCGACGCTTGTGGCATCGTGAACTGCACGTTTGCCGGCAATCGCGTTGACTCGCCCGCAGGACTGGCCGCACTCACGAGGAAATATGGCGGTGCGGCGGTGAACGTGCAGATGCAGTCGGGAGCACGGTTTGGCATGGCGCACTGCACCGTCGCGGACAACCACGCCACCATTGCCGGAACGAAAACAGACAGCTATGGCAGCGCGGCACTCACCCTCTTCAACGTTCAGGCTACGCTGATGAATAACATCGTCGCGGGTAACACCTCGGACAACGGCATCGGCGACCTCATGGCCGACGAGTCGGTCACGCTTTCGAAAGAGCAATACAACGTCTTCACCTGTGCCGAAACGGTGAACATCACACCAAAAAACAACGATTTCATCGCAAATTCTGAGTCCGAGGGACATCAAGCCCTCGCCCAGATGCTCTATGGAAAACTGGACGGTGACGACCGCTTCGTGGCTACATCCTACCAGGCTGAAGGACCGGTGAAAGTCGTTCCGCTTGTCTCCTCAAGCTATGCCGGAAAAGATACCGCCGTGCTCAGCTCGTTTCTCCGCCTTGTCGAGGGCTCTCTCAACCTCGACATGGACGACAATGGACAGGTCGGAAGCTACCTCGGGCGCGACCAACGTGGCGTGGAGCGCAATGCGAAATCAGTGCCTGGAGCCTGCGAGCTGATGGAGGTAACAGACCTTCAGTATGTTGTGGCCGAGCCACAACCTTCCCCGCAGTCAGTTTACGACCTGCAGGGCCGTCGCCTCAACGCCATCCCGCAGCACGGACTCTTTATCATTAACGGGAAAAAGATGATAAAATAAAAACGATGCTATGAAACGTTCCGTCATCTTCTTTATGCTTGCCACGCTCCTCAGCCCTCTCACCTCTTGTAGGGGAGCCGGAATAGACGCGTGGCGCATCACGGCGAACCTGCCGACGGCGGAGCACTACTACGGTGAGACGGTAGCCAACGGAATGATTGGTCTGGTGTCAGCACAGGAACCGTTGAAAATCGGCCACGTGGTGATGGGCGGAGTCTATGATGTCTATGGGAAGTCGCGCGTAACCAACTTCCTGCACAGCATCAATCCGATGGACCTTGAGCTGCGAGCCGACGGCACGCGCCTTTCACTTTCCAACATTCAGGCCTATACCCAGACACTCGACATGCGGCACGGATGGTTCGAGGAATCGTTCGACCACGACGGCAAACTGCATGTCGATTATCGTTACACCGCCCTGCGCCAACTGCCCTTCACCCTGCTCGGCACCGTCATCCTACAGGCACGGACTGACGTAGAGGTGACGCTCACCAATGTACTCACCGTGCACGACACTTTCCGCAACCCCAACGAGTTTTTCAGCACCATCACCAACGGCGACGATCAGTGGAACATCTGCACCTCCACCGCGCTTTCGCCAACGGGAGCTGTCGAGGAAGCCGCCAGCAGTGCTTTTCTCACCCCCCCAGTAGCCTTCCCTCTCACCCCCATTCACCAGAACACCCGCAATGTGGGTCAGCACACACAGGAGGTGCGGCTGAAGCTGAAAGCCGGAGAGCAAGCGACACTCTCCGTTGTGGCCAATGTGGTATCGTCGATTACCCATCGTGACCTGCGTAACGAGGCCGAGCGGTTGACCGTCTATGCCTGCCTACAAGGCGTTGATGAGCTGTGGCGGCAGCATGAGGCCGCATGGGACGGGCTGTGGCAGAGCGACATTGAGATTGAGGGCGACGCGCAGAGCCAGCAAGACGTGCACAGCATGCTGTATCACTGTTATGCCTTCCTCCGCGAAGGTTCGCGGCTGTCGGTCTCGCCGATGGGGCTGTCGGGACTCGGCTACAACGGACACGTCTTTTGGGATGCCGACACATGGGTTTTCCCTGCTGTCGCCGTCATGCGCCCCGAGCTGGCACGCAGCATCATTGACTATCGTTCCGACCGCCTCGACGCAGCCCGACAGAATGCCTACATGCACGGCTATCGGGGGGCGATGTTTCCTTGGGAGAGCAGCGCGACGGGGTTTGAGGACAACACCGTGCATAATGTCTATGGCCCCCTGGAACACCATGTCACCGCCGACGTGGCATTGGCAGTCTGGCAATACTACTGCCTGACACATCAGGCCGACTGGCTTGCGACGGAAGGCTACCCCATTCTCAGCGCCGCTGCCGACTTCTGGGCATCAAGGGTAACAAAAACACTCTCCAGCCACTCCGCAACAACCTACGAGATACGCGGAGTCATCGGAGCCGACGAATGGGGCAAGAACAGCCGTGGCGGCAAGAACGTCGATAACAACGCCTACACCATCGGCGCGGCAAAAACCGTCCTGCTGGCGGCCATCGCTGCCGCGAAACTCGTCGGCACCGTTCCCGACCCGTGCTGGAAACAAGTAGCCGACGGCCTGCAGCTGCGCCAGATGGCCAACGGCGTGACCGCCGAGCACGACGAATACACCGACGACATCATCAAGCAGGCCGACGTCAACCTGCTGGCCTATCCCCTCAGCATCGTCACCGACAAACAGCAGATTCGCCGCGACCTCGACTTCTACGCCTCACGCCTGCCCGAAAAGCGCACACCCGCCATGTCGAAAAGCATCTTCTCCATTCTCTACGGCCGCATCGGCGAACCGGAGAAAGCCTGGCAATATTTCAAGGAGAGCTACGAGCCCAACCTGAATTCGCCCTTCCGTGTCATCGCTGAGTTCAACGGCGGCACCAACCCCTACTTCATCACCGGCGCGGGCGGCACGCTGCAAGCCATTCTCATGGGCTTTGCCGGACTCGAGATTACACCAAGCGGCCTGAGGAAAGGACCGACACACCTGCCCCGACAGTGGAAAAGCCTCACCATAAAGTCGCCGCTTACCGGAGTCTATAAGATAGAACGCTAATTTCATAAACAATATGAAACGTATTTTTTCCATATTCCTTTTCTTCCTGTCGGCTATCGCTCTGTCGGCACAAGACCGTGTCGATACGCTGCGCGCCAAACTATTCGACCAGACAGGGCACGGCGTGATGGTGGCCAGTCATCGCGGCGATTGGCGTAACTTCTGCGAGAACACGCTCGAGGGTGTGATGAGCGCCGCGAGCATGGGGGTAGATATTGTGGAAATCGACATCCAGAAGACGCGCGACGGCCAGCTCATCGTCATGCACGATGCCACACTGAACCGCACCACCACGGGCAAGGGCAACGTCAGCGACTGGACTGTCGATAGCATCAAGACGTTGCGCATCAAGAACGGTTGTGCCATCCGCACCAAGCAACGCGTGCCCACGCTCGAAGAAGTGCTCGTAGCCATGAAAGGGAAGGTGCTGCTCAACCTCGACAAGGCCGACCGCTACTTCGACGACATCTATCCGTTGCTCATCAAGACCGGCACGGCGCGGCAGATTGTCATGAAAGGCCGTATGCCGGCCGGAGAGGTGAAAGAACGCTTCGGGCAGTATCTCGACGAGGTTATCTATATGCCCATCGTGGATCTCGACAAGTCCGATGCGGCCGAAGCCATCAGCTCCTTCGTCGCCGAGCTGCACCCCGTAGCCTTTGAGCTTTTGTTCAAGACCGACGACAACCGGCTGCCCTTGCAGCTGGCCAATACCCTGCAGGGTGTCAGCCAGATTTGGTACAACACTCTTTGGGACACGCTCGTAGGTGGGCACGACGACGATGCCACGCTCACCGACATCGACAATGGCTGGGGCTATTGCATCGACCGCCTGGGCTGCCGCATCATACAGACCGACCGGCCGCAAATGCTGCTCGACTACTTGCGCTCGCGCGGACTCCACGAATAGATAAATATAGACACAAATGACACGGATAGTTCGTTTTACATTATTCATCATTCACTTTTCATTCTTCATTAGCCCCGTAGGGGCGCAGAACCACCCCAAGACTCTGTTGCTCTGGGAACAGCAGCGACCACGATACTCCAATGGCATAACTGGAGACAATCCCTGCATTGATGTCTATCTCCCCTCTTTTGAGGTGCGAGGATGCGGGGCGGGTCTCCCCTGCGTGCTCATTTGTCCGGGCGGCGGCTACCGTATGCTCGCCCCCTACCACGAGGGACACCAGTGGGCACCCTGGTTCTTCGGGCAAGGCATGGCCGTCGCCGTGCTCACCTACCGGCTGCCCGAGGGCAACAAGATGGTACCGCTCGAAGATGCCGAGCAGGCCATGCGCCTGATACGCCGCAATGCCGAGGCGTGGAACATCGACCCCGCCCGTGTGGGCGTGATGGGGTCCTCCGCCGGCGGACACCTCGCCTCGACCCTCGCCACCCATGCCGCCGACGACGCGCGGCCCGACTTCCAGATTCTGTTCTACCCCGTCATCACCATGCAGCCTGAGCTGACCCATCGAGGCTCTCACGACCACCTGCTCGGCAAAAACGCCACGAAAGCCGATGAGGAACTGTTCTCCAACGAGTTGCACGTGAAGCCTACGACAGCACCCGCCATCCTGATCATGGTCGATGACGACCGCAGCGTGAAGCATCGGAACGGCCTCAGCTACTACGAGGCCCTGAAGCGGCAAGGCATTGCCGCCTCGCTCCACATCTACCCTAACGGCGGGCACGGTTTCGGCTTCGACACGGAGTTCCCCTACCACGATGCCATGCTCCGCGACCTCGGCGACTGGCTCCGTCACACCGTCACCGGCAGGTAACCACCGACAGAACGGTTAACTTTTCTTAATTCCGAACACGAAATGTTAACGGAAAAAGTTGACTTCAACCTCGATTCTGGAGCGCGAAAACAGCATTTTCTCACGCTTTCACTCCCTTTTCACCCCTCACCTTTTACCTCTCATTTTTGAAACATATATGTTTCGCATCCCAAAAGACCGTCTTTCGGAGCGCGAAAGACCGTCTTTCGCAAGGTAAAACATATATGTTTCGCAGCTGAGAGATATATGTTTCGCAGTAGGTCGTATAAGTCTTATAGGACTTATAGAAGCTTATCAGTCTTGTAATCAGCGACTTGGCGAAAGTCACTCATTTCTGGGGAATTTGCGACCGCGAGGAAAAAAAATTGAAACGGTGGCCGTATTCGTGTTAAAACAAAAACGCAGAATGTTAACAAATATTTAAAAGGGTGCATTCTCCGCCCCTAACGTTAAAATAAGTTATTCTTTTAGCGGATTTCCTATATTATAATGTATAGGACATGAAAATAATACGTATCCATTCAAAATTATGACAAAAATGAAGAAAATTTCTACTTTTCTGATTGCGTTTGTGGCATTGCTCTCATGGCCCGCAGGGCTTCATGCCGCAGACCATTTCTTTAGTGTCGATGGTGCCGGAACGAAGGACGGCTCATCGTGGGAAAATGCCAACAAGGCTGCCAACTTTGAGACGGTTGTTGAGGGTCTCGCCTCTGGCGACAACGTCTATTTAATGGCAGGCACCTACACCATCACTCCCACTAAGGTGGACGGCGAAGCGGCGGCAACAGTGACCATTCCGCAGGGCGTGACCATCAAGGGCGGCTATCCCACCACGATGACAGGCACCACTACGGCCATCACCTACCCGACGGCTTCGCCCACCATCTTCCAGGGTGAAACGCTGGCAGCGGCTTTCCTCTCTGTCAAGGACGGCAGCGGCGGCTACGAGGGCAAAGAACTTACCAAACTGGCCGGTATCGTCTTCACCGGCTACACGGGGAATGCCTCGTCGAACTATCAGGGCGTTGTGATGTACATCCAGCGTGTCAACATGGAGCTCGACCACTGCTATTTCTATAGCAACAAAAACAACAAGTCGGGCGGCATCATCGCAAGCAACTCCGCACGCCTCTACGCCCACGACTGTGTCTGGCGCGACAACGTGGCCGCTGGTGTGGGCGTGGCTCTAAGGACATCGGCATGGGGTGGTGCGCCGAGTCTTACCATCCTCGACCGCTGCGAGTTCTCGAACAACACTGTCATCAAGCAGACTTCGGCCAACTATGGCGGCACACTCGCCGTGGCCGATGCCAACACAGCCAATGTCGGACAGGACAAACTCTATCTGAACAACTGCACGGCCACGGGCACGCACATCAACCGCTGCGGCGCATTCGTGCGTATGGGCGGCAATACCGTGCTCTATGCCACCAACAACACCCTCTACGACTTCACCTGCTGCGCAGCCAACACCAACGGCAGCAGCTACATCTCGGGCATGGCCATCTCACTGGGTAGCAGCGCAAAGGGATACTTCGCCAATAACATTATTGTCAACAAGACCGATGCGGCCAACACCGATACGGAAAACAACAAGCGTCTGGCACTTATCTATGCTCAGGACGCGAATGGCGTGATTGCAACGAAAGGCTATAACTATGTCGGCTCCATCATGCAGGCCAACACAACGCTGACCTACGATGACACCGACAACGTGACGACAGCCAACCTCGTCAGCACTGCCTTCGGCTCGAACACGCTGACCGCCGATGCAGAGACTGGCACGAAAATCATCGAGCCAGTCATCAACACCAATCCCACGTTGACCGCCCTTCAGACCATCGCCACACAATGGGGTCTCGACGCAGTGGGCATCGACGTGACGCTCGACCAGCGCGGCTATCTGCGCCCGGAACGCACCGTCACCGGAGCCTACGACAAGAACGCCGTCGCACAGGTGGCACTCTACGAGACCACCGACAATATGGTTCCCGTGCGTGCCAATGCCGACGTGGCCCTGTCTCGCACCGTCGCAGCAGGTGAGTGGAACACCATCTGTCTGCCCTTCGCCCTCAGCGCGGCTGAAATAGCAGCAGCCTTCGGCAACGGAACGGAAGTGGCTGAGTTTAAAGAGATGGCTGGCACAAACTACTCGTTCAAGAGTGTCGCTGAGATGGAAGCTGGCGTGGCCTATCTCATCAAGCCCACAACGGAAGCTCCTGCCGATGGCTACGCCTTCAGCGGCAAGCAGCTCGTGTCCGATGCCGTGGCAAACAGCTACTTCACAGGCTCATTCAGCACACAACAAGTAGCTGTGGGCGATGTCATCGTAGCCGCCAACAACAAGATGAAGACCGTCGGCACTGCAGGCAAGATTAAGGCCTTCCGCGCCTACTTCCCCGCACAGACGGGAGGCGAGGCTAAGAGCTACACGTTCAGCATCGACGACCAGCCAACTGGCATTATCGGTATTGATGGTGACATCATCGAGACCACCGACAACATCTACGACCTGCAAGGCCGCAAGGTGAGCAAGCCGCAGCACGGTGTCTATATCATGGGCGGCAAGAAAGTTGTGGTGAAGTAAAACTGTTTTAGTTGACGAGTTGACAAGTTAACAAGTAAACCAGTTGTTAGATTTGTCAATTCGTCAACCTAAACACAAAGTGAAAACTCGTCAACTTGTCAACTCGTTAACTCGTTAACTTAAAGAAATTATGAACAAGAAATTATATACCATTCCAAGCATGAAGTGGCTTGCGCTCCACGGCGAGAGCGAACTGCTTAACGCCACCATGAACGGCGACACCATTCTTGATGACGACCCCAACAACCCCAGCGACAATCCTTGGGACGAAGGTCTCGGCAAACGGAACGTCTGGGACGAGGAATAAGAAAGAATAGGTTTTTATAAATAGGTTTTAGTTTTTTCTATTAAGCTGCGAGCCTCACTTTTTCCTGCTGTGATGAGCAGGAGATAATGAGGCTCGCTGTTTTTACCTGAACTGCTTGAGGAGGTCGCATCGGGCAATGTAGGGTTCTACGTTGCATGGATTGTTGCGGACGTAGGTGGCGAGCTGCTGCAAGGCTCGGTATTGTCGCGACTGCGGATGGGGGATGATTATCTCGGCTGAGGATGACCAGTCGTAGTCGACAGTTGCCCAGGGATCGAGGGGGATGTAGGCAAGGGCATAGAGAACAGCCTGCCGGCGCTTCGGGTCGGTTGTATTCTTTGCTACGTTCAGGTAGTCGATAGCAGTGGCGACGAAGTCTTTCTCTCCCGTTCGCACGGTGTCGGCACAGCTCCATCCGTAGTGGGTAAGATACCAGCAGTCGCCAAGGTAGGAGGCCTGGTAGTAGCGTTTGGCGAGCTCGTAGGCGATGTCGGTCTTTGCCGTCTCGTTGGCCATCTGGTAGCGCGACTCGAGCTCGAGCATGCTCTTGCAGTATTGCAGCTTCGGATTGGCGGTGAACGTCACTCTCCCGGCACCCTCCTGGCTGTCCTCGTCTAAGTACTGGTCCTCGAGCCACTTGGCTTTTGCTGGACTGCGCGAGACCATGTAGCACCCGATGTTTTGCTTCGACAGGAAGCCGAGGGGTACGCGCTGAAGCCACTCCACGGCAGCCTTGAAATTGCCTTCGGCCATGTAGCGAGTGCCGATGAGGTCGCAGAAATAGTCGTCGTCGGCATAGACCTGTTTGAGGAAATAGCGTTCGAGCAGGTCTGACGGCTGACTCTTGGCATAGCGGTAATAGCCGACGAGTTGCTCGGCGGAGAGGGAGTCGAGATGACAGAAGAACTCGCTGCCGTAGTCGTTGTTCCAAAAGTTCTTATCGCCCTTGTAGGCAGGCGAGCGATAGTTATAGTCATCGAAAGGAAGGTCGTCCTCGCTCATCATGCCAAGAGCGGCGAGGGCCACATTTAGCTTTCCTGATTTTTTGTATTTCGGATAGAGTATCTGGTGGCAGAGGCGGTCTTTGATGTCGGTATAGTGGTTGCTATAGTACTCCTTGCTGCCGCGTTCCTCGGTGATTTTGCTATCGAGCCATTGGAGCTCGGAGAGGAACTTACCCCCGACCCCTCCCTGAAGGGAAGGGAGAGGGGAGAGAGCGGCTTGTGCGATGATGCGAATGGCGCGGGCGTTGTCTTTCATGCGCTGCGTGCCGTCGAGGGTCATGGCCTCAGTGAGCTCATCGACGGCTGTGGCATCATCGCCAAAGAGATAGTGCAACGTACCTGCGGCGGCTTTCCAGAGGGCTGGTGAATGGCTTTTCCCGTCGGCGGCAACCTGGTTGGCGAAGTCGATGAAACGCATCACCTCTGCCTTATAGACGGGATTGGCTCCTATTTCTTTTATCCATTCCTCATCGACGCTGTCGAGCGTCTCCTGGGCATTGTTCACGAAGTCTTGCACGAGCCAGAGCAGGGTGGGGGAGTTGGGATTCTCGTTGTAGAGCTGCTGTATGCCTGCCAGGTTGCGGTGTTTTCGTGTGCACCACTTGATGCTGACCATGTCGCCCTGCTCGGCATAGATGTCGCAGGCCTGCTGCCGCTGTCCGAGGTGCAACAGCGCACCGGCATAGATGTTGCGCATCATGTCGCGATAGACCGACGCATGAGAGGGGAGAGATGAGAGATGAGCGTTTACCGTCTGCTCGTAGAAGGTCTTGTTGGCCTGATGTCGTCCGAGCACCATGTTGGCTCGCATACGCAACAGCTGATACTGCGGTTTAAGTCGCTGTCCGCGATAGTTGTCGGCAGCGGTTATCATTGACTCCAGACGTGCCTGTCGCTCTTGCAGTTGCTCCTTAGTCGGGTAGTTCCATGTGTCGCCGAGCTGTTGGCTGATGTCGAGATAGACATCGAGCATATCCATGTAGTTGAGCAGTTCGCGGTCGCCGCGCCGCTCCACGTTCTCGCGAATGCGGTTCTTGTTCCATCGGTAGTCTGTCGCCTCATTATCGGCAAATGGTTTCCAGAACTCATTCAGCCGCTCGCTGAACAGGTCGCCCATCATCTCGCGCGGAAACACGCTGAACATGTAGTTGTTGTGCGAGGGTCCTTCCCATCCGCAGGCATAGAGGGATGAGGGATGAAGGACGAGAGATGAGAGGATAAGGCTAATTGCTAAAAATCGTTTCATAGTCTTCGGGTTTTAATCGTGTTATGTTTTCTTTGCTTAAATCGTAGAGGATGACCTCGTGGTGGATATCGGGGCGCAGGCGGGCGATGGCATGGCGAGCCTCCATAATATGCGCCATGTCGGGCTGTCGTGTGACGATGCTGTCGCCGGCAATGACGGGCAGGTCGTCGTCGCTGTGCATAATACCCACATAGCGTCCCTGCCTGAACAGTACGCGCCACGTGAAAAGTGGATAGGCGGCGGAGAGCGGAAGGTCGTAGCCTTTCAGATGGCGCAGATAGGGCTTCACGTCGGCAAGGTCGAGGATGGGATGGTGACAGTCGAGCCGTGTCACGTCGCCCGTGTTATAGACCATGAGCACGCCCCTGTCGACGGGCGGCACCGGCTGCGAGAGCTGATGCAGGCGGATAGTAGCCGACAGACTGATACCCTTCTCCCGAGCCAGCGGACGCAGCTCCTCCAGAAAGGCGAAGAAGTTTTTTCGGGTACGAAGCGTCCAGTCGCAATCAATCTGCAGCTCGCTCACACCCCCGATGTCGTGGGTCTCGTTCATCTGCAACACCCTTGTCAGGATTTTCTCGGCCAAGCCCTTCGGCGGACGCACCATACAGTCGTTGGTAATGAAGACAACGGGGATGAGGGATGGGTAATGAGTAGTGGGTAATGAGTAATGATTAATGAAGGAGGAGGGGGGCTGAAGGCCTTTTATCGTCGCATTGGGCATGGGTCCGCCTTCCTCCCCCCCAGGGGGAACCGAGGGGGGTATCACCACATCGAAATAGCGCACGTAGAGACGGCTGACGTTATGGTCTTTCAGGAAATCCTGCTCTTCGGAACTCAGTGCAAAGGTTGTGCGCCAATAATACATACCGCGCACAGACTCGTCTTCAGGTTGCCGGCTGCACGACACCATCCCAACGAGCAGCATCAGACCTACACACCACCTCATTTTTCACTCTTCACTTTTCACTCTTCACTTCTGGAGCTTCGGCGACACTATCGGCAGACTGCACGTAGGGCACATCGCCCTCAAGCAGCTCGGGTTTGCCACCAGGCGGATAATCGCGCTCCATCATGCCGCTGGGCTGGAAGATGTGTCGGCAACTGCTGAGCATGGTGATGCCCGCAGCCAGTCCGGCTACACGTACAACTTTGCCGGCCATGCGACGGAGAGAAAGCTGACTACTGATATAGCGTACCTCAGCCTCACAGGCCGGACACGTGCCGGCACAGTCACCCTTGTGGTTGCACTTACGAGGATTGTAGTCAATCTCGTTGGCATCAGCTATCTGCTTGCGGATGCTCTTGAGTGTTTCGCATTTTACCTTTCCTGCATACATAGTCGTTTCGATTTAATGGTTTTCGGGAACAAAGATACTATTATTTTTGCTTTCTGCTAATTTTTATTGGAAAATTTTTATCTTCCCACCTTTTTTCGTACTTTTGCAATCT
>JAFRZC010000186.1 GCA_017442765.1 Prevotella sp. | reverse complement strand
TGCCTTCTCGATGGCCTTGCGCAGCGCACCGAGCTTGTTATTCACCTCCTGCAGTTCATACTCCACGTCGCTTTTGGCTACGATGCCGCCGCCAGCCTGGAACCACAGCTCGCCGTTTCGGGATACGAAGGTGCGGATAGTGATGGCCTGGTTGAGTGAGCCGTCGAGGCCGATGTAGCCGATGCAGCCGCCGTAGGCACCACGGTTGTGCGGTTCGTACTCCGAGATAAGTTGCATGGCACGAACCTTCGGCGCTCCGCTCAGCGTACCGGCGGGGAAGGTATCGATAAAGGCCTTGATGGGGTCTTTGTCGTCATCGAGCTCGCCTGAGACACGGCTCACAAGGTGAATGACGTGCGAGTAGTACTGCAGGTCCTTGTAGAAGTCCACCTTTACGTCGTGACAGTTCCTCGACAGGTCGTTACGGGCCAAATCTACCAGCATTACATGCTCGGCATTTTCCTTTGGGTCGTTCCTCAGATACTCTGCTCCTTTGCGGTCGGCCTCTGCATTGCCCGTCCGCCGGGTTGTGCCCGCGATGGGGTCGATGTAGGCGCGGAATCCTGAAGCCCCCCCTACGGCCCCTGAGGGGGCTTCAATTCGGCAATGGGTTTCTGGGCTTGACCCGAAAATCCTGAACCCGCCAAAGTCAAAGTAGAACAGATACGGCGAGGGGTTGATGCTTCGGAGCGCACGATAGAGCTTAAAGTCATCACCCTCATATTGCTGTATGAACCTCCGCGACAGCACAATCTGGAATACATCGCCGCGCAGGCAGTGCTTGATGCCCCGGCGGATGTTTTCGCGGTGCTCGTCGTCAGTTAGCGTCGAACGCACGTTGCCAACGGGGTGGAAGTCATACGCCTTTACGCTCGAGCGGTTCATCGCCTTGAGCACCAGACCCACCCCCGACCCCTCCCTGCGAGGGAGGGGAGTAGATACTTCTTCCGCTGTCTTGCCGCTACCAGTGTAATTGCTCCCCTCCCTCACAGGGAGGGGTTGGGGGTGGGTCTGTTGGGTCTCTTCCAGCTCCACCACCGTCAGCGTATTGTTGAAGTGGTCGAACACAATCACCACCTTATATAATATATATAGCATGTCGGGCGCGTCGTTTCGCTCCTGCGTCTCATCCTTCACCGCGATGTCCTCGAAATAGCGCACGGCGTTGAAACTCGTGTAGCCGTAGATTCCGCAAAATTCCTTGTAGTCGCCCTTCACGCTGATACGGTCGATGAGTGCATGGATGGCCTTGTCCGAGCGGTACTCCTTGTTCACCTCATGCTCCTCCTTGCTCCCGTCGGGGAAAGTGATGGTTGCCCGACCATGCCCGATGGCAACGCTTGCGATGGGGTTGATACCGATGAAGCTCCGCGAGTTGTCCTTCTCATGATAGTCCGAACTCTCCATCAGCGCACTCTGCGGGTAGATGTCCCTCAGCCGCATATACACGCCGACCGGCGTGTACAGGTCGGCCAGTATTGTCCGGCTTGTGGTGGTGTAAGCCCACCCAAGCCCTCCCGAAGGGAGAGGTGTTTGGTTACTTGAATTTGACGTATTGTTATTCATTGTCTCCATTTTATTGTTTCTTATTATTTCAATTAAACATCCCTCCCTTTGGGAGGGCTTGGGTGGGCTTTTAGCCCTTTGGCTTGTTCTTAAGGTAGGTCTCGATATCTTTGTCGCCGCGGCCGCTGACCGTCAGCACCACCACATCGTCGGGCTTGAACTGTAGCTTCGACAGCGCGGCAATGGCGTGGGCACTCTCAATGGCAGGGATAATACCCTCCATGCGCGTTAGTTCGTAACCGCCGTAGATAGCCTCGTCGTCGTTGATGCTCAGCACCTGAGTGCGGCCTTTCTTCGCCATGTTGCAGTGCATCGGCCCTACGCCGGGATAGTCCAGACCCGCGCTAATGGTAAAGGCCTCCTGTATCTGCCCATCCTCGTCCTGCATCACCAGCATCTTTGCACCGTGCAGGATTCCCGTCGTGCCTTTGTGTATCGTCGCTGCCGTGTAGTCCGTATCCCAGCCGTGGCCGCCAGCCTCAGCCAGCACGATTTTCACGCGCTCGTCATCCATATAGTGATAGATGGTGCCCGCAGCGTTGCTTCCGCCGCCGATGCAGGCTATGAGGTAGTCGGGATAGTCGCGACCGACCTTCTCCTCTAACTGCCACCTGATTTCCTCCGAGATGACGCTCTGCATCCGCGCCACGAGGTCAGGGTAGGGGTGAGGCCCCATCGTCGAACCTACAATATAAAAGGTGTCGCTCGGATGACAGCACCAGTCGCGGATGGCCTCCGAACAGGCGTCGCTTAGCGTCATATTGCCCGTCCTCACGGGGTGTACCTCGGCACCCAGCATCTTCATGCGCTCCACGTTGGTATGCTGTCGCTCCACATCGGTAGCCCCCATGAACACCTCGCACTTCATTCCCATCAGCGCACACACCGTCGCCGTTGCCACGCCGTGCTGACCGGCTCCTGTCTCGGCTATGATACGGGTCTTGCCCATCTTCTTCGCTAACAGGATTTGCCCCACGGTGTTGTTGATCTTGTGCGCTCCAGTGTGGTTCAGGTCCTCACGCTTCAGGTACAGCTGGCATCCGTACTTCTCACTCATACGGTGTGCGTAGTAGAGGGGGGATGGACGGCCCACGTAGTCCTTCAGCAAGGCGTGATACTCGTCCTTGAACTCCTGCGTCTCGATAATAGGCAGGTACTTCTCTTGCAGGTTCTTCACCGTGGCGTAGAGAATCTCGGGAATGTATGCCCCGCCGAATTCTCCGTAAAATCCATTTTCGTCAACTTGATAATTCATATTTTATTTGTCTTTATGTGGTTTAAACTTTAAAAGGCCCGTCGTAAGAACGACAGGCCTTTTTATCTCTTTTACACCATCCTATGGGTATGCGGCTATCTTCTCACGATTTGCTGAATCTTGAGTACTGCCACCACCAATAGTTTGCTGTAACTTGTATCATTGTTTCTTCTGTTTTGTTCGAAATCGGGTGCAAAGTTACATAAAATCTTTTAATCTCCAAACTTTTTCCCCATTTTTTTACTTAATGTTGTGAAAAAGCGGGTCGGGAAATAAAATTGAGGGTGCTCTCCCGTCGCAGGATTACACCCTCAAGTGCTTATCATATTAGTTTCAGGTTATTTAGATTGGTAGCGCAAAGGTAGCACTTTATTTTGTACTGACCAAATAAATGTCGCCTTTTTTTGAAAAATTCGAATTTTAGCGTTTTTTTAGATATATTATTTGTGTCGTATTTGGTATTTTTTGTATCTTTGCAGCCGATTAGAATTTTCCAAAACGGAAAACTTTTTTAAAACGAAAGGAGGAAAAGTTTTCCAAAACGGAAAACTCCCTTCTGCAACGGAGAGCAAGGAATAATTAAAAGCTACAATAAAAATGGAAATTAAAAACTTTACTATCACGAAACGAGACGGTTCGAAAGACCGCTTTTCTTTAGACAAAATCATGAATGCCATCGTCAAGGCGTTCGACAGTGTGGAGGAGCCTGCCGACTTAGGTGCTATCTCAAAGATTATCAGTCACTTGGATATCAAAGAGGATCTCAAGGTAGAGGATATTCAGAATCAGGTGGAGGAAGCCCTCATGCGCGAGGGATATTATAAGGTAGCCAAGTCGTTCATGCTCTATCGCCAGGCTCATTCCGAGGATCGTGAGACGTTGCAGAAGTTGCAGTTCCTTTCCGAATATTGTGAATCAGTGAATGCCGCTACAGGTTCAAAATATGACGCAAATGCAAACGTGGAGCACAAAAATATTGCAACTCTGATAGGTGAGCTGCCCAAATCCAACTTTATCCGCCTGAACCGCCGCCTGCTGACCGACCGCATCAAAAAGATGTATGGAAAACCGTTGGCCGACGAATACATCGACATGCTGACACACCATTTTATATATAAGAACGACGAGACCAGCCTGGCCAATTACTGTGCCTCTATTACGATGTACCCCTGGCTCATTGGCGGCACGACCAGCATTGGTGGCAACTCTACGGCTCCCACCAACCTGAAGTCGTTCTGTGGCGGCTTCGTCAATATGGTGTTCATGGTCAGCTCGATGCTCAGCGGTGCCTGTGCTACGCCGGAGTTCCTGATGTATATGAACTACTTCATTGGCAAGGAGTATGGGCTTGACTACTGGAAACGTGCCGACGAGCAGGCCGACCTCAGCCTGAAGAAGCGCACCATCGACAAGGTCATCACCGACTATTTCGAGCAGATTGTCTATACGCTGAACCAGCCCACCGGAGCCCGTAACTACCAGGCCGTATTCTGGAACATTGCCTATTACGACCGCTATTACTTCAAGAGCATCTTTGGCGACTTCTACTTCCCCGACGGGTCGAAGCCCGACTGGGACGGACTCAGCTGGCTGCAGAAGCGCTTCATGAAGTGGTTTAACAAGGAACGCACCAAGACCCTGCTGACCTTCCCCGTCGAGACGATGGCACTGCTCACCGACGAGAACGGTGAGTGTAAGGATCCGGAGTGGGGCGACTTCACGGCCGAGATGTATTCAGAAGGTCACTCGTTCTTTACCTATATGAGCGACAATGCCGACTCGCTTAGCTCCTGCTGCCGACTGCGCAACGAGATTACCGACAACGGCTTCAGCTACACCCTGGGTGCCGGCGGCGTCTCGACTGGTTCGAAGTCGGTGCTCACCATCAACCTGAACCGCTGCATCCAGTATGCCGTTGACCACGAAACAGACTACTTGGAATATCTGGGCCACGTCATCGACCTTTGCCACAAGGTGCAGCTTGCCTACAACGAGAACCTGAAGGAGCTGCAGGCACACGGCATGCTGCCCCTCTTCGATGCCGGCTACATCAACATTGGCCGTCAGTACCTCACCATCGGTATCAACGGACTGGTAGAGGCTGCCGAGTTCATGGGACTGAAGATTACACC
>JAFRZC010000185.1 GCA_017442765.1 Prevotella sp. | reverse complement strand
TGTTGCTTACTGTTACCAAACCATGCTGCGCCAAGCTCAGAAAACTGTTTCAATGCTTCTTCTTTTGTCATAATTGTATTCTGTTTTTAGTTAATAACTATCTTTAGGCTGCAAAGTTACGACTATTTTCTGAAACTTTCTATATCTAAAATGACATAAACATGTCTGAAATGATACAAATTCATAATTATTTTGTAACTTTGCACCAAATTTCATGCTTATGTACATATTTATTAACGATTGACAATTTTCCCATTTTCCTTTAGTAATACTTTCGTGTATTCTCCCAAAAGTCTATACGCCCTTGGCGGCATAGACCTCTTCGAGGCTCATGGGTTTCCTGATGGTGCCCAGGCGGCGGGCGCCGTCGTTGGTCATGACGTAGTCCAGCTCATTGCGCAGGCCGGTGAAGTCGCGCCAGTGGGCGAGCTTGTCGTAGCAGATGAAGTCGAGGAACTGATGCTCGGCCTGCCACTTGTCCATCAGTTCTGGGATGAAATAGATGCCCGGCTCCACGGTGAAGACGAAGCCCGGCTCCAACGGCCGTGCGAGCCGCAGGGACTTGAAGCCGAACTGACGGCTCTTCGCCTCGCCTGCGGCATAGCCCACGTACTGTTCTCCGAGGTTCTCCATGTCATGCACGTCGAGCCCCATCATGTGACCCAGGCCACAGGGGAAGAAGAGCGCGTAGGCTCCCGTCTCAGCTGCCTCGGCAGGATCGCCCTTCATCAGACCGATGTCCTTCATGCCCTCGGCAATCTTCGTGGCAGCTGCGATATGAGCCTCGCGGAACGGTACCCCGAGTTGCAGCTTCTCTACAGCAGCCCAGAAGCTGGCGAGGTGGATATTGTAGATGACCTCCTGCCGCTCCGTAAACCGCTCGCCCACAGGCATCGACGAAGAGAGGTCGCCGGCATAGTGGTTCCGGGTCTCCGCTCCGGCATCGAGCAGAAAGATGTCACCCTCCCTGAGGTCGTGGATGAAGCCGTGATTGTGCAGCACCTGCCCCTGCACGGTCGCTATCGTCGGGAAGGCCAGGACGTTGCCGTGACGGCAGGCCACCTCCTCGACCACGGCTGCTACCTGCGACTCATGGATGCCGGGGCGGACGGTGCGATAGGCTGCCAGATGCATCTCCGTGCTCAAATCTACACTCTCCTCTATCAAGCGGATTTCCTCCTCGTCCTTATGGTTACGCTGGTCTACTACGGCCTTGATGAAGGGCACGGACGCCTTTTCCGGCTGAGCTGCCGGCTCCACGCCGAGCAGTTCCCACAGCCATACCTTGTGGTCGCCCCGGTAGGGAGGCAGGAAATGCACGGGCTGGCCTTTCCGCCGTGCCTTGTCGATGCAGCTTTTCAACTCGCTCATCGGGAGGGTCCTGGCGATGCCCGTTGCCTCTGCCTTTTCCTTCAGCGTGGGCTGGGTGCCCGTCCACACGATGTCGTCGATCGTCAGCTCATTGCCAAACACCATCGCCTCGTCGGCATCCACGTCGATGACGGCAGCGAGGCCGGCATAGTCGAGGCCGAAGAAATAAAAGAATGTACTGTCCTGACGGAAACGGTAGGTGTTGTCGGCATAGTTCATGCCCACCTCTTCATTGCCAAGGAATAGCAGCAATCCGCTGCCCATGTCCCTGCTGAGTCGCGCCCTGCGGCGAATAAATGTGTCCTTACTGATTTTCATAAATCGTGCTCCTGAGTTCATAACCGGCCCATTTGACGACCGTATCTCTTTGGCAAATATGGCCTGTTTGTTTTGAAAACGCAAGCAAAATAGCGTAATTATGCGTGCGATGATCCCGAATTTTTTTCTACCTTTGATGCAAGATTCTAACTGTCGGTGCGTTTATATATAAACAACAAATTGTTATGAGATACAAGATTGCTTTGATATCCTCTCTCTTGATGGGCTGCTGCTTGATGGGATGCGAAAAGGGAGTATTTGGCTCTGACGATGCCAATGGAAATGCACTTATCGTAAAGCCTGCGAGTGCCACGAAAGCCGATGGTGGAACGTTTACCAAAGACGGAACACTCGTTTATTCGATTGGCTCCGTTTTTGTGGGTGGCGGCATCGCCGATCCAAGCAAAGGCTCCTCTCACAGGTGTCACTTTTACCAGGAGAAGTTCGAAAAAGGACCTCGTTGGAATGAAGTCGAGGCTCTTGTAACGATTTACGGGTTCCGATATACTGGTGTAGAGTATAACTTGCCAGGGCAGTATATCGACCAGATTATTATCAAGGGGCTCGATGAATCACTGGGATTTGGCGTTTGCCTTGATATCCCTATGAATCAAGGCAAATACGAAGGTGGGAACGAACTGATTAAGGATGTCCAAATCAAGTCCTATCAGTTCGCGTCCT
>JAFRZC010000184.1 GCA_017442765.1 Prevotella sp. | reverse complement strand
GGAGTTTTTGCGTCCTGTTTTTTACCTGCTGTTTTGGATTATACAACATTCATTATACCGTTTATCCCCTGCGCACGCCATTGCAAACCATCCTCAATGGCCTAACGTGTGCTCAAATGTGAATTATTAAGGATGGACTATCTAAAAAGCAAACTCTAGTAGATAATATTAATGAAAGAAAGACTGGCAAAAATGCCAGTCTTTTTTATTTGTTACCGTTTATCTTTTCCATCACCTCTTTGGAGAGGAACACGGCGCTGTTGTCTTTGGCGTTGTAGATGATGTAACCGTCGAGGGCGGTGCTGAGGACGCCGGTACTTTCCATCTCGCCGCGATAGAGCAGGAAGTTGCAGATGTCCGTGGGGGTGATATAGGGGTTGTCCTTCAGATGGGAATGGTAGATGGTGGCTACCTTCTCCCCATTCTCGTCGACCGTCGACATAGGGAGGAACGAGCGGTGGTAGCGGCGGAAGGCTTTGGTATTGCCCTTGTTGTCGAAATCGATGCTGTAGTCGTTGCCAATGGGGATGACATTGGGACGCTCAACGCCTTGGAGGATATACATGCGGATGGTGTTGGGGTCGACACGGACGAAGTCGACATTGGGGCGGCCGTAGTCGCTGTTGTAGCGCAGGCTGTCGCCATAACTTTTTATCGCATTGTCAAACATCGTCCCCTTCAGCTCCCATTGTTCCCGCTCTTGCTCGCTGAGGGGTCGCGGCTCATAGAAAAAGCGCTCCTCCCCTGTACGGGTGTCGTAGACGAGTTCGAAGAGGCAGTTTTTCTGCTCTCTGTCGAAAAACACGGCGCTCCACATGCCGCTGTTCGGCTGCCAGATGATGTTGCCGCGAAGGTCGTTTTCATCGCAATGCGCCAGCGCTGAGTCGGTGGCTATCCAGTTCACACGTTCGGCGACGAAAAGGTTGTAGCCCTCGGCGCAGATGCTGTCGAGGGCTGCCTGTATCTGTTCGGGTTGCGGACGTTCTGTCAAAACGTTCCTCTTGTGCACCGAGCATGAGGCCATGCCGACTATACAAATGGCAGAAGTCATTAATGCCAGTGTTTTCAAAGCTTTTTTCATACAATTAACCATAAATCAATGAAAATATGTCTTTCAATATAGGGTTGCCGCTTGTGAGAGCGACGGAGGTGGAGGCACCGATAAGACGGCGGCGGGCTTCGTCGAGGGCGGCGAGGTCGAGGGCATCGGAGGAGATCTGGACATCGGTGACGACGCCATGTTCCTGGTCGACGGTAAGCTGCAGCTCCACCCCACCCCAGTCGAACTGGGCGCTGCGCTGGGCGGTGAAGGTACGCCAGCGGCCGAAACGCCACTCGTCGGAGGCGAATTCCTCGTAAAGCGCACGGACTTCCGGCCGACCTATAAGGTCGTCAAAATTGAGAATGGAGAATTGACTATCAGCTCCTTTATACTCCTCAACAAAAGCATCTTTCAGGCGAGGGCTGAGACTCTCGGTAGTGATTCCTGCATTCAACTCCGACAGGTTCACCACGCGGCTCTGTACGGAACTGACGCCATGCTTCTGCAGCTTGGCAGGCTTGGGTTTGAGGTAGCGCGCCAGGTCCTCCATATTGCCCTTGATGAGGATGGTGCCGTGATGGAGGTCGTTGAAACGTCCTTTGCTGAAGGCGTTGCCGGAAAACTTTCGGAATGCGTGAATGCGCGATTGCGTGATTGCGTCAGTGGATGACTCATTCGGGCATTCCACGAGGATATCGTTGCGACCGCTGAGTTCGGTATGCAGACCGAAACTCTCCACCGCCCGCTGGATGACCCTGAACTGGCGCTGCTGGTCGTAGAGGGCCTTGGGGACGACAAAGGAGAAATTGAGATTCCCGTCGTCGTGGTAGACGGCTCCGCCCCCGGTCTTGCGACGCATCAGGTAGCCGCCGTCGGCTTCCAGGGCTTCCACATTGCACTCGCCGAAGGGGTTCTGGTTCTGTCCGATAACCACGGTACGGCGGTTGCGCCAGAGGTAAAGCACGATGCCCTCGGCATGTTCAACAAGGTAGTTCTCTACGGCGATATTCCAATAGGGGTTGGTCTGGTTGGAGACGACAAACTGGAGTTTCATGTATTAAAGACAAGAATGACAAGAAAAACAAAAAAATCAATTTAAACCATCTCAGAAACGGTAGCTGAGCGTGAAGAAATCCGGAGCCTGCGAGAGGTGGTAGTTGCGGCGGGCATAGGCGAAGTCGAAACGCTTGGTATGGATGCCGATGCCGAAGGAGAACCCGCTCATATTGAGGCCTTCGAGGCCGCGCATCTCGGCACTCTGGCGGTAGCTGTAGCCCACACGGGCGAAAATCGCCTTGCCGATGTTGATTTCAACACCCACCTGCGCGTGGCGCAGCAGGTTGTCGGCAAACCCCTCGAGCCATCCCTCCTTGGTCACCTCGCCCGTGAAGGGGTCGGTCTCGGTGGTGGGACTCAGCGGGTCCTCGTAGCGGAGGTTCCACCGCTGCAGCTCGTTGGCGGCGAAGAAGAAGCGGAAAGGCGCTTTGGTGAGCTTGTAGGACACCTCGGCCGAGAGCTCGAACGGAAGACTTTCGCCCGTGCCGTCGAATGTGAAGAGCTGCGCACCGATATTACGCGCTGCCAAGGTGGCGGCGAAGCCTTTCGACGGGCGGAAATAGCTCAGCATGAGGTCGAACGAGAGGGCAAAGGCGCGATACTGGTCGTATTGCGACAACACGGAGGTGGCCATCACGCCGAAGTTCAACTGATCGTTGTCGGAGAGGCCCCGGGCCACCGGGATGCTCCAGCCCGCACTGAGCGCATAGTCGGCGGCATGGAAGTCTCCCGTGCTGATTTCCTCCTCGTCGTAGCCTTCAAACGAGCCATAGTTGTTGAAGCGGAAAGCGAAGAGCATCGGGGAGATACGTCCGCCGAAGTCGGTGGTATAGGCCAACGTGCCCATCGAGCTGCCGGAGAAGAGCGATACATAGCTCAACGAGGCCTGTCGGCCAGCCATAAAGTACTGATTTTGGTTGTCATCCCAAAGGCCCAGCATCGAGGCATTGTCTATCGCCACGCTGATGTCGCCGTCGGGCAACACCAGATAGTCGAATCCCAGACCCGACGCGCGGGCTCCGCTGCCCAGGTCGAGCAGCGTCAGGGTGTTCATGCCGGCAATTTGGGCGTGAAGAGAATTGAAAATTGAAAATTGAAAATTGAGAAACATGGCACATAGTATTATGCGCCATGTCTTTCTTTGTATCCTCAACTTTTCAATTTTCAATTT
>JAFRZC010000183.1 GCA_017442765.1 Prevotella sp. | reverse complement strand
TTGGAGACGATGTAAAAGGTGTATTGCTCCATGAAGGTCTCTACTTTTTTTACCGTCATTTCCTTTATTTCTGGCTTTTTCAAAGCATAACTTATCTGCCAGGCTTTGCTCCCGGCAGCAAGAGGGGTGGGAGAGAGCTTGGCGGGAGTGCCGGTCACGGCTACGCGAAACTTGCAAACGTCGTAGAGTTCGCTGGCTCCGACAATCTCGGTGACATCGGACTGCTTTCCTGCCATATCGGTGACGGTGGCTCGGGTTGCTCCGACAAAAGGCTTCCACGAGGAGACGGCTTCGCCGCCGGCTCCGACAAAGACACCTTCCGACGTGGCAATCTCCTTGCCGTCCTGGGCGTAGGTGGTGAGCGTGAATATTGATTTGGCTGCTTTTTGTACTGCGGAAGGCTGAGCCATCAGTTGGCAGCAGGGAAAAATTAACCACAGACAAACACGGACAAAATAATGCGTAATTTTTAATTTATAATTCATAATTCATAATTCAAGAGTTCTCTTGCATTGTCGATGGCGGCCTGGGTGATGTTGCTGCCGCTGAGCATCTGGGCAATCTCGGTGATGCGCTCGTCGCTGTTGAGGGGTCGCATTCGGGTGACGGCGCGGCGGCCGGTGTCGTGTTTTTCTACTCGATAATGGCTGTGTGCGCTTGCGGCTATCTGGGGCAGGTGGGTGATGCAGATGACCTGCCGTCCTGATTTGCTCATGTCGGCCATCATCGCGGCCATCTTCTGTGCCACGCTGCCGCTGACTCCGGCATCTATCTCGTCGAAGATGATGGTGGGTTGTCCGACGGTCTTGCTGATGAGTGTTTTCAGGGCAAGCATGACGCGTGAGACTTCTCCTCCGGAGGCAATGTGCTGGATGGGCTGCGGGGCAATATTGGAGTTGGCTGAGAACAGAAATACGGTCTTGTCATTTCCGTCAGCGGACAGTGGCTTCTTTTCGAAAGCGACGCGGAATTGTGCGTTTGGCATTCCCAACTGGTGAAGACTGGCAAGGATTTCATCCTCTGCTTTCTTGGCAGCCTTCTGGCGTGTGGTCGATAGGATGGCTGCCATTTGCTCGCATGCCGATTGCAGGGACTCTGCCTGCCGGCGAGCGGCCTGCAGTTGCTCATCGCTACCCGAGATGCTCTCTAACTGGGCTGAAATGCTGTCGCGAAGACTGATGAGGTCGTCAAGGTTGGCAACATGATATTTTTTCTCTAAGCTATAGATGGTGTTGAGTTTTTCGTTTATCGCCTCAAGCCTTTGAGGGTCATAGGAAATGCCCTCAACGGTTGTATTGATGTCGTGGGCAATATCGTTGAGTTCAATGCGGCAACTTTCAACACGCGGTAGCCATTCTTTGGTTTCCGGCAGCAAATCTTCTATATCGCGCAGATGGTCGGCAACTGTCTTTAGATGTGTGGATATGCTGTTCTCCTCACCTGTGAGTAAACTCGAGGAGGCATAAAGTGCCCGTTTGATATCTTCCTCGTGGCTCATGGCCCGGCTCTCTTGCTCAAGAGCTTCCTGTGAGCAGCCCGAGAGCCGGGCTGCCGTGAGCTCTTCATGTTGAAACCGAAGCAGGTCCTCGCGCTGATGTATCTCCGCAATATTCTTTTCCAGACATTCTGCTTGTTGTTTTGCTTCAATGAACTTTTTATAAATGATTTGATATTCAGTAAGTTGGTTATCGTCTTTGGCGATTATGTCAATGGTGTTGAGCTGGAAGCTTTCGTTGCGAAGCAGCAGGTTCTGGTGCTGTGAATGTATGTCGATGAGTTTCTCGCCGAGCTCGTGCATGACACTGAGTTGAACAGGTGAGTCGTTGATAAAAGCTCTGCTCTTTCCGTTGATGTTAAGTTCGCGGCGGATGATGCAGTCTTTCTCGTCGTATTCTATGTCGTTCCGATGGAAGAAGTCTTCCAGCCCGTAGCCTGTGAGGTCAAAGTGTCCTTCGACGGTGCATTTTTCTTTTCCTTGCATGATGAGCCTTGTCTCGGAGCGATTGCCCAGAAGAAGGCCTAATGCTCCGAGGATGATGCTTTTTCCTGCTCCCGTCTCTCCTGTGATGACGGAGAATCCTTCGTGAAATGGAATGTCGAGCTCTTCTATGAGGGCATAGTGCCTGATGTAAAGTTGTCTCAGCATTGCTATTCTTTTATTTTCTCCCAGGAGTTGTTCTGACTGGCGTTGATGGAGAAGAGCAGTTCATAGACACTTTCCTTCTCCTTCTGTGTGCCCTTGCCTTTGTAGATGTTGGCCAGCTCGTCTTTTTTGTAGTCTGTCCATATCTGTGGCAGCAGGCTCAGGGGCTTGTCCTCATGGCATTTCTTCAGGTGGGTCTCGAGGGCGGTGGTAACGTTCGTGCGTCCTCGTTCCACGTTTGTAGCCATTTCGTCGAGTCCCTGCCGGTAATAGTCGTATTGCAGCTGCCGGAAGGGTTTCATGCCTCCGTCGAGATAGTCGTTGATGATGGCAAAGCGGTTGCGGTCGTTGTCAAACGCTTTCCACCCGGGGAATTGCAGGTTCTGTGCGTTATTGGCAAGATTCATACAACGCTGAAGTATGTCTTCACCGCCCATCGGAGAGAAAGTATCGAGGTTGAGTCCGATGATAAGATAGGCATAGTAAGCGAAGAGTGCTGTCAGCTGCTTGTCAATCATCTCCTCATTGAATTCGAGTTGGTCGAACTGGGCAAACTCGAAGTTGAAATCGTTGTCGGTGTTGTTGTAGATGGTTGTGGTATAGGCCGAGTTATAGACGGGCCGGTTGGCCTGAATGAGCGCCTTGCACGTGAAGAGGTTGCTGGAGCGGTCGTATTTGGTCACGGTAATGTTGAAATTACAGTTGATGCGCTCGTTCTTTTGGAACTGAAGGTTTGTCCATTGCCGCTCGTTGACAAATTGGGTGAGTGTCTGCTCGAGGTTCTCGAACACACTATTGTCCGTTCCCTGTATCTGGTTATGGTTGATGGTAATGCCCGCTTTTAGCTCCTGCGGCTGCGCCTGCGTGCAGAACAGGGTGATGAGGGCGAGTATTAATAATTTATAATTCATAATTCATCATGCATAATTATCAACTTTCAACTTTTCACATATCGGAGGTGTGGGGGCGGATTAGATGATTTTCGCCAGCTCGTCGATAATATCGACGGCTACTTCTGCTTTGCTTTTTTTCGGGTAGTCTTTCTGCCCGTGAGCAGAGATAATGGAGATTTTATTTTCGTCGGCCTGAAAGCAGGTACCCTCGTTGCGGAGGCTGTTCATTACGATGAAATCGAGATTCTTTTCTCTCAGTTTCTTTGCGGCGTTGACTTCCTCGTTGTCGGTTTCAAGTGCAAAGCCAACAAGGCGTTGGCTTCCCGATTTCATTCGTCCGAGGGCAGCGGCAATATCGTGAGTCGGCCTTAGCTGCAGGGTCATTCCTTCTACCCCGCGTTTGATTTTACTCGTTGCGGTCTCTTCTGGTTTGAAGTCGGCCACGGCAGCACAGAGTATGGCGGCGTTCTGACGGGGGAAATGCTCGGCGGCAGCCCGGTACATTTCTTCGCAGCTTTCAACATTTATACGTCTGATATTTGGAGAACACGTCAAGGAAACAGGACCGGCGATGAGCGTGACCTCGGCTCCCCGCGCGGCACATTCCTCGGCCAGGGCAAATCCCATCTTTCCGCTCGAATAGTTGCCGATGAAGCGCACTGGGTCTATCTTCTCGTAGGTGGGGCCGGCTGTTATCAGTATTCTTTTTCCTTGCATTGATTGCTTTCCGGATGTGCTGAAGTAATCTTCCAGCACGTTGACGATGGTTTCAGGCTCTTCCATCCGGCCTTTTCCCTCAAGTCCGCTGGCCAGAAAGCCGCTCCCGGCTTCTATGATGTGGTTGCCGAAGGAGCGCAGCCGGTCGAGGTTCTGCCGGGTTGACGGGTGGGAATACATGTCAAGGTCCATAGCCGGGGCAATAAAGACGGGTGCTTTCATTGACAGATAGGTCGTGACAAGCATGTTGTCGGCAATCCCGTTGGCCATTTTGCCAAGCGTAGAGGCCGTGCAGGGGGCTATGAGCATGGCATCGGCCCACAAGCCCAGTTTCACATGAGAGTTCCACGAGCCGTCGCGACGGTCGAAGAACCCGCTGACAACAGGCTTTTGGGTGAGCGTGGAAAATGTCAGCGGAGCGATGAACTCTTTTCCCGCCGGTGTCATCACCACTTGCGTCTCTGCTCCTCGCTTGATGAGCTCACGCACAATCGTGCACGCTTTATAGGCGGCAATGCTGCCTGTGATACCGACGACAATCTTCTTCCCTTTCAGCATATTGTTTTCTCCTCGCTTGGTAGAGTTTATTTGGTCATTTCGCGAAGTCTGATGCGGGTGAGCACTTGCTTCGTGTTGTTCGTAAATTCGCCATTGAGTATCCATCCGTAATAGCCCGGGTCGCTGCGCAGAACTTCGGCGACAGGCTTTCCCTTATGCTTTCCAAAATTAAAGACCTCCACACGTCGTCCATTAATCGTTTTCCAGGTTATCCGGCCGGCGAAGTCAACGTTGTCGTTGGTCTTGGAACATTCGGCAAGCACGTCCATATTGTTGGGCAGGTGCTTTTCGGGCTCGGGCTGAACGTCGGGATTGTATTTGTCAAGCTGTCCCATAAGCACTTTGTAGGTGGCTTCGACATCCTCGTCGGCGCGATGTGCAGTAAAGTCTTCCTCCATTTTTCTGCCGCAATAGAATTTATAGGCAGCCGCCAGATTGCGGCGTTCCATTTTGTGGAATATCGTCTGAGCGTCAATCAGTCTCGCTTTGCTGAAATCGAAATCGATGCCGGCACGCAGGAATTCCTCTGCAAGCAGGGGAATGTCGAAGTGGTTTGAGTTGAAGCCCGCGAAGTCGCAGCCTTGGAACTCTTTACTCAAGTCCTCCGCGATGTCTTTAAATTTTGGCTGTTTGGCAACAGCACTGTTGGTAATGCCTGTAAGTTGTTCCACCTCTTTGGGTATGGGCATCCCGGGATTGACGAGAATGTTGCCTCGCAATTCTCCGCCGTCGGGCATCACCTTGATGTACGATATCTGGATAATCCTGTCCTTAACTAAATCGAGCCCCGTAGTCTCCAAATCGAAGACTACAAGGGGCTTGTCAATATTCAGTTTCATTATTCATTATTCGGGGGTTATCGGGAGTAATCCTTTCACTCCCCATTATTCATTTTTCATTAGCGCCGCGGCTCAGTCGTTCAGTAGCATGGGCATAATCAGCATCAGCACGTCTTCGCCCTCCGTCTGCTCGGCCGGAACGATGATTCCGGCACGGCTCGGGTCGGCCAGATGCATGGTCACCTCATCGCCTTCAAGGTTGTTCAGTATCTCCGAGAGCGAGCTGCCCTTGAATCCTATGTTCATCGGTTTCCCGTTGTATTCGCAGGCGACAGACTCCTTTGCGCTCGTGGCGAAGTCGATGTCCTCAGATGAGAGTTCGAGCTTTCCGCTTTCGATGTGGAGCCTGACGAGCTGGCTGCTTTCGCTGGCAAACGGGATGACGCGGCGCAATGCGCTGATGAGCGCCTTGCGGTCGATGGTCAGATCGTTCGGGTTGTTGGCGGGGATTACCGAGTTGTAGTTAGGATAGCGCCCCTCTATAAGACGGCAGCAGAGCAGGCCGTCGGCAAACTGGATCTCGGCGCTGCGGCTGTCGAACTTGATGACCACGTCGCCGCCGTCTCTGTTCAGCACGTTCTTCAGCAGCGTGGCCGGCTTCTTCGGCAGGATGAACGAGGTCGGGGCATCGCTCTTGATGCCGAAATTGCGGTTGCGCACCAGCTTGTGCCCGTCGCTGGCCACGATGGCCAGACCCTCGGGTGTAAGGTCGAAGAACACACCGTTCATCACCGGCCGCAATTCGTCCTGGGCCGTGGCGAAGAGCGAGCGAGAGAGGTTGTCGGTCAGCGTGGCCGCCCCCATCGTCACCACCGTCGCGCCGTCGGGCATGGGCTGCATGCGCGGATACTCCCCGGCATCTTGGGCCGAGAACGTATAGAGACCGTTCTGGTAGATGATTTTTACCGTCAGGTCGCTCATGCTTACATCAAAAGTCAGCGGTTGTTCCGGCAGTTCTTTCATGGCATCCAGCATTGTCCTTGCCGGCACGGCAAAGGATCCGTTTTCATTGCAGTCCTCCAATCCAATGGCCGACCGCATCATGTTCTCGCCGTCACTGGCTGTCAGTGTGAGAACCTTGTTGTCAACTTCGAAGAGGAAGCTGTCAAGAATCGGCAGCGAACTCTTGCTGTTTATCACTCTCGATAAAGCCTGCAGGCGGCTCGATAGCGCACTGCTTGAAAGAGAAAATCTCATATTTCTGTTAAAATTTAGAATTGTTCGTACATGTTTTCAAGGCACAAAAATACAAAAAAACATGCTGTCCGACAAAAAAAACAATAAAAAGTTTTCCTTTTTAAAACTATTTTACTAATTTCGCCAACGAAATTGAGAAAAATACGAATTTTAAACTTAAATACAAATAAAATGGAATTACAAGGAAAAGTTATTGTAGCTGGCGAAGTCAGAAGTGGAGAATCTGCCCGTGGTGGTTGGAAGGTGCAAGAGTTTGTCATTGAGACCCATGAGTCATACCCCCACAAAATGGTTTTTACTGTATTCGGAGAAGAACGGCTCAATCGTTTTAATATTCAAGTAGGACAGGAGGTGCAAGTGTTTTTCGACATAGATGCACGATCATATACAGATAGGAGTGGAAAAGAGCGCTGGGCTACAGATATTCGGGCATATGACGTGCGTCAGGTAGATCCCGCCACCATTGGCATACAGGCCGCTCAGCCTGCTTCGGCACCGGGTGTTATCAACGCTCCTGCGGCAACCGACACACCTGCTGCCCCGCAGACTCCGGTAACTGACCTCGCACCATTCCCCCCCGCGTCAGCAGCACCCGAGGGTGACGCAGGCGACGACCTGCCGTTCTGATTTCCCAAAGGAACATTCCATACAGCTATCTGACGAATGCGAATGTATATTGTCCCGTAACTCAGGGGGGCATTCGCATTCGTTAATTTTGTTGTATTTATTAACACTTCAAGTGTTAAATTTTAACATTTAAAGTCTCGCGAGAAGGCCATCGTTTCAAATTTACTTCCTCGCGGTCGAAAATGACACAATTATGAGCCTTTTTCCCGATTTTTGCTAATTCTTTGAGAATAAGCCATATAAGTCTTATAAGAGCTATAAGCTCTATACGACTTATTGCGAGACATGCGCCTTTCACCTCTGAAAGATAAGCTTTCGTGTGCCAAAAGACCGTGTTTCGTACAGCGAAACACGGTCTTTTACAGTCCGAAACATGCATGTTTCGCAATACTTTCAACCCTCATCTATCATCTTTCATCCCTCATCCGATGAAACATATATCTCTCACTCGCGCAGAATGCAAAAGAATCCGACAAAAAAATTACACTTTTTCTTCTCCGCGAAGTTCACGATTTGAGCATAAGTGCGGGGTAAAGCATAGTGTCCGGTAGGGGCAGTCGGGGCAGCGGTCGGGGTAGCCTGTCGGTTCGAAGACCGTGTCTGTGGAATAGATTTCCCGAAGCACGTTGCTGAGCTCTGCCTCAAAGGGCTGACGGTAGTGCTCTATGTCGGTGATGGCTTCGCCGCCTATGGCGAGTGTAGGGTCGTAGCCCTCTTTCCCCGCGTTACGGATGAAGAGCAGAGCAGGGCTGACAGGCAACCGTCGGGGGTTGAGCTTTTCTGACTGGCTCACGATGAGCGAGTAGAGCATGGCCTGCAGGTAGTAGTCGCCATGGCAATCGTCGATGCAATCGGGACTGAACACTTGTTCTAACTGTTGTATGGCTTTTCGGGGAGCACGGCCTGTCTTATAGTCAACTACGCGGATGCGCTGTTCCCTGTCAGCAGTACGGATGAGGTCAAGACGGTCGATGAACCCATGGAGGAGTCCCCCTCTGTCCCCCCTGGGGGGGATGGAGAAGGGAAGGGGGCTTTTCACCTCAATTTCCAGCCCGACGATGCTGAATGGCGCAAGGGTTGCGTCGGTATCAAGCAGTTGTACGAGGTAGCGTTTGGTGGCGGTCTTGATGATGGACAGGTTGCCGTCGGGCTCTGCTTGCTGGTCTTTGACGGCCTGTTCTACGAGTGCCGTTATCTTTGCGTCGTTGGCCAGCAGGTCGGTGATGGCGGTTCGTGTGACTTCTCCGCCATTCGGAGCCAGATAGAGATAGGCCAGTTCTGCGGCACGATGGAAGATGTTGCCAAAGACCCGGTTGTCGGTGGGGTCGTCGGTCTGTGGTTCCTTGATGTGCTGCACGTGGGCATAATAGAATTGCAGTTGGCAACGCAGATAGCGGTTGATGGCCGAGAGGCTCAGGGATGAGGGGCTCAGGGATGAGGGATGAGGGATGGGGGCGGCTGTGGGGCGTGTGGTCATGGGCAATTGTCCGCCAACGAGCTGATAGCGCCGGATGGAATGGTGGCTTTCGGTGAGTAGCTGCATCATGAACCGGCTCTGCTGGCCGGTCTGTCCGTCGGTGGTAGCATTGTTGTAGGTAATGGTGATGTCGTCCGCCCTGCTGAGCAGACGGTAGAAATGGTAGGCATAGACGGCAGCGCGGTTGTCGGATGTCGGCAGCTCATGGGCGCGGCGGATATTATAGGGTATCATCGATGTCTGGTTCATGCCCTTCGGCATATTTCCCTCGCCACAGGAGAGAATAAGCAGGTGGTCGAAATCGAGGTTGCGTGTTTCGAGCATTCCCATAATCTGCACGCCTTTCACCGGCTCGCCATGGAACGGGATGGTGGTTTGGCCGATGACCTGTCGGATGAGCGCGGAAAGAGTGGTAAGGTCTGCTGTTAAGTCGCCGGACTCCACAAGTGAACGGATACGGACTGCGGCAGTATATGCGCGGAATGCTGACTCGACAAGGAAAGATGCGTCCTTGCGGATTTCCCCGCCTTTGGCCGAGGTGTGGCATGAGGCTTTGATGGTCTCGAGCAGTTCATCGAAGAGGCGGCGGGTCTTCTCTTTGTCGGCAGACGGGCCTTTCCATTTGGCAGTTGTCTTGGCTATGAGCGCGGCAACGGGTGTCTGGGCAAGGGGATATCCGGTAGTAATATTGGCAAGGGTGTTTTCGGGCATGGCATGGATGACTGCCGGCAGCAGGCTCTCGTCGCACAGCACGATGGCCGTGCGACTTCCCGCTTTCTGCCGTTCCGCGTCGTTTTCCTGTAGCCAGGTGGA
>JAFRZC010000182.1 GCA_017442765.1 Prevotella sp. | reverse complement strand
TATAGTGATGCCAGCCCACGCTTACGCGCGGAGAACCCACTATGCCATCTAGTGTGACTTCGAAATTTCTCAGGTTTCAGAGTACAAGAATATACCTAACGCCTCTCTATGAATTCCCAAAATGTCTGATGCCCGCCCTACGATGAGCTAACATCGAGTGCAAAGGTACGAAGATTTCTCGGAATACGAAAATAAATTAGTGTTTATTCATGTATTATTCTTTCAAATAGTTACATTTTGCATGAAAATGGCGATTAATTTATAAATATGCAGGAATTATCCGCAAAGATGAAGTGTTAAAGTCCGAGGTTTCTGCTCTGGAATTTTAACATCGAGAATCGCGCGAAATGAGGGGGGTGGGACAATTGTCCACCGATATTAAGATACGCGCTCATAGCGAACCGTTTGTATGTTGCTGTATCACAGCAACATACAGAACTTCTCTCCCCTCACCTCTCACTTCTCACTTCTGAAACATATATCTCTCACCTCCGAGATATATATGTTTCGGGTCATGAAAGACCGTGTTTCGGGGTGCAAAAGACCATGTTTTGGAAGGTGAAACATATATGTTTGGGGAAAAAGGGAAGTGAAGGGGAAGTGAAAGAGGAGTGAAAGGGATGAAAAAGACCCCCTAACCCACTAATTTAGGGGGCTAATTGAAATGTTAAATCGGAAATCGGGTTTTAACAATTCCGGCAGTGAAAGATATATCTCTCACTGCCGAATTAAGATATTTTTACATTCTGCCTTTTCCTGTAAATCAGAAAAAGCGAAATAAAATGACAATAGGATTCCATTTATTGCTATAATTTTATTACTTTTGCACGGGATTTAGTGGGGGCTTCCCCCTCGGACCCCTTGGAGGGAATAGTGGAGAGTGGAGAGTGGAGAGTTTTCCCTATCGTCTTAACTCCTTAACTCCTAAAATTAACTCCTTTAACTTCTGAAAATTGTAAATCGTCAAATTGTAATTCATTCATGGTATTAAAGTTTAATGCGCTGCTGAAGCAGACGCTTTGGGGCGGCGACAAGATTATTCCTTTCAAGCAACTCCCGGGGGAGCGGCTTGATAATGTGGGTGAGAGCTGGGAAATCTCTGGAGTGGAAGGCGACGAGACGCTCGTCAGCGAGGGCGAGTATGCCGGATGGAAGCTGAACGACCTTGTGGCTGAGCTGAAGGAAAAGCTCGTCGGCAAGGCCAATTATGAGCGTTTCGGCAACGAGTTCCCCCTGCTCATCAAGTTCATAGATGCCCGCGATGACCTTTCCATACAGGTGCATCCGACCGACGAGATCGCCCGTCGTCAGGGGCGCCATCGGGGAAAGACGGAGATGTGGTATCTGATGGACTCCGACCCCGGCGCGATGCTCTATAGCGGTCTGAGGAAACAGATTACGCCCGAGGAGTACAAGGCAATGGTGGCCGACGACACCATCTGCGACGCGCTGGCGCAGTACCGCGTGAAGGAGGGCGACTGTTTCTTCCTTCCTGCTGGACGTATCCATGCCATCGGAACGGGCTGCTTTCTGGCGGAGATACAGCAGACGAGCGACGTGACCTATCGCATCTACGACTTCAACCGCCGCGACAAGGACGGCAATGCCCGTGAGCTGCATACCGAGCTGGCTGCTGAGTGTATCGATTACCACGTGGAGTCCGACTACCGCACGCCCTATACTCCCGTGAAGAACGAGGGTGTGGAACTGGTCAGTTGTCCGTATTTCACGACGGCGGTCTATGATGTAGATGAGCCGATGACGCTCGACTATTCTGACCTCGACTCGTTCGTTATCCTTATTGGCCTGAAGGGCGAGGGTACGATTACCGATGACGAGGGGAACACCGTCAGCCTGCGTCAAGGCGAGACGCTGCTCCTGCCTGCCACCACGCGCCAAGTCGGCATCAGCGGAACGCTGAAATTCCTGGAGACGTTTGTTTAGTATTTAGTATTTAGTGTTTAGTGAATTTTCAACTTTCACTTATCACTTATCACTTTTCACCAGGCCAGAGGCCGTTACGGGCTGGCCGTCCACAAGGGCTTCGGCTGAGATAAGAAGGAATGTGGGATTGTTGCCGGTTTCAACTTCGACAACAATCTCTCCGTTTTCGTCGGTCACTAAAGCCTCACCCCCGACCCCTCTCCAAAGGGAGTGGGGAGTGGTTACTTCCCGATTGGAAAACATTATACTCCCCTCTCCCTTTGGAGAGGGGTCGGGGGTGAGGCTATAGCCTTGGATGTAAGTGCGGCGGATGCCGTGGGTGGGCTTATAGCTGCGCCATGCCTCGAATCCCGGGTCAACGGTGAGATCGCAGCGGATATAGGTCTCGCGCTGCTGTCCGAAGTTGATGGTGTCGGTCTCAGCAGTGGAATTGGTGAAAAAGTCCTGCATCTCACTTTCCTTCACGCGATAGTTTTCCGGGTCGTATGAGTATGCCGTCTTGCGGAACTGGTCCTGATAGAGCAGGGCGGTCTGCACATGGTCGAGAATACCGTGGGTTACAAACGACTGGTCGATGCTCCGCCCGTCGATGCTGTAGCGCAGGGGCGCCGTGCCGTAGCGTGTGCCGTCGCGGTCGAACTGCTTGGGGTTGAGCTGATAGAGCAGATGCCCGAGATCATCGACCACCGTCTTTCCTTCGTCGCGCATACGGTCAACAATCTGCCGTATATTGTAGTAGGCTACGATGTTGCGCTCGAAGGCCTGCGTGGCTTTGTTGATGTCGTAGTGTTTGCGCTTGGCTGTGACCACAATCTCGTCTAACTCCCGAATGTCGCCAAAGATAGAATCCTCAGGCTCTCCCCCAACTCTCCCGAGGAAGAGGTAATCTTCAGGTTGTAAATTGTCTAATTGTAAATAGGACGGGTGTGTCTCGTGGTAGTCGAGGGCGCGTAGTGGCGGCTCGAAGTTGCGGAAGAGGCTCACGGCGGTGTTGCGGTTGAACTGCTTGCCGTCGTAGCGGGTTTGTATGAGGGCTTCCATCCGGCCGGAGAAGTCGTCGATGGGCACGCTGAAGTAGCCGAGCGAGTCGGTCACGGTGCTGCCGGCGATGTTCACAGAGTCGTTTTGTGCGAGGATGGTCACGCCAATGCCCCGCTGTTGTTTGCCGAACCACGAGCGCACCTGTCCGTGGAGTGTCAGCTGCTCTTCGGGCAGATAGCGTGGTGAGAAGGGTTTTATGCCGATGGCCTCGCCGAGATTGTAGTGGCTCTGGCCGCGTATGAGCAGCAGGTTGTCGAGCAGCTTCCTGCGCTGTGCGGAGCGGTCGGCAAAGTAGTATTCTGGTTGGTGGACATAGCCGCGCAGGTTGGAGGTGAGCAGCAGGTTGGTGAGGATGTTGTCGCTGTTTTCCTCGTAGTCGCTTTCCATGCCGTCGCGGATGCTCAGTGCCACGGGTGTGCCTGCCAAAGGCTGCCCGTCGGCATCGGTGAGGCGTATGTGGCAGGTGGCTTTCTCGTGGGGCATGTAGTAACGCTTGTCGGTGCTCACCTGCATCCGGATTTGTTTTTCGGGCATGACGAAGCAGTAGCGGTCGGCCAGCACCTTGCCTTGTGTGTTGATGAGTGCGAGGCGGACGATGCCCGCAGGCAGTTCCTTTGTGGGGATGCGGAAGGAGGAGAGAGGGAAGGCTACGGGGCTGTAGCTGACGGGTGTGCCCTGCGAGAAGATGAACAGGACTGTTGGCAGGTTGTCGCCAGCCGCGTCAATTCTTACCTCAATCTCGTCTTGTCGGGTGTTCACGCGCATGACGATTCCCTCTTTCTGAGCTGCGGGCAGCGTGAAGCGGTGGGTCTTGCCGCCATAGTCGAACTCCACCTTGGCGGGCTTCGCGCCGGGGGTGTAGAGGAATGTTCCCATGCCGTCGTGAATGGTGGCGAGGGGTGTGGTGCGCTCGCCTTTCTCGTTTAAGAGAAAGCCGCTGACGTTCACCCGCCCCGAGTCGGCACTCAGCGTCTCCACGCCTACTACTGAGGTCAGGCCTTCGACGAACTGTCCGCCCTCGGGATAGAACCGTGCCGACAGGCCTTTTACATTCTCAATAGGCCGTTGCATCATGCTTTTGTCCATGCGATATTCGGCAATGGAGCGTGGCTCGGCGGGGCTGAGCCGTTTGCGGTAGATGGGGAAGGTGCGCGAGAAATACTGCGGGTCGTCGCAGAAGGCGAGCATCCATTTCGTGTAGGCCCGCACCTCGTAGTAGCCGGTGAAGAACGTGTTGGCCAGTGAGATCTGTCCGGTGCCCATGCCGTCGGTGAGCTTCACGATTTGTCGCTCATGCACGTTGCCCAGCTGATCGACGAAGTCAACGTAGAGCGGGCGGCTGATGTGGCTTGGCCGCAGTGTCTTCGCATCGACCACGAATGCCTGAAAGCGGATGGTGTCGCCCTGATAGTAGCTGGTGTTGTCGAAGTGCAGATAGACTTTCTCCCGTGGAAAAGCCTCGTCGAAAGCCTGCGCCTGAGCAAAGAACTGGTCGAAGACCGTCTGCGCCTGGAGAGGCAGACACAGGCAGAGGAATAGGATGCCCCCTCCCAACCTCCCCCAGAAGGGGGAGGAGCCGCAAGGCCATAGGGCGATTGTACTCCTCCCCCTTCTGGGGGAGGTTGGGAGGGGGCTTTTCATAATCAGAACAGGAAGGTGCGGATGAGCCAGTAGCTGAAGATGCCGGCAACGTAACCCACGAAGGCTATCCACGTGATGCGCTTCATGTACCAGCCGAAGGTGATCTTCTCCAGTCCCATGACCACCACGCCTGCGGCACTTCCGATGATGAGCATGGAGCCGCCCACGCCTGCGCAGTAGGCCAGCAGCTGCCAAAAGATGCCGTCAACAGCCATGTCGCCTGCTGCCTGCACGGGGTACATGCCCATGCAGCCTGCCACGAGGGGCACGTTATCGACAATCGACGAGAGAACGCCGATGATACCCGTCACGAGATAGTGGTTGCCCTCGAAGGCCACGTCGAGACCCTTGCCCAGTGCGGTCAGCACGCCGATGGTCTCCAGACAGGCCACGGCCATGAGGATGCCGAGGAAGAACAGGATGGTGGCCATGTCGATGCGCTTGAGCATCTGCGTGACGCGCTTGCGCATGGCACCCTTCTCTTCCTTGACCTTCAGGTTGGCATAGAACACCTCGGTCACGGTCCACAGGATGCCGAGCACGAGTAGGATGCCGACAAACGGGGGCAGATGGGTGATGGTCTTGAAGATGGGCACGAAGATGAGTCCGCCCACGCCGAGGAAGAAGATGGTCTTGCGCTGTGCCGTGGTGAGCTCGCTGGCGGCAACCGACTGCTCCTGCTCCTTGGTGAACGTGAGGTCGCCCTTCAGACTCAGCGACAGCACGTAGGCCGGTATGACCATCGAGACGAGCGACGGGATGAAAATCTCCATGATGACGCCTGCGGCCGAGATGACACCCTTGTTCCAGAGCATGATGGTGGTCACGTCGCCGATGGGCGAGAACGCGCCGCCCGTGTTGGCCGCGATGATGACCAGCGCGGCATAGATGAGCCGGTCCTTCTTGTCGCTCACCAGCTTTCTGAGTATCATAATCATCACAATCGAGGTGGTCAGGTTGTCGAGAATGGCCGACAGGATGAACGTCATGAAGGCGATGCGCCAGAGCAGCGCGCGCTTCGACTTGGTCTGCAAGGTGTCGCGCACGAAGTTGAACCCGCCGTTCTGATCGACCAGCTCCACTATCGTCATGGCACCCATGAGGAAGAACAGCGTGGTCGATGTGCTGCCCAGATGCCGCTCAATCTCGCTGCTCACGATCTGCGCTTTCATCTCGCCGATGGCCTGGGCAAGATATTGCGACGGATCAATCATGAACAGCGTCCAGCAGGCCACGAACATCAGCAGGGCGATGGCTGCCTTGTTTACTTTTGTTACACTCTCGATGGCTATGAAGAAATAGCCGATGATGAAGACCACTACAATGGCCGCGGTTAAAGCACTCATTTACTTTCTGTTGTTTACAAAAATTAGTATTCTTTTTCTGGGGTGCAAAGGTAGTAAATATTCTTTAAACATATTTACGAAAACGAATATTAAATAAGCAAAAAAGAACAAAAACCGCTAAATTCCCCCGACAGGAAAAGGCTATCTTTGCACAAATGTAATTCCGACATGGCAAAATCGACGGTCTTTCTGTTGCTCATCCTTATACCTATTTATATATATAGTCAGGATGCCCCCTCCAACCTCCCCCCGAAGGGGGAGGCTGCTGCCAATAGGGAGTCAATAGGAGAACTAACTTCAGAAGCCTCCCCCTTCGGGGGGAGGTTGGAGGGGGCTTTCCGTGGCGTTGTGGCCGACATGGACATGCACACGCCCCTTCGCGACGTGGCCATCCACACCGACCGCAACCAGACCGCCCGCACCAACTACCGGGGCGAGTTCACGCTCAGCGGCGAGTTTACCGAGGTCACCTTCGGCCGCACGGGTTTCCTGCCCCGCAAGCTCTCGCGCGACAGCCTGCTGGTCGCCGACACCGTCTTCCTCCTGCCCCGCATGAGCGAGCTCGACGAGGTGGTAGTCATCGGCAAGGCCCCGCAGGCCGGCTTCGACGTGGAGGAGGCCGCCCGGCAGGGTGCCGCCATGGCCGCGCCGTCGGGGGGCATATCGTTCGACTTCGCCTCGCTCTTCGACTTCAGGGGGCGCCGTCATGCCCGTAGGCGCAAGCGGCTCGAGAAGATTTTTGAGGACTACGACCGCGCTGACGACCCGCTCCTCAATCCCCAAAAACAGTGTCCATAACCCGAAAGTTTAGCCTTCACGATGCGAACGCTAAACTTTCACAAAGTAATATATATTATTTTACCGAGTAATATATATTATTTTACTGAGTAATATATATTATATTACCGAGTAATATATATTATATTACTTTGTGAAAGACCGTCGTTCGCATTGTGAAAGCTTGTCGGTTGTGTGGTGAAGGGTGGGCGATGGTGGAATTTCGGCGTGAGCGAGGCAAAAAAATATCGATAAAAATAACGGTATTTTTAGAAAAATATATAACTTTGCAGAAGTTTTAGCTGCATATAACCTAATTCTGCTTTTGCAAGTAATGAGAACCTGAACACTGATGAACACGGAAACAATGGCAAAAACGAAGACAAGCGGCCTGAAAGGCCAACAAGCACCCAGCCCAGGGCATCGCCCCGGGTACGAAGAGTGGTGTGCCTTCGCCCTGAAAGGGCAAAAGCCTTACCACAGTCGTCGTGCTTTTGCCCTTTCAGGGCGCAACTTCATCTTGCGGGCCGACCCAGGGCGATGCCCTGGGCT
>JAFRZC010000181.1 GCA_017442765.1 Prevotella sp. | reverse complement strand
CTACACCATAGAGCTTTTCCCATTGCAGCAGATGACGGTCGAGAACCCGTCGCAGCGATTCCGGTTCGTCGAACTTCTCCGTGTTCATGTCCAGGTGTAGCACGGGCCTTGTCGTCCACTCCTTCTCCAAGTCGGCGATGGCCAGACCCTCGAACAGCTCGCGCTTGCCCTCGAAGTATGCCTGTAGGGTGGAGATGAGCAGCGACTTGCCGAAGCGCCGCGGACGGCTCAGGAAGTAGTAGCTGCCTTGCGTGACGAGCTGGTAGATCAGTGCCGTCTTATCTACATAAACATATCCGTCTCTGCGGATCTTCTCGAAACTCTATATGCCTACTGGATACTTCATGGAAAATTATAAAACTATAAAATTTGAAAATTATAAATTGCAAATGTTCTTGCTCTGGCAAGCGCCTCTGCGGGCCGAGCGTGAAGGCAATAACTGCCTTACGACCGCAAAGATACTGCTTTTCAGCGAGACACACAACTATTTCACCTGTTTTTTCGCCTTTTTACAGAGGAACATGCGAGCCCGAAAGCTTACCTACATCTTTAAAACTCCCAATAGTCTATTTCACCATAACCTTGCATCGGCTGCCGTCGCTCATCTCAACGATAGTCAGCCCTTGTATATGGCTTTTGGTTTTCACCCCGCCAACTGTATAGCGGGCTTTCTTAACGGCAGGGGCTTTTGACGTTGTTTGCTGATCGATCCCTAGAAAGTACTATCTCCTATCTCCTTTAAACTGGCTGGCAGATATACTGACGTTGGGTCAAAACCATTGACATTGCAATATTGAAAAGCACGGGGACCAATCTTCACAACGCCATCAGGAATTTTTATGTATGAAAGATTACAATAGGAGAAAGCTCCTTTTTCAATTACCCGTAAGGTAGAAGGGAATTTAATGTCATTAAACACGAGCTTTTTACACCCAGAAAACGCACCGCCCCCTATGATTTCAACGCCCTCCTGCAATTCGAGTCTCTTGAGTTCCCTACAATCATCAAAGGCATGATTGCTGACAGTCTTAATGGCTGATGGAATAACGGCCGATTGTATAGTAGATTGTGAGAAAGCACGCTCACCGATAACTTCCACAGATAGAGGAATCGTCAGTCCAGGAATTTTGGCACGCTCAAAGGCACCGTTTCCAATCACCTTAAGCCCACATTGCAGGGAAATCCCATGCAATGTGGGTTATGTTCTTTTGGAAAAAAACATGTCCGGCTGACTAAAAAAAGTCCGGCTGACTAAAAGGAACATGCCCTTAATCAACAAAAGCCCTACTCCTCGATGCGGATAGCCACCGACTTGAGCTCTTGCCATCCGGCGCGGTCTGTCACGCGGATCATGAAGTGGTAGTCGCCCTCGTCAATGTCTGTGGGGATAGCGATGTCTACACGTGCCGTATAGGTGCGCTGTCCGGCGGGAATCGAGAAGTCCTGATTATAGACCCAGGGCTTCACCGACTCATGCTCGTGATCGTGTTCTACCTCACACTCCACCTCCGACGTGCTGTGCGTGTGGTGGTCGTGGTTGGAGTGAACCTCGATGTTGAAGTTGCCCAGCTCCACATCGTCGGTGAAGGTATAGCAGAAGGGGATTGTCTCACCTCGGTGATACTCCTGGCAGTCGATAGGATTGGCTGTGATGCCCTGGTCGGAGATAACCGGTTTGTTCATGTCTTTATCGTCGTCGTCACCCCCACAGGCGGTGAAACAAGCGGCGATGCCGCAACATACGATAACGAGAACCGTATACAGAAAATTCTTTGTCTTCATAATCATTTCTATTTTAATTTTTTAGTTTTCTAATTCTTCAATTCTTCAAAACTCCAGCCCCACCATCATCGAGAAGTTACGTCCCGGCTCGGGCACGTCAATGAGGCGGTAATAGCTGGTGTGGTCGTAATAGCGCTTGTTGAGCAGGTTGTCAGCATGCAGTGCTACCTTCAGTGTGTTCTTCCCCAGCGCGAAGTGTTTCCCCGCCGAAGCGTTGAGCGTGACGTGCCCGTCGGTAGGCTTCTCTGGCGGCACGATGTCGTGCTGGTCGCCAACGATGTGGAGGTTAAGTCCCACGAAACCTTTGCCTCGCCATGCGAAGTTGTACTTCATGTCGGCATCGGCCGACCATGGAGTAGAGAAGGGCAGCGTATAGCCTTTCTTCTCGCCCGACAGCTGTTCGGCATACAGATACTCACCGCGCAGCGAGGCCTCCCAATGGCGAGTGATGATCCACTGCAGCTGAGCCTCGAATCCATAGCGCAGCACGCGAGCCTGCCGGTAGTTGTACAGCTGCAGCCCTTCCACGTAGTCGGCTGTCGGGTTGAGATAGATGTAGTTGGGGAAATAGTTCAGATAGGGGTCGAGCTGCACGGTGAACGTTTCGTTGCCCCAGCTGACGCTCATGTCGAGCTGGTACGACTGTTCGGGATCGAGCTGGCTGTTACCCTTCTCGTAGCGGAAGATGTGATAGTTGATGCCGTCGGCTCCCAGCTCCTTCGGTATCGGCACGCGGAAGCTCTTGCCGACATTGGCTTTCAGCACCCACTGGCCGACATTGTAGTTGACGCCCACCGACCAGGTGAAGCTGTTGAAGTGGCGGCCGAAGGCACCCGAGCGCTCCTTGTACTCGTAGTCTTGCGAGGGTGCGAGGGCGCGAAGGCGCAAAGGCGCGAGATATCCACCAAGCCTATTCTCGTACCCCCGTACCCCCGTACCTTCGCACCCTCGACTATCCCCGTATGCCGCGCCAATCGGCGTCGGATACCAGTCATAATAAGAATGAACACGCGTACGCGCGAAGTCATAGCGTATGCCGGCATTGAGGATGAGATTGTCGCGCAGGGTGAAACGGTCGAAGAGGTAGGCACCGGTGCTCATCTGCTCGAAGTCGGGAATGATGAATCCCCAGCCGTCGCGTCGGTTGTGCTGATATTCAGCCTGCAGACCGGTGCTGAGCTCATGCTGCTCACCGACGGACATCTTCAGTCCGAGGCTGCCAGTATAGGTATTCTTCACAAAGCGCCGCTCCAGCGTGTTGGGCGGAGTGGGCATATAGCCGTGCGAGACGGGTTCGGAGTTCTCCTCGCGCACGTTGTTCTGGTAGGCCAGGTTGGCTTCCACGGCGAGTTGTTCGTTGCGCCATGTGGTGTGGCTGAGCACCTTCAGGTGGTTCACCCACTGGTGGGGCAGGTCGACGTCGCGCCGCGAGTGGTCGTAGTCGATGTCGGAGAGTCGCACCTCCAGCCCATGAGCATTGGCAAAGAAGCCGCTCTTCGAGTAGGAGTCGGACACGCGGATGTCGGTGTGGAAGTTATAGCCGGCATAGCCCAGCATCAGGCTTCCGTCGCGTTCGCGCCCTGCGGTGTTGCGCAGTCGGCGGTCTTTCAGACGGATATAGTAGGAGTAGTACTGTATGCTGTCCGTCGGCACCTGGTAGTCGGCATAGTCAATCCACGTCAGGTTGGCACGATAGAAGAACCTGTTGCGCCGTCCGCCCACCTTCGCCGACAGTCCGAGCTGCTCGTTGTTGGTACGTCCGAAGAGCTGCACGCCGCCTTCGAAGCCTTCCGTCGGGATATGGTTGGTGAAGAGATTGAGCACACCGCCGATGGCATCCGAGCCGTAGAGCAGGGCTGCCGGACCCTTGACCACCTCGGCGCGGTCGATGGCAAACTGATCGATCTCGAGTCCGTGGTCGTCGCCCCATTGCTGTCCCTCGTGCTTCACGCCATCTTCGGTCACCGCCATGCGGTTGAAGCCCAGTCCGCGGATGGTGGGTTTCGACTGTCCGGAGCCTATCGACATGGCCTTCACGCCGGGTATTCCCTCGAGCGACTGCATGAGGCTGCCGGCAAAGTTCTGTTCCAGGTAGGCATGACTCACCTGGACAGCCGACTGCGACGTGCGCATCTGATAGTCGCGTCGGGCATTCTCCGTCACCGTCACGCCCTGGAGGCTGACGGTGGTGTCTGGCTGCTCACACCACAGCATGGCGGCAGCCAAAATATGTATCATCATATCTTTCGCTGTTTATATATGCCTATGTGCATGCTTCTCAGCGAGAAACATGCTTCCGAAAAACACTAACATAAACAAGCGGGAGGACCTCGCAAACGAACGCTCGCCACCGTAGTCTGCCGCGTTGGCTGCTGTATTGCAGCGACATCATCGCTCGCAGCAGCCATCACCGGCACACCCACCTCGTCGGCAGCCACGAATGCCTCGCTCTGGAGCTGGCACAGCAGACAGTCGTGCAGGGCATCCTGCACGGCCGTGATATGTCCGGCATGCGGCTGGTGGTGGGCACACTGGTAGCAGTCTACCGCCTCCGCCATGCGCTGGTGGTGCACATGGAGGGATAGCAGCAACATCGGGATGTATACTGCCAGCAGTACTTTTGCCGCTCTGCGGCGACGGCTGTTCGCGTTCACGGCGGCAAAGTTACGAAAAAAACGAATACGCACAAAGAAAATAACACTTTTTCTTTTGTTTTTAGATAAGAACGGACAACCCCGCCGTTGGTGATGCGGCTGCCGCTGATTACGTTTTCTGTACGTTCACGTTTTCTGTACGTTCACGTTTTCTGTCGCCTTATAACATGGTCAACAGCATTTCTCCTGCTGACCATGCTTGTAAGAGAGCCATGAAAAATCTTCCAGTTGAGGACCACCGTTACAATAATCCAAGAAATCCTGTGAGATGGGAGTAGTTACCAAAAAAAAATGCTAACGACACCAACTGTTTCCTTTTTATGATTTCCATTTTATGAAAAAAACCGTTATCCAATTAAAATGGACTTCACCGCTCGACCATTGGACGCTTTTCCAAGAAAAGAAGGCTAATGAAAGTATTTTTTTAGGCGATTATGCATCTCGTTAGAAAATTATTCGTATCTTTGTGGGCAAAAATTAGCAACACGGAACAAGGGGCATCAATCAGCCTTTTTGAGTTAGTGGGTAAGTCGGACATTTTCAAACGTAATTTACATGAACAAGAACAGATTTCAAGAACTGCTTTCAGCAGAAATAAGTACATACAAGCAACATCTGGAGACAGATGGCGAGGAATGGAAAGTCAAAGGATTTATTGACGTGGACAAGAATGTCTATACTATATCCCATGACACTAAGGTGGTTTCTAAAATCATCGAGATTATCTTAATTCCGAAACTAAAGCTGCGGCTCATGGGGTAGACGGCACCCGGTGTCTCGGGGTTCAATCCCTTGTAGGCCGTAATCATCCAGAGGTTGTTGGCGGTGAAGTTCACGCCGAGGCTCGAAATGCCGATAGG
>JAFRZC010000180.1 GCA_017442765.1 Prevotella sp. | reverse complement strand
TTTTCACCCCTCACCTCTCACCTCACATTTCTGAAAGATATATGTTTCGGGTCGCAAAACACGGTCTTTCGGGGTGCGAAAGACGGTCTTTCGCAAGGCAAAACATAGATGTCTCGCGGGTGAGAGATGTATGTTTCGCAAAACGGAAAGTTGCACACTTGCCGCTCTGAAGACCCCCAACCCTCTAATTTAGGGGGCTAACCAACTGCACACGCATGGTTGAAAAATTTACGGCCACGCGATTTTTCGTGGAAAAATCTTCATTCTCTGTGTTAAAATGAAAAAGTGAATTGTTAAATAATGTATTAAAAAAGAGTGTTCCACCGATTTTATATTATCTTTGCAACTTATTGTGAACGATGATGCGGAAGCAGGAACAGCTGTTGCACTATGTATGGAAACACCGCTTGTTGCCGGCCGGTGGACTGACAACCACTGACGGGCAGCAGGTTGAGATCATCGACCCCGGTCTCTACAACCGGCGCGACAGCGGTCCCGACTTCTTCAATGCCAAGATAAAACTGGACGGCACGCTGTGGGTGGGCAATGTGGAGATACACCAGAGGGCCGGCGACTGGTATGCCCATGGCCATCAGCACGACGATGCCTACGACAATGTCATCCTGCATGTGTGCGGCATCATCGACACCGACGTGGTCACCAAAGCCGGAAAGCGGCTGGCGCAGTTGCAGGTGACGGTGCCCGAAGAGGTGACGCGCAACTATGAGCGACTGCTGGCCGAAGACCGCTATCCCCCCTGCTATCAGATTATCCCCGAGCTGTCGCCGCTGATGCTCCACTCGTGGATGAGCGCCTTGCAGGCTGAACGGCTTGAGCAGAAGACCGAGGCCATACGCCACAGGGCCGAGCAAGCCAACGGCTCATGGGAGCAGGCTTTCTTCGTGACACTGGCCCGCAACTTCGGCTTCGGCATCAACGGCGACGCGTTCGAGGCATGGGCCGGTGCCGTGCCGCTTGATGCCTGCGCCCACCACCGCGACAACCTCTTCCAGATAGAGGCCATCTTCTTCGGACAGGCCGGAATGCTCTCGCCCGATGCCCTGCCCCGGCAGCACCGCGAGGCAGCCCAGGCCGACGAATACTACCAGAGGCTATCCGCCGAATACCGCTATCTGGCTCATAAATTCTCGATGAAACCGATGAATTTTAAACTTTGGCGGTATCTCCGGCTGCGCCCGCAGAACTTTCCCAACATCCGTATCTCGCAACTGGCCAACCTCTATTGCTCACGACGCGCAGGACTGCGCAACCTAATGGAATGTGAGACCGTTGAAGAGGCGAAGAAGATGCTCGCCACGCAGGTGTCAGACTATTGGCAGACCCACTATACCTTCGGGGCGGAAAGCAGGAAAAGCGAGAAACGGCTGTCGGCGGCCTCGCTCGACCTACTCATGGTGAACTCCATTGTGCCCATGCTGTTCGCATACGGCCGGCATACACGGAAAGACCATCTCTGCGACCGTGCGTTCGACTTTCTCGAACAACTGAAAGCCGAGCACAACCACATTGTCAGCCTATGGCGCGAATGCGGGCTGACGGCCAGCAATGCCGGCGACTCGCAGGCACTCATCCAGCTGCGACGCGAGTATTGCGAACGCAAGGACTGCCTGCGCTGCCGCATCGGCTACGAGTTTATCTCCTCAAAACATAAAAACGCCGCCGTGGCATTGCTGAGTGAAAAGTAGACCACAGACAAACACGGAAAGTAGGGACGCGGCGTGCCGCCCCCAGAAAAGTGATAAGCCAGAGAATATGAAAGACTATATTTTTGAGACCCGCATGGAGGTGCGCGACTATGAGTGCGACATCGAGGGCATCGTGAACAACGCCAACTACCTGCACTACATCGAGCACACGCGCCACCTCTTCCTGAAAAGCCTCGGCGTGAGCTTTGCCGAGCTGCACAGCCGGGGCATCGATGCCGTGGTGGCACGCATGAACATGCAATACAAGCAGCCGTTGCGCTGCGACGACGAGTTCCTCTCGCGGCTGAACCTCAAGAAAGAGGGCATCCGCTACATCTTCTATCAAGACATCTACCGCGCCTCCGACGAACAGCTCTGCTTCCGCGCGACAGCCGAGCTGGTGTGCCTCATCAACGGGAGGCTCAGTAATTCCGAGGACTACGACCGCGCCTTTGCCAAATTCCTATGAACGAAATCTTAAATGCCATTGCGCTGACCCGCGTCAGCTATTTTTCCCTGGCGGGTATGCTCGAGCTCTACCGTCGCATGGGCTCGGCCACGGCCGTCATGGAGCACCGCCGCGACATCCGCGACATGATGCCCGATGCCTCCGACCGGCTCATGGAGGCACTTGCCAATGTCGATGAACCGCTCCGCCGTGCCGAGGCTGAGCTGGAGTTCTGCGAGCATAACGGCATCAGGCCGTTGGCGATGAACGACACCGACTATCCGCTGCGGCTGCGCGAGTGCGACGATGCCCCGCTGGTCGTCTATTATAAAGGCTCGGCCACGTTAAACCCGCAGCATGTCGTCTGCATCGTGGGCACGCGCCACAGCACCGTCTATGGCGAAGACCTCATCCGCCGCTTTACACAAGAGCTGCGCGCCCTTTGTCCGCAGACGCTCATCGTGAGCGGACTGGCTTACGGCATCGACATCTGCGCCCATCGCCATGCCTTGCAGAACGGCATGTCCACGGTGGCCGTGCTCGCGCATGGACAGGACGACCTCTATCCGCCCCGACACCGGCAGACCGCCGATGAAATGGTGAGAAATGGCGGACTGCTGACCGAGTATCCGTCGGGGACGAGAGCCGACAGAGTGAACTTCGTCAGGCGCAACCGCATCGTGGCCGGCATGAGCGACGCATGCATCCTCGTGGAGAGCGCGGCCAAGGGCGGCGGCCTCATCACCTGCGGTATCGCCCGCGACTACAACCGCGACGTGTTCGCCTTCCCCGGAGCCGTCGGCGCACCCTACAGCGAGGGCTGCAACAACCTTATCCGCAACAACGGGGCTGCCCTCATCACCTCTGCCCGCGACTTCGTGGAGAGCATGGGTTGGCAGACCGCCGCCACACTGCAAGAAGCACAGCGGCAAGGCATAGAGCGGCAGATCTTCCCCGACCTCACCGACGAGGAACGGCAAGTGGTCGGCACGCTCCAACGTACCAACGACCTGCAAATCAATATGCTCTCCGTACAGACTGGCATCCCCATCGGTCGGCTCACGGCTGTGCTCTTCTCGCTCGAGATGAAGGGTGTCATCAAAAACCTCGCCGGTGGGGTTTACCACCTGATGGTATAAAAATATGGCCTGTGATATTTGGTTTTATGGATGAAAAACCATATCTTTGTACCCGATATTGGTCTCTACCTTAGACATTGTAACAAAAAAACCGAAAAAACTATGAAACAATTTAGCATGATTCTGGCCCTGTTGCCGGTGGCCTTAGCCTTTCCGCTTACGGCCGGAGCCATTAACTATGTGAACGAGGATGCACCTGGCGTGCACAAGGAGTGGGACAAGAAACTGAAGAAAGAAGTCTGGAAGACCGGCATGGGCAGCTACCTCTGCGACGTGAAAGACTCAAAGCCTCTTCATGCCATCGACGAAGACTACTTTGCCGAGAACATCACCCAAGAGGGCAAAGACCTCATGGGTGTGCACAAGGAGTGGGACAAGAAACGTGGCTGCTTCGTGTGGAAAGACGGCATGGGCAATTTCCTCGGTCGCGACAAGCCCGACGGCTCGTCGGATAAGAGCTGGCTCAAAAAGAAAGAACCCAACTGGCTCTCGTCAACCTCCTTTCCGTTTTTGACCACGACAGGCAACAAGACCCTCGCCGAAATTCTCAAGCAGTCGGACAAGGAACTAGACGAAAAGACGGCTGCCGAGATGAAGAAAAACAAGAGAGCGGGTATCCCCGGCGACGAGGAAATCAACCGGAAGCTACGCGAGGGCGACATGAACGTGGACGAAGCCCAGAAACAGATAGAAGCCGCCCGGGCCGCCCTGCGCGAAGCCGGCATGGAAGGGCAATACGAAGGTTTGCTGCGCGAGGCCGAGGCTGGCATCAGAGACTATAAAAACAAAAGGAGGAAATAAACCATGAAGAAGATTCTTGCATTTGCAGCCTGTGCATTGCTGCTCACAAGCTGCCTCGATATTATCAAGTTTGCCAAGAAAATAGGCGAGCAGAAAGAACAGGAGGATAAAGCCAAGAACAGTATCGCTGCCACCAGCAAGTGGGATGCGTTCGTCATCGGCTCATGGAAATACGAGGAGCAGGGGAAAGAGCTGTCCGACTATCCCCGGGGCGTGGAGACCTTCTACGGCAACGGCGACTACGACAACCACACGATGGATGCCGACGGCAACAAGGTCATCCTTCGCGGCACGTGGGAGGTCGATACCGAGAAGCCCTACACCTTCAACATCTACCTCCACGAGCGCGAGACCGCCAAGGGTGTCGAGGATGTGGAACAGATTATCGGCTGTGTACTCCTCTCGCTCGAACCCGAGAGCACCTTCAACTATCAGGAGGACGAAATCACCCGCAAAGCCGAGTGGGTGGAGTGACCCATCAGAACCCTCCAATTTTTACATCTGTTAACGATTGCCCGATTTCTTTTAACGCGGAGAATGAAGATTTTTCCACGAAAAATCGCGTGGCCGTAAATTTTTCAATCACGAGCGACTTTCGTCAAGTCGCTGACACTCAGACCCATAAGCCCCTTTTAAACCCTCATCCCTCTTCTTTCATCCCTCATCCTTTCCCAAACATATATCTCTCACCCGCGAGACATATATGTTTTGCCTTGCGAAAGACCGTCTTTCGCACCCCGAAAGACCGTGTTTTGCGACCCGAAACATATATGTTTGGGAAAGGATGAGGGATGAAAGAAGAGGGATGAGGGTATAAAAGAGGAGTGAAAGGGTGGAAAAGGGGTGGTTTCGCGCTCCAGAATTGGAAAAAATCCAGACAGAATTTGTTAAAATCCTCATGCTCTGTTTAAGACTAATTAACACGAGTAAAAACGCAGAAAAAGCCATTCTTACCCTTATTCCGAACAATTTTACCCGCCCGGGAACTAATAATCGGCTATCTTTGCCACGCAAATTTCCACAAACCGATATGAACATACGTAACCTCACCGTCATAGCGGCAGCAGCCTGGCTGTCGGCAACGGCCCAGCAGAAATTCATCAACCCCGTGCTCAATATGCGCGACGGCTGCATAGAGCGTCATCGCGGCTACTACTACGCCATGGGCGGCGGAACGCAGGGCACCATCTACCGGTCGCGCGACATGGTCTCGTGGTCGAATCCCGTGAAAGCCGTCACCACCGACGGCGCAACGTGGCTCAACAATCCGAAGTGGACGCAGGCCTCCACCTATAAGCAGGTGGGCGCGGGCGACCTGCTCTATCGGAACGGCGTGTGGCACAGCTATTTCAACGGCATCGGTCATGCCTACTGCGCCGAGCCGCAAGGCAGCTACAAGGAGCAGACGCTGGCGGAGCCGTTCGACGACTACGGTATCGACGTGCAAATATTCCAGGACGAGGACGGCGAGATCTACTGGGTGAAGAAGCGCAACCCCGCCGACCCCCACCCCATGACGGGCGCGGCCAGCAACATCGACGGCCCCGAGGTGTGGGCGTTCCGCATGAACTCGCCCTTCTCGCGCTGGGACATCACCGAGGGCCGCGTGCAGATGACTCACCAGCGCGGACACCCGACAAGCCTGAACCACATCAACTTCGAGGGTCCGGAGATGGCACGCTACCACGACAACTACTATATCTTCTATGCCGTGAACCGCATGGGGCCGCGCTCAGGAATGTACCAGGTGGGCTGCGCCGTCAGCGACCAGCCGATGAACTTCTCTAACGCGAAGAAGCTGCCGCATCCCGTGCTCACCCGCAACACCGAGCAGCAGCTCATCGACTTCACACCCATCGCCCCCACCGCCGAGCATGGCGGCTGGGACGCACGCTACCTGACGACGACTCCGACGGGCGACTGGACGGCGGCCGGCTACGACGACTCGTCGTGGACGGCGGGACAGGGCGGATTCGGCTATCAGGAGTTCGACCTGTATTCCGGCACGACGATGACCAACGCGAGGGTACGGGCGCGAAAGACATTCTGGAAAACCAACAACATCTATATACGCCGGCGGCTCACCCTCGACGAGGTGCCCGCACACGTGAGCATGAAACTATGGGTGAACGGCACGGCAACCTTCTATATCAACGGCCACGAGATAAAGGTGACCTCAAACCACAACACCTATTCCGTGCGCACGATAGACCCGTCGTGGCTGCAGACAGGAGAAAACGTCGTGGCCGTGGCCGGAGTGAGCAGCAACACGTCGAGCTCCAGCCAGCAGCTCATCGACTTCGGCTTCTACGGATCGGGCGAGGCCGACATGTACCCCGCCATGATTGGTCCGGCTCAGCCCAACTTCATCGCCGGCCCGGGCGGCTTCGAGCGATGGATGGTCTATAAGGCGTTCATCGACGGCGTAGAGCAGCAGAGCATCGATCGCATACACTTCTTCGGCACCGAGCCTGTGGTGGAGGCCACCGTGAAGGGCACGCCCGGCTACCATCCGGCACCGGCGCAACCCACGTTCATCAATTACCTCGACTACACCATCTACCACCCCTTCCAGTTCCTGAACAACAGCAAATGGCGTGTGGCCGACAAGGTGATGTCGCCTACGGACGCGGCGGGCGGCGAGCTCCTCTTGCGAAAGCCTGCCGAGACGAACTACCGCTTCGAGGTGCCCCTGCGCCTCGCGGGGAGCGACGACTGGGGCGGTGCCTACGCCTTCTACGCCGACGAGCGCAACTGGACGCGCGTGGAGATAGGACGCGAGGGCAAATGGCGGCTTACGAACTGCGCCGACGGCATCAGCGAAACCGCCCGGAAAGACCTGCCCGCGAAGTTCAGCTTCCTCGAAGACCATCCCCTCGCGTCCGGCTACGACGAGCCGTGGCACACGCTGACCATCTACAGAAACCACGACCGCCTGCGCGTGATGCTCGACGAGATGTGCCTCACCACCGACGGCGACATCAACATCGGCCATACCGCCAAAGGTACGGTGGGGCTCGTGGCCTCCGCGCCGACCGTCAGTTTCGACGCCATACAATACACCACAGGATGGGACGAGTGGGGCGACGGCATCTGCGGCTGGGAAGAGTGGCAGAACGGCGAGGAGACCATCCGCGCGAAAGGCGACCCGTGCTGGAACTACGAGTTCTCCGCCGACATGGATGCCGGGAGCATCCCGGCTTCGGGCGAGGCGGGATTCTATCCCGTCTATGTAGATGAGGACAACTATGTGCGGGCTACCATCGACTATGCAGAGAAGTGCCTCAAGGTGACAGCCTGCGAGCAGGGCACGGCGACCGAGCAACTGTCGCTGCCGCTCAAGCATAAAACCATGCGGCAGTATTCCTTCTCGCCAACCAGCACCTACCCCACCACCTCCTACGTCTATGAACTGCGCCACGAGACCGAGGTGTCGGGCATCGACGTGTTGTGGTTAGAGGGCAGCTATCCCTATCTGAGCCAGACGTTCGACCTGCCGTCGCGCGTCGTCGTGATGGTGAAGGAGGGAAACTCATGGAAAAAGGTGGAGGCCACGCTACAAGGCGAGCCCAGACTGAGCGAGATGAACACCTATACCTTCCCGCCAGTGAAGACCTCGGCCGTGCGACTCTACCTGCAAACAAAGTCGGGAACGGCAGCACGACCCTTCTGCGTCTATGTTCATGAGGACCTTTCCGCAGGCTATCACCTGCGCTCGCGCCGCGAGGCCGACGGAGTGCACATCCTCGTGGACAACGAGCAGGTGGCCGTGGTGAAGGGCAACTGGCAACCCTCGCGGCCGGCACTTACAAAAAAACAACTGGAGGCTCGTTTCGACAACATCCTCTGCTACCAGACAGGCGGCATCACCGTCAAGAGCATCGCCATCGCTGAGGCCAACTGCGCCGTCGGACAGTCGCAACAACTTGAAGCAACCATCCTGCCCGCCGATGCCACCAACACCTGCCTTCACTGGGAAAGCAGCAACCCCGACATCATCTCCGTTGACGAGCAAGGCACCATCACCCGCCACCAGCAAGGCACGGCCACCATCACCGCATACGCCGCCGACGGGGGAACGGCAAAGGCATCGCTCACCATCGATAACACAACGGGGATTCTGGATGAAGGATTAAGAATTAAGGATGAAAGTAACAATCCCTCATCCCTCATCTCTCATCCCTTATCCCTCTACGACCTGCAAGGCCGCAACCTCGCACTTCGCACCCCCGTACCTTCGCACCCCTGCACCCCCATTTATGTCACTAAAGGTAAAAAATTTGTTCTCAGATGAAAACTATCGCCCCCCGCACCCCCCTCATCCTCATCATGCTGCTGGCTGCACTCACGCTCACCAGCGGAAAGAACCGCTACGGTAAGGCCAGAACCTCCGACCCCGCTGCCCGGATACCCGCAGGCACGGTGCCGCTGATAGACTACTGGATGCGCGACACATGGATGACGCTCGGCCCCGACGGCTACTACTACCTCACGGGCACCACAGCAGATCCCAAAAGGCATTTCCCGGGACGCACTCATTGTTGGGACTGGAACGACGGCATCTACGTGTTCCGCTCACACGACATGAAATCGTGGGAGAGTCTGGGGCGCGTGTGGTCGCTCGACGATGACGCCACATGGCAACGCGAGCCCAAGGTATTCGGGAAAGGCGAGAGACACCCGCGCTTGTCGCTCAACGGCGACGTGATGGACAACCGCTTCCGCGCCGTCTGGGCACCTGAGATGCACTACATCAAAAGCAAACAATGCTGGTTTATCGTGGCCTGCATGAATGACTCTAAGACTGGGAGAAAAGGCTCCTTCATCCTTAAAAGTCTCAGCGGGAAACCCGAAGGACCCTATGCCAACATCGCCGGAAACAACGATGGTCCCATCTTCAACAACATCGACGGCTCACTCTTTGAGGACACCGACGGGAAAGTCTATTTCGTAGGCCACAACCACTACATTGCCCGGATGAAAGACGACATGACGGGGCTTGCCGAGCCCATACGGAAACTTCAGGAGACCTGCTACGAGCCCGAGCCCTACATCGAAGGGGCGTTCATCTGCAAAGAAGGCGGACGCTATCACCTTGTGCAAGCCATCTGGTCGCACAGGCTGCCCGACGGCACCGACACCTACTGCCCCAAGCAAGACAACGACAAGACACGCTACAGCTACGACTGCATCATCGCATCGGCCAAGAACATCTATGGCCCCTACTCCGAACGCTATAACGCCATCACCGGCGGAGGGCACAACAACCTCTTCCGCGACAAACAGGGACAATGGTGGGCCACCATCTTCTTCAACCCCCGGGGCGCACAGGCCAAGGAATACAAACAGACATGCCGTCCCGGACTGGTACCCATGAAATACAGGAAAGGACAGTTCCACATCGACAACAAGCGGAGCAGGGCAACGAAAGCGAAATAATAAATGACAATGATAAAAATTATGAAGACAAGTACCATCTTTCCCATGACAGTTCTCGCAGGACTGCTCACTGCAAATGCTCACGCACAAACCAGCAAAGTCACTATCAGCACGTCAAAGGCCAAAAAGGTGTCACGGATGATATATGGCTGGCACTATGAAGAAATAGGAAACATCGGCGACGGCGGACTCTATGCCGAGATGGTCCGCAACCGCGGCTTCGAGGAGGCCAACCTGCCTGAAGGCCTTGTCATCGAGAACAACCAATACAAGGACATGCCCAACCCTCGGCAGCCCATCAAGCGTGTCTATCAGATTGACCCGCTCGTGGGGTGGACGACCACACCGCTCGCCAACAGTCCCATCCGCATCACACTCACCGACCGCAATCCGCTGAACGAGCAGAACCCACATTCGATGGCAGTCAACGTCGTCAGCGATGACCTTGGCCGTGCCGCCATCCATAACCGAGGCTATTTCGGCATGGCATTCAAACAGGGCGTGCCATGCCGGCTGTCGTTCTACGCACGCACCGAAGACTATGAGGGAACCATTGCCTTCCGGCTCTCCGACGAAGAAGGGAATGCCGTATCGGAAGCCAAGCCGTTTACGATAGAGAAAGGCAAATGGACTAAGTACGAGTGTGAGCTCGTACCGGGGAAAAACATTTCCGCAGGCATGCTCACCATCATCCCCTCAAAACGCGGACGCTTTCAGATTGACATGGTGTCGATGTTCCCGTCTGACACCTACGACGGCGGACGGTCGGTCTTCCGTGCCGACGTGCTGCAGAACCTTATCGACTATAAGCCCCATTTTCTCCGTTTCCCAGGCGGCTGCATCGTGCATGGTGTGAACGAGGAGACAATGTACCATTGGAAGAAGACCATCGGCGACATTGCCCGGCGCCCGGGGCAGTGGAGCAAGTGGCAGCCTCACTACCGCACCGACGGCCTCGGCTATCACGAGTTCTATGAGCTTTGCGAGTACATGGGCTGCGATGCCATGTATGTCACCCCAACGGGCATGGCCTGCACGGAGTGGGTCAACCGCGACGACAACCGCAATTTCTTTCACAAGGAGACCGATGTGAACTATTATATCAACGACCTGCTCGATGCCATTGAATATGCCATCGGCTCCACCGACAGCCGTTGGGGAGCAGAGCGCGCCAAGAACGGGCACCCCAAGCCCTTCCCGCTGAAGTATATTGAGATTGGCAACGAGGATTTCGGACCTGTCTATTACGAGAAGTACCATCAGATCTACTCTGCCGTGAAGAAACGCTATCCTCAGCTGCGCTTCATCGCCGACAGCCCCCTGGGCACCGAGGGAGAGAAAGAGCGGTTCATGGACGAGTTCATCGACAAGAGCGAGCTGGAAATCTACGACGAGCACTACTACAAGGGCATCCCCTGGGTCGTGCAGAATTTCCACAAGTACGACAGCTACAAACGCCAAGGCATCGATATCTTTGTCGGTGAGCTGGGCATACAGAGCAACGGCGTAGGCGGACCGTCGGGCAAATATCCGGGCAGCATCCTGGCAGAGGGCATCTTCAAGATGGGACTTGAGCGCAACGGCGACCTGAACCCCATCATGGCCGACCGGCCGCTGATGCGCAACTGGGAGTCCATCGACCGCAACGACATGCAGCCGCTCATCCTCAACAGCAGCACTGTCAGCGCGCGGACGTTCAACTATCAGCTGTGCAAGATGCTGCGCGATAACCCTGTCGACCAGATGTTCGAGGTAGTCAACTCTGAAGGCGAGCAGACCCTCTTCGTCACCGCAGGCCGCGACCTCCAGCGCAAGCAAATGGTTGTAAAGATGATTAACCTGAGCGAGCTGTCTCAGACGTTTGAGCTGAAAACCGATAAGAACTTTAAGAATCGTAAAGCGGAGGTCATCACCCTCACGGCAACACCTGACCAACGGGTGACACCGCTCACGCCCAATGCCGTCAGCACCGTCAGCACGACTACCTCTGTCAGCAACGGCGACAAGATAACCCTACCCGGAAACGCTTTCGTCATCTACAGAATTAACTTATGAAAAAGAAGAGCACAACAGTATTGGCGGCACTGGCGGCAGCCGTGCCCGCCATGGCGCAGCAGGAGCGGCCCAACGTGGTCATTATCGTGGCCGACGACCTGGGCTGGGGCGACGTGAGCGCCTACGGCAACACCACCATTCACACACCCAACATCGACCGGCTGGCCCGCGAGGGAGTATGCCTGAGCGACGGCCACGCCACCTCGGCCACATCGACACCGTCGCGCTACGCGCTGTTCACGGGCATGTATCCCTGGAAGAACGAGAACGCGAAGATTCTGCCGGGCGACGCGCCGCTGCTCATCTCGCCCGACCAGTTCACCATGCCGAAGATGTTTCAGCAGGCGGGCTATGCTACGGCGGCCATCGGCAAGTGGCACCTCGGCATGGGCATCGGTAAGATTGACTGGAACCGCCATATCGCTCCCGGCGCACGGGAGATAGGCTTCGACTACTCATGCATCATCGCCGCCACGGTTGACCGCGTGCCGACAGTCTATGTGGAGAACGGCGACGTGGTGGGGCGCGACCCTGCCGATCCCATCTACGTGGACTACGACACACCGTTCCCGGGCGAGCCCACCGCACTGACCAACCCCGAGCTGGTCAGGATGCAGTGGAGCCACGGCCACCAGAACACCGTTGTCAACGGCATCCCGCGTATCGGCTACATGAAAGGCGGTGAGCGGGCGCGATGGAAGGACGACGAGATGGCACAATATTTCCTCGACCGTTCCTGCTGGTTCATCGACTCGGTGACACAAGCCCGTCCCGCTTCGGCAGGAAGTCAAAAAGCAGCCCCCTTCTTCCTCTATTACGGCCTGCATGAGCCTCATGTGCCGCGCACCGCCGACCCGCGATTTGTCGGAGCAACCCGTCTCGGACCGCGCGGCGACGTTGTGGTGGAGGCCGACTGGTGCGTCGGGCAGATTATGAAGAAACTGGAAGACAAAGGATTGCTCGACAACACCCTCGTCATCTTCACGTCCGATAACGGCCCCGTACTCGACGACGGCTACATCGACGGCTCACGCGACAGCCGACCCCTGCACGACCCCAACGGCTCGCTGCGCGGCGGCAAGTACAGCCTCTTCGATGCCGGCACGCGCGTACCCTTCTTCGTCTATTGGAAAGGGCACACACGCCACATAGACAGCCACGTGCTCGTCTCGCAGCAAGACCTGCTGGCCTCATTGGCACGACTCATCGGACAGACTATTCCCGAGGGGCTCGACTCGAAAGATATGCTCGACACCTTCCTCGGACAACGCATGAGAAACCGCGACGACCTCGTGGTGGAGGCCAGCGGACGACTGGCCTACCGCTGGAGGCAGTATGCGCTGGTGCCGCCCTATCGCGGTCCCGAGACCAATGAGACAGGCAACGAACTGGGTGTGGTCAGCGACTGGGCACTCTACGACCTGCAGGCCGACCCCACACAGCACACCGACCTCGCCCGACGCAAGCCCGCACTGCTGAAAAAGCTCAAACGCGCCTTCCTGCGCCAGGTCAGCGGCTACTACGACCCCGACCGCGAACAGGAAACCCTGAAATAAGAGGGGAGAGAGGAGAGAAAACAAGAATTGCCATCCATCACGGACAGCAACTCCCAAAAAGCGCTTTTTATAAAAAAACTTAACTCAAGTATAAACAAGTATAAAAAATATGTATAAATGTGTTCTATTCGCCCGCAAAGATACAAAAAAAAATTATAACCCGCAATTGTTTTTACCCGCTTTTTTGTCAGAATTTGTCGGCACGGAGTTAGAATTTGTCGGCCGTGCTATATAAAAACGTCGGCACGCATCGCAAAATGTCACGCCGCCGTTGCGGAACAAGGTTTTTGCCTATAAGCAAAAACCGCGGAAACCTATGTTTTGCACTGCGGAAGCATGGCTTTTGCACCCGGAAACTTTAGCCTTCGCCCCTCAAGGGCAAAGGGTCTTTCACCACCGGCAGGCAACCCCCAATGCCATTTTTGGTAACGTTTCTCTGCATTCGCTGCTTCTAAATTTGGTTTTTCGCTCACTAATTGCATAAATTTCTCTCGCCCGGGAAAACAAATACATTCGTTTTCTTCTCGCTTAATCGAAATTTTCGTAACTTTGCACCGCGAAAATATCGACGACTATGATTATTGAGAAAAATATCAGCACGGCAGTTGTAGAGGCCGTAAAAGAATTGTACGGGCAGGACGTGCCTGCCGAACAGGCACAGTTGCAGAAAACCCGCCAAGGTTTTGAGGGCAACCTCACGTTGGTGGTGTTCCCTTTCGTGAAGGTGGCACGGAAGAAACCCGAGGACGTGGCACACGAGATTGGACAGTATCTCGTCGGGAAATGCGATGCCGTCGCCTCGTTCAACGTTGTAAAGGGCTTTCTCAACCTTGTCATCGCACCCGAGGCATGGCTTCAGCTACTCAGCGACATACACAATGACGACGACTTCGGCTGCAAAAAGGCTACGGCCGACAGCCCGCTCGTAATGATTGAATACTCGTCGCCCAACACCAACAAGCCCCTGCACCTCGGACACGTGCGCAACAACCTGCTCGGCTGGTCGCTCGCGCAGTTTATGTAAGCCAACGGCTGGCAGGTGGTGAAGACCAACATCGTCAACGACCGCGGTATCCACATCTGCAAATCGATGCTCGCCTGGCAAAAATGGGGCAACGGCGAGACACCCGAGAGCAGTGGGAAGAAAGGCGACCACCTCATCGGCGACTACTACGTGGCCTTCGACAAGCACTATCGTGAGCAGGTCAGCCGGCTCATGGCGCAGGGCATGGACGAGGAGCAGGCCAAGCAGGAGGCTCCGCTGATGAAGGAAGCCCGCGAGATGCTCGTAAAATGGGAACAGGGCGACACGGATGTTCGCGCACTCTGGAAGAAGATGAACGACTGGGTCTATGCCGGCTTCGACGAGACCTACAAGGCTCTTGGCGTAGGCTTCGACAAGATTTACTACGAGTCGCAGACCTATCTCGAAGGAAAGAAAAAGGTAGAGGAAGGTCTCGAAAAGGGTCTCTTTTTCCGCAAAGACGACAACAGCGTGTGGGCAGATCTTACCGACGAAGGACTCGACCAAAAGCTACTGCTCCGCTCCGACGGCACCAGCGTCTATATGACGCAGGACATCGGTACCGCCGAGATGCGCTATGAAGACTATCCCATCGACAAGATGATCTACGTCGTGGGCAACGAGCAGAACTACCATTTCCAGGTGCTCTCCATCCTGCTCGACCGGCTCGGCTTCAAGTGGGGCAAAGAGCTCACTCACTTCTCCTACGGTATGGTGGAACTGCCCAACGGCAAGATGAAAAGCCGCGAGGGAACCGTCGTTGATGCTGACGAGCTCATCGCCGCCATGATTGCCGACGCACGTCGCGTGGCCGACGAGGCTGGCAAGAACGCCGACATGACCGAGGACGAGCGCAACGAGATTGCCCGCATCGTGGGTCTCGGCGCACTCAAATACTTCATCCTCAAGGTCGATGCACGCAAGAACATGCTCTTCAACCCCGAGGAAAGCATCGACTTCAACGGCAACACCGGCCCGTTCATTCAATACACCCATGCCCGCATACGAAGTATTCTGCGCAAGGCCGAGGCCGAAGGACTAAAGCCTGCTGCTGTTCAGGTCTCGCTGGCAGAGAAAGAAGTAGAGTTGATCCAGAAACTCAGCGACTTCCCCTCCGTCGTCGAGCAGGCCGGCAAAGACTACTCGCCCAGCGGCATCGCCAACTACTGCTACGAGCTCACCAAGGAGTTCAACCAGTTCTACCACGACTACAGCATCCTTGGCGAACCCGACCCGCAAATCCGACAGATGCGTCTCATGCTTGCCCAATGCGTCGCCAAGGTCATCAAGCGTGGCATGAGCCTCCTCGGCATCGAAGTGCCCGAGCGCATGTAAGCGACATTGGAAAGAATGCTATTGGCAAGGAAAGCAAATTTCCTTGCCTTTTCTTTTTCCTTTCACATTTTATTCGTACCTTTGTGCCCAAGCACTGCCGATAGTCCCTGAGCGCAGGGTGGCGGTGTGACATCGTGGGTAAAACATTAGCGTTGGCTATTATTCAAAACGTTCAGAAACTTGCAGGTGGAAAGAACACACAATGTAATAATGGTAACGCCTACTGACATGGTGGGCGTTTTCCTGTTTCTTTGGGGTCACCTGCATATCCGCGTGGATTAACCGAAGATTTTAACCAGTCTGAAGATAAAGAATTTCTTGTCAATGACACCTCTTAGCTGCGCCCTGAAGTCTTTGATTTTGGCATTGAGCGATTCTGCGGAAGCATTGGTGGATCGGTTCACAAAATAGTTGAGTATCTCGTCTTCTCTGTCGTACATGGCAGCAGCAATATCATTGAAAGCCTTGTTGTCAAATTCACATATCTTGACATACCATTTCTGTAAACTCTTGCGTCCTGATTCATTGTCGCTCCTTTGGGCAAATATCATTCTCAGGGAG
>JAFRZC010000179.1 GCA_017442765.1 Prevotella sp. | reverse complement strand
TGCATTTCGGATAGATGTGCCATACTTTGGTTTTTTGGAAGGAGCACAAAGATACACATTTTTCCGCAATCAAGGGGGAAGCCGCATTTTTTTGCGCTTCTCCTTTGAATGTTTAAAGGCTTCCGCGCTCCTTTTTCTGTTTTTGACCAAAGTGTTGCATTTATGAGTTGAACTTAAGACGTGTTAAAAATTCTTAAATCCGCAGATGTTGTATGTCCGTTTTTGCGCAAAGGTTACCTTGCGGTAACTGACTTCCGTCGGGGTGCCGTCTTGCCGGAACGGAAAAATGGTTGTACTTTTGCAGCCGAAAAACAAACAACAATTAATACCATACAACATTGAGAACAATCGAAACAATCAAGAGTGGCCGCAACTACAAGGCCGTCAGCGTCGGAAACATCAACCAGATTATCGAGCACGAGCTGCCGATGGGACCCAACGTCATCCAGGGCAAAGTGTTCGTGGGCCAGGCCGTGGGCACCACGGGCAGCGAGCTGTCGTTCCAGACCCTCGTCCCAGGTCAGGACAGCGGCCTCCTGCACACCCACAAGACGCACGAGGAGCTCTACATCATCCTGCGTGGCGAAGGCACCTACCAGGTGGACGGCGAGCAGTTCCACGTCGGCGAAGGCACCATCGTCCGCGTGAGTCCCGACGGCCGCCGCGCCCTGAAGAACACCGGAAGCGAGAACCTGACGATGCTCTGCATCCAGTACCGTGCCAACAACTTCACCGAGGCCGACAGCCCCATGACCGACAGCAACATCCTCGCCGACCCGCTGAATTGGTAAACATTTAATAAAAATAAAGAAATGAAAAAATCAATCATCCTGATGGCCGCAGCCGCCATCCTTGCCGTAGGCTGCAAAAGCAACAACGAAAACACCAATCAAAACGACACGACAATGAATGCACAGAAAGAAACCGTTGGCCAATTCCAGGCCTATCAGCTTGACGGATTCAAGCTGCACGTCTACAACTCGAACGACGTGATGTTCGACGCCAGCTACATCATCGAAGGCCGCGACGGCCTCGTGGTGATGGAGTACCCCCTCTTCAAGGTAAATGCCGCCGAGTTTACCGAATACATCAAGGCTCTCGGCAAACCCGTGGTGACCGACATCACCGACTACCATCTGGGCGGCAGCGACCAACTGCCCATCGTGATGCCCGAGGGTATGCCTAAGTTTATCGAAGGCCCCATCTATGGCGGCATGATGAAAGGCTTTGCCGAGCAGTTCGGCGAGACGATGGTCGACTTGCCCACACAGAAAGCCGCCGAGGTGCCTTTTGGAAGCACCCAGCAGTATGCCGGCGTGGACTTCCGCTTCGACCGCGGTGCCTCGACCGACTTCCCCGGAGCCATGATCCTCATCGGCGGCCAGGTGTGCTACACCCACTGGGCTCCCTATCAGATGCACATGAGCCCCTTGCAGATGGGTAGTGCAGCCGCCATCGATGCCGAGTTGGAAACCACCAAGACCAGCCTCGCTACGGGTGCCCGCTATTTCATCGGTGGCCACGGTGGATTGGTGGAGAAAGCAGCTGTCGAAGCCCGCATCGCCTACCTCGAGAAGGTCAAACAGATCCGCGCCGAGTGCAAGAATGCCGCTGCCTTTGCTGATGCTCTCGCCAAAGCCTACCCCGATATGCCCGGCGACATCGCCCCGTTGGCAGAAGCACTCTATAAGTAAACTTTCTTCTACATCATAAAGCATTACGGGCGGGCTTAAGCGAAAAAGTCCGCCCGTTTGCGAAAAAAGTCGTACATTTGCATCCGGAAAAAAGAATTGCCTTATGACCAAAGACTTCATCCAAGACCCCTTCTTCCCCGAATGTCCCATCCGCAACATCCTGGCACGCATCGGTGGCAAGTGGACGCTGGCGGTGCTCTACACCCTCGGTGGCAGCGACAGCCCAATGCGATTCCGCGACATCGAGCAGAAGAACCCCGACTGCTCGCAGAAGATGCTGACGCAGACCCTCCGCGGCCTCGAGGCCGACGGGCTTGTGAGCCGCACTGTCTATGCCGAGATGCCGCCGCGCGTGGAGTACACCCTCACCGACCGTGGTCGCAGCTTCATGCCCGTCATGCAACAACTGCTTGACTGGGCCTACAACAACCTCCACGACATCGTAACCGACCGCGAGAAATACTATGGACAGGATTGAAAACATCGACTTCTGCATACGCTACCTGCTGGAGCACAACCGCATACAGGCCGACATTCCAGCCAAGTTGGCTGAGAAGCAACGGCTGCTGCGGGCACTGATGAATGTCTGGGAGCCACAGCCTTTGAGCAGAGAGTTTCTCCGTGCGCAGGACGCCGAGCTGCAGGCCCAGCTACAGGACAAGGTGGTGGTGAGTTTGGAAGACATCTCCGCGTCGGGCTGTACCCCTCTCCTCTGGCAAGGCGACATCACACGGCTGCGTGTCGACGCCATCGTCAACGCCGCCAACAGCCGGATGATGGGCTGCTGGCATCCGCTGCACGCCTGCATCGACAACTGCATCCACAGTGCCGCCGGACTGCAGCTGCGTGCCGAATGCGCCGAGGCTATGAGTGGCGCCGAGTGTCCGCCGGTACATCCGGAATACACGATGGGCGGCACCACCTATCGGCATGCCTTCACCTCCGAGGCCCTCATCACCGAGGCCTACAACCTGCCGTGCCGCCATGTCCTCCACACCGTGGGCCCCATCATTCCCGATGGCGTGCCCACCCGAAAGCAGGAAGAACAGCTGGCCAACTGCTACCGCAACTGTCTCGGCCTTGCCGAGGCCAACGGTTGCCGCAGTATCGCCTTCTGCTGCATCTCCACGGGCGAGTTCCACTTCCCCAACCGCCGTGCCGCCGAAATCGCCGTCGAGGCTTGCAAGGATGCTACGATAAAAGTGGTTTTCAACATTTTCAAAGATATAGACTATGACATCTACCGCGAGTTACTTGGAAAGGCTTGAATTCCTCCGTCGGGCGATACGTGAGGCCGATCATATTATCATCGGTGCAGGCAGCGGACTTTCAACCGCTGCCGGTATAGACTATGCCGGCGAGGACTTCCGACGCGAGTTTGCCCCGTGGATTGAGCGCTACGGCTTCACCGACCTCTATACCTCGTCGTTCCACCCCTTCGAGACGCAGGAAGAATACTGGGCCTATTGGGCTAAGCATATCTGGTTCAGCCGTTACCGCACAGGTGCCACCGAACTGTACAAGATGCTCTTCATGCGTTTCCCCGAGGCTTTTGTGGTGACGACCAATGTCGACGGCCAGTTCGAACTGGCAGGTTTCCCTACAGAACGCATCTTCGCCACACAGGGCGACTACCGCTGGTTTCAGCCAGCATCAGGAACACCGAAGACTTTGATAGATAACCGTGAGTGGGTGATGAAGGTGCTACCGATCATCGACGACTGTCGCATACCCACGGTGATGATTCCCACCATGCCCGACGGCAGCCCAGCTGCGATGAATTTACGCATCGACGACTCCTTCGTCGAAGACTTCCGTTGGCATCAGCAGGCGCGACGCTACACCGATTTCGTGCAGCAGGCCTCACAAGGCAAACTCCTTTTGCTCGAATTCGGCATCGGCTACAACACCCCCGGCATCATTCGCCTCCCTTTCGAGCAGATGGCACAACGCTTCCCCCACACCACCCTCGTCCGCTTCAACCGCGACAACCCCGAGCCCTACATCGAGGATTTGCTCCGTTTCACCGCATTTACAGAAGAGATTATGTCGATTCTAAACCTGACATAAACAGGACCGAACATTTTTTTTTGCAAGACTCAGCGATACTTCTGCAAAAACAATCATTCGTAACATATAAAACACATCCCACAATAAAAAGACCTTGAGGCATGTTCTACGATATGGATTCAGAACTTGCATCCGACAAAACGCTGCGCGGAGGGCAATAGTATCAAGCAAGTAGTGATTTTTGCAAAGAGAAATGTCGCGCACGATATTTGTTAAAAAAACATAAAAGTTATACTCCAATAGTTTTGTTATGAAAAACATGTGTAAATTTGCATCGCAAACGACATAAATTAAAATCCAATAAATAACTGCAATAGATAACATTAAGACAGAAAATAGATAAATCAGAAAGACAAATTGTCGTTTACGATGTAAATACAAACAAATTAGGCATAAATCAAATTAATAATATAAACCATGAAAAACGATATAAGATACTACAGCAAATTCGGCCATTCGAAGATGATGGCAGAGGCAGTAAAAGACCTTGTTGGAGTTGACCCTAAAACGGTTGAAGAACCTTTGACGGAGACGGTCGACACTCTACTGCTGGGTGCCGGAGTGATGCTGGGCAAGGTGAACGGCGAAGTTGTCAAGTTCATCAATACCCTTACACCCGATAAGGTGAAACGTGTTGTCTGTTTCGGATCTTGCGCTATCATCAAGTCGCCCGTACCCCAAATGCGCAAAGCCCTCGAAGCGCGTGGCATCAAGGTCGACAGTCACGAATTTGTTTGTCCTGGAGCCATGGGGCCAATCAAAGCCGGACATCCCAATAATGATGATATTGCAGCATTCCGTCAATTTGTAAAAGACACTATCAATTAATGACCATCAAAATAAGCTGAAATCAAAAACATTAAAACATTTATAATTATGGCAACAATTTATGACTTCAAAGCCGTCGCCAGCAACGGCAAAGAGATTGACTTCAAAGTATTCGAAGGCAAAGTGATGCTCATCGTCAATACCGCCAGCAAGTGCGGTTTCACACCACAGTTCGATGGCCTCGAGGCACTCAACGAGAAGTATCGCGACCGCGGTCTCGTCATCATCGGCTTTCCCTGCAACCAGTTCAAGGAGCAGGACCCCGGTTCCGATGGCGAAATCCAGGAGTTTTGCCGCGTGAACTATGGCGTCACCTTTCAGATTACCAAGAAGACTGATGTCAACGGCGCTGACGAGCATCCCGTTTTCACATGGCTCAAGGCCCAAGCTCCCACCGAAGAATACAAGGGTCTGAAAGCCAAAGCCACTCAAACTCTTCTGAAGACTCTTAGCACTTCAGCCAAGAAGGATAGCGACATCCTCTGGAATTTCACCAAGTTCCTTATCGCCAAAGACGGTACTACGGTGAAGCGCTATGCCCCTACCACAGAACCTAAAGATTTCGAAAAAGATATCGAAGAAATGCTTTAAGCCAATGTACACTCAACTAAAACTTGAGAATCAGCTCTGTTTCCGCCTCTATTCAGCCTCGCGGCTCGTCACTCAGGCATATCGCCCGTTGCTCGAGCCGCTAGGCTTGACCTATCCCCAGTATCTGGTGCTTCTGGTACTTTGGGAGCATAAGCGGCTGACTGTTGGCGAGATCGGCGAACGACTGATGCTGGAGTCGAATACCCTTACCCCTCTACTGAAACGCATGGAGATCGAAGGACATATAGTCAGAACCAAAGGCACTACCGACACTCGCCAAACAGTCATCGAACTGACCCCACAAGGCAAACGTCTCGAGCGCAAAGCCAAAGAGATACCATCTTGCCTCGCAGCCAACTGGAACGGTGGTTTTATGACTCTCGACGACCTTACTAATTGCGCCTCCACACTCGACAAAATAATCTCCCAACTTAAGAAATAGAAAACCTAACGATAGCCAATCAGCTAAAAAAAGAAACCTGCAACACATTATGGACGTTAGTGCTTACATGGCGGAGAGTATCCGCAATATTATGGCGAAAGCCTATCTCAACGTGCTAAGCAACCCTCGTGAGACTCGCTTTGTGGCACGGATGCAGAGGTCAATTAGCAAGGCCGAGCGTCGTCGCCAAGAATACCTAGAGAAGGAGTCGCTTGATGTGCCTCCTTTCCTCATCGCCAGCATAGCTACAACCTGCAATCTGCAATGCAAAGGCTGCTACGCACGCAAGAACGGCATAGCCGGCAACGATGATGCGAAGCCAACGCTTTCTCCCGAACAATGGGGCACTATATTCCGCGATGCGGCTGCGATGGGTGTCAGTTTCTGTCTGTTGGCTGGTGGAGAGCCCTTAACCCGACGCGACCTCTTGGAGAGCGCGGCTGCTGTCGAGGATATTATCTTCCCCGTATTCACCAACGGCACGATGATAGGTGCAGTCTATACCGACTTTTTCAAGCAACATCTCAATATGGTGCCAGTCATCAGCCTTGAAGGCGAGATGGAAGCCACCGATGGTCGACGTGGCAACGGAGTCTTCCAGCGAGCTTTGCTCTCAATGGAGATGCTCCGAAAAGAGAGACTGTTTTTCGGCACCAGCATAACAGTAACTACCGAGAACTATCGTGAGGTAACATCCGAGCAATTCCTCCGTCATCTGGTATCGCTTGGCTGCCGACTGGTTTTTTATGTCGAATATGTCCCCTTCGACGAAAGCACGGCACATCTGGCATTCGGCGACGAGCATGTGGCTGCGATGGAGCAGATTGTAGAGCAGCGACGCGAAGAGTTCAAAGAAATGATTTTCTTGAGTTTCCCTGGTGACGAGAAGGCACTTGATGGTTGTCTTGCTGCTGGTCGCGGATTCTTCCATATCGGTCCCGACGGCAGTGCTGAACCTTGTCCTTTTTCGCCGTTCAGCGACACCAACGCTGCTCGTGATGGACTTAAGGCTGCACTCGCATCGCCTCTTTTCCGCGGCATACGTAACGCAAAAGCTCTCGGATGGGAACATACAGGTGGATGCACCCTTTACGAACATCGCGACGAGGTTGAGGCCATGCTAAAAGCACATCCAGAGCCATCAGCAGCACAAAGCTGAAAGGTCTTGCTTCATCATTTCTGGCATACTCTTAACGTTTGTCCTGTACGACGTACTTGGTTCATTCGTTCTGCGGATAGCGAATCTTGTTTGTGTATTTCAACATAAAACATCCTGGAGTCAAACACTTACTTATCATATAATTTTTAAAACGAACATATGCAAAGATGACAAATTTTCTGATTAAGATAATTTTTCCATGTACTTTTGCATCTGAAAACAGTATATACGCCTATTGACAAAATAATTCTTAAGTTTAAACGTTAAGTAATTATAGGTTAACCAAGAAGAGATTCTGATATGATACGATTGAATTGTTTTTTCAAGGCCAATGATGGCGAACAGTACAAGACTGCGCTGGAGGCCGCCAAAGCTCTTACCAGTTATTCGCAGCACCACGAAGGATGCATTGCCTACGATGTGTTCCAAAGTGCCACACGACCGGATGTGTTCCTCATCTGCGAGACGTGGCAGGATGCCGCCTCGCTTGACAAACATTCCACTACGCCGGAGTTTAAGAAATACTCGCCTATGATGCGCCAATGCGGTGAGATGAAGGTGGAGAAATTCGAATTCTAAAAAGATAATTTGTTATTTCGACAATCACTTACGTATTCACACATTTACGCATTCAGCTATGAAAGTATTACTGATTAACGGTAGTGCACGTGCCAACGGCAACACGCATATCGCCCTCGAAGAGGTCGGCAAGACCTTGAAAGAGAACGGTGTCGACTATGAGATTGTAGGCATCGGAACGAAACCCGTGCACGGATGCATCGCCTGCGGACGTTGTCGCGAGTTGGGCCACTGCGTTTTCGACGATGACCTCTGTAACCGATTGGCCGAAAAGTTGTCCGGAAGCGACGCCCTCGTGGTGGGTACTCCCACCTACTACGGCCAGCCCAACGGAGCCCTGCTGGCCTTGATGCAGAGGCTCTTCTACTCGCAGTCACACCTGGCAATGCACAAACCCGCTGCAGGTATTGCCGTCTGTCGGCGCGGTGGCGCAACGGCAGCACTGCAGTCGCTCACTATGATGTTCCAGTTGCAGCACATGCCGATGGTCACGTCGCAGTACTGGAATATCGTCTACGGCCGTGCCGAAGGTGAGGCAGCACTCGACAGCGAAGGCATGCAGACCATGCGCGCGCTGGGCCGCAACATGGCCTTTTTGCTGAAGAGTATCCATTTGCAGGAGCCTGTCCCCTACCCCGAAAGCGAAGCCTGGGAGCCGATGCACTTCATACGCTGATGTGAACGTTCTGATATGACATTGCACAGGAAATCGTTCCACGAACTGACCACCGACGAGCTATACGAACTGCTGAGGGTGCGTAGCGAAGTCTTTGTGGTTGAGCAGAACTGCGTCTATCAAGACCTCGACGGTGACGACCAAAAGTCTATCCATCTATGGCTGACCGTCGAAGGCAAGGTTGTCGCCTTGGCCCGTGTATGCCCTGCGGGAACCCACATGGAGCAAGTCTCCATCGATAGAGTAATCACCACCGAACGCGGCAAGGGCTATGGCAAGCAAATCATGCTTCATGCCATCGATGCAGCCGTTGAATGTTTTGGTGCGACGCACATCGACATCGAGGCGCAGGAATATGCTAGAGGCTTCTACGAGAGTGTAGGATTCAAGCAGTCGTCCAACACCTTCATGCTTGACGGCATTCCGCACATCAAAATGACATGGAAGATAGCGACAAACAGATAATTACTATGGATAATGCGAATGTTCGCGACAGAGCATTTTATTTATTCTCTCGCAGCTTGAGCCGGAAAGCCAATTCGTTGTCCGGATTGAGAATACGATTCTTAGGGGAAGCAACAAAAGAGCGCTGAAAATTCAGCGCTCTTTCTTTTTGTGCCCAAATTACATTAAGACAATAAATTTCACTTTCAAAAAAGGGTACGGAGGCTGGAGAGTATCACCCAATGAAAAAATCATCAAAAAAGGCAAAAAAGTTTCCATGATTGGAAATTATTTTGTATCTTTGCATTTGAAACCAAGCACATAGATGAATGCAAAAGTAATATATTTGCAAGATGCACAGCGTTTTATAGAAGAACTGCCGGCAAAAGCAAGGCGCAAAGTCTTTATCAATGACACAAGAACAAATGCTCGATAAGTATATCGGCAAGAAAGGCACGCCCGAAAGGGATGATTACGATGCTGAACTCCGCAAGGTGCTTGATGATTACCGCATCGGTGAAGCAATCAAGGCAGAGCGCAAACGGCAGGGACTGACACAAGAGCAGCTTGGCGAGCGCATGGGTGTACAGAAAGCGCAGGTATCGAAGTTAGAAAAGGGGCATAGTCCGGCATATTCCTCTATCGTTCGCGCGTTCCAAGCACTTGGCGCAAAAGCCGCCAGCCTTGACCTCGGCGAGATGGGTCGTGTCGCTCTTTGGTAGGTGTTATGTTCAATGTTGATTTCTTAAATTATCACCCTTCAGGGGGAGCAACAAAAGAGCGCTGAGATTCAGCGCTCTTTCTTTTTGTTACAGGTGCAGTGGGCACATCGGCCCGTCTTGGGGTCGGCGTTGGCACAGGGCCGCTTGAACTCCTTCTCCTTGTGCAGGAGCATCTTCAGGCCCAAGCCTGCCACCATCAGCCCCACAACACCCACGGCGATAAGCGCCACAACAACTATTGTATTCATTTCTGCGAGAATTCTTTGATGCGCTGTTCTTCACTGCGTTTGCACACCAGCAGGCGGTCGCCCTTGGCCGAGACGATGTAGCCGTCCAATCCCTGGAGGACCACCTTCGAGGCCTCCTCGGCATGCACCACACAGTTCTTGCACTCATAAAGATCCACCTTGCCCACGGCACCGTTGTTCGCGCTGTCCTTCTGCAGCTTGTCGTGCAGCGAGGCCCAGTTGCCGAGGTCGCTCCAGCCGAAGTCGGCCGGGTGCGTGTACACCCGTCCGTCGGCGGCGGCAGGCTCCATGACGGCATAGTCGATGCTAATCTTCTCGCACTGCGGGAAGACCTCCTGCACGTCGGCAACGGTCTTCATGCGCTCCATGTCGCTGGCAATGTTGGGCTTATAGGTCTTAATAGCCTCCGTGATGGTCTTCACGTTCCACACAAAGATGCCGGCATTCCACAGGTAATTCCCCGCCGCGAGATACTTCTCCGCCGTCCCCAAATCAGGTTTCTCCTTGAACGCCGCCACCTTGCTGATTTCTGCGTCAGCCAACTGCTCCCCTAAGATAGGGGAGCTGTCACGAAGTGACTGAGGAGTATGACCACTTTCCACTTCCACATAGCCGTAGCCAGTCTCGGGACGCGACGGCTTGATGCCGATGGTCACGATGGCATCGCTCTTCTCGGTGAATGCCAGCGCGTTGCCAATCACGCGGCGGAACTCCTCGGGGTTCATCACCACGGCGTCGGCAGGCGTCACCACCACGTTGGCCCCGGGGTCCTCGCCCTTGATGCGCCAGCAGGCCCACGCGATGCAGGGGGCTGTGTTGCGCGCCGCAGGTTCCGCAAGAATGTGATTCACGGGCATCTCAGGCAGCTGCTTCCGCACGATGTCCACATAGGCGGCATTCGTCACCACCCAGAAATTCTCCATCGGACACAACCCCTTGAAGCGGTCCACCGTGAGCTGTATCAGCGTGCGACCGCAACCCAGGATGTCAATAAACTGCTTCGGATACTCGGGGGTGCTCAGCGGCCAGAATCGACTGCCGATGCCGCCGGCCATTATGACGATGTGATTGTTCATATTTTCAATTATTAAAAAATGTTAAACGAAAAACTTTTCCTCTCGAAAAGAGGTGCAAAAATACAACTTTTCTTCCAAAAATCCAAATCTTATTCTCACCACCATGTTTTCCAACGGGTTACACAAGCTACCATCTACCTACCATCTCCTTACCAACTCCCTACCAACTCCTACCATGGTGGGTGTTGATAGGTCGTTCGCAGGACGAAGATACGTTTGTTAACAGATGTTAACATCTTTTCCTTGCTTATTGGGGAAATATTTTGTACCTTTGCAGTATGAACAAAAAAACACGAATAACTTATAAAGAAATGTATGTCAGTGAGTAATGAAACAATGAACGAGAAGATTTTTTCTTTGGAAGAAATTGATTATGCGCGCTTTTGGGGCTCCAACGACCGCATGCTCGACTTCGTGCGGCTGCTCTTCCCCAAGCTCAAGCTCATCGCCCGCGGCGAGATGCTCAAAGCCATTGGCAGCGAGGAAGATATCGCCTGGTTCGAGGGCAAGCTGCAGGCCATGATGACCTACTACGACAAGTTCGGCCGCATCACCGAGAACGCCATCATGGGCATCATGGAGAGCGGCGGCGGCAGCCCCGAGAGCGAGATGAGCGACGAGGTGCTGGTGCACGGCCGCAACGGCCTCCTCATCAAGGCACGCACCCCCAACCAGCAACGCCTCGTGCGCTCGGTCTACGAGCACGACATGGTCTTTGCCATCGGCCCCGCCGGCACGGGCAAGACCTATACCGCCGTGGCCATGGCCGTGCGGGCGCTGAAAAACAAGGAGATACGCCGCATCATCCTCACGCGCCCCGCCGTCGAGGCCGGCGAGAACCTCGGCTTCCTGCCGGGCGACCTGCGCGACAAACTCGACCCCTACCTGCAGCCTCTCTACGACGCCCTGCGCGACATGATCCCGCAGCAGAAGTTGCTGAGTTACTGGGAGGACAACACCATCGAGATCGCCCCACTGGCCTTCATGCGCGGCCGCACGCTCGACAACGCCTTCGTCATCCTCGACGAGGCCCAGAACGCCACCTCAGCACAATTGAAAATGTTCCTCACCCGCATGGGCCGCAATGCCAAGTTCGTCATCACCGGCGACCTCACACAGGTCGACCTGCCGCGCAACCAGCAGAGCGGCCTCCTGCAAGCCACTCAAATCCTGAAGGATGTGAAAGGCATCGACATCATCCAGCTCGACAACAGCGACGTCATCCGCCACCGCCTCGTCACCGATATCATCCGCGCCTACGACAAAGTGAAAAGTGAAGAGTTAAAAGTTAAAAGTGAATGATTTCTTATCCGAATTGTAAGATAAACCTAGGACTTCACGTCGTCGGCAAACGCCCCGACGGCTACCACGACCTGGAGACCCTCTTCGTCCCCGTCCACGACCTCTGCGACGAACTGGAGATCACCCCCCTCAACCCTCCCCCTTCCCAAGGGGGAGCACCCGCAAGGGGGAGGGAGTCACTCATGGTCCAGGACGGCATCGCCCTCGACAACGACCCCGACGACAACCTCTGCATGCGCGCCTGGCGCCTCCTGCACGACGAGTTCGCCATCCCGCCCGTGAGCATACGCCTCAAGAAGGGCATCCCCTTCGGCGCCGGCCTCGGCGGCGGCTCCGCCGACGCCGCCTTCACACTCAAGATGCTCAACGAGATGTTCTCCCTCCACCTGAGCGACAGCGACCTCGAGCACCGCGCCGCTCGCCTCGGCGCCGACTGCGCCTTCTTCATCCGCAACCAGGCTGCCTACGCCACCGGCATCGGCGACCGCCTGGAGCCCATCGCCCTCGACCTCTCCCCCTACCGCATCGTCATCGAGATCCCCGCCGGCGAGCACGTAAGCACCAAAGAAGCCTACGCCGGCCTTTCATTCTCCAACAACTCCCCCTCTGAGATAGAGGGGGTGGACGCCAACGGCGGACGGGGGCATATGACCTCAAACACCTGCGCCAGCCCAAACTCCCCCTCTAAGATAGAGGGGGTGGACGCCAACGGCGG
>JAFRZC010000178.1 GCA_017442765.1 Prevotella sp. | reverse complement strand
TATCGACCTCGCCGACGGTTTGCATCTTGACATCGAGGATGCGATAGGTGGTCTCATCGGTGTTTCTTACGGGCTTTTTCAGATAGCGGTCGGAGTAGATAGCCAGCTCACCAGCGGTGAACGTGGTCTTCTCTATTTGCAGCGTGAATTTCAGTACGGTCTTGGGCAGATAGTAGCTAAGCCCCTCAACGGTCTGCGACCTAATGAAAAGTGAAAAGTGAATAATGAAAAGTGAAAGGATGATGCGTTTCATGAGCGGTGAGAGGTCAGTCGTTGAGACGTTTGAAGGCTTTGGCCAGATAGCGGATAATGTCGGACGCGATGAGGCTTTCCTTGCCTAAGTCTTTCACGGCAAGGTCGCCTGCGAGTCCATGAAGATACATACCGAGGATGCAGGCCTCGCGCTGCTGATAGCCTCGTGCGAGCAGTCCGCAGATGATTCCGGTGAGCACGTCGCCACTGCCTGCGGTAGCCATTCCCGAATTACCGGTGGAGTTGAAATAGACATGGCCGTCGGGTACGCAGAGTGCCGAGTAGTGACCCTTGAGAATGATGTATCCGTTGATTTTCTCAGCCAGCTCACGGGCTTTCGAAAGCTGCTCGTAGCAGCCGTTACTGGCATTACCGGTGATACGGTCGAGCTCTTTGGGATGTGGTGTCATGATGACACCCTTCGGCAATTGCTGCATCCATGTGCGGTGGTTGCCGAGAATGTTCAGCCCGTCGGCATCGATGATAGCGGGACATGAGCTGCGGCGGAGCTGCGAGATTAGGGCGATGGCAGTGGTCTCGTGTGCACCCAACCCAGGGCCTATGGCCAATGCGTCGAAATCTTCGGTGTCGATGGCCTCAGAGAAATAGGTTTCCTCGCGGTCCACCGAGAGCACTGCCTCAGGAACGGCAGTCTGCAGGATGTCATAGTTCTTACGCGGGGTACGGATGACGACCTTTCCTGCTCCTGAACGCATACATGCCCGTGCCGTGAGGATGGCTGCACCGGCCATGCCGTAGCTTCCTGCCACAATGAGCGCATTGCCCATGTCGCCCTTATGGGCAAAGTCACTGCGCGAACGCATGAGCGGCCGCAGGTCGTTCTCCTCGATAAGCCGGAACTGTGTGTCGGTTTTCCTTACATATTCTTCTGAGAGTCTGATGTCAAGCACTTTCAACCGCCCGATGAATGGTTGATTGTCGGCGAAGAGCATGGCGAGCTTTTTATGCTGGAGAGTCAGCGTGAGGTCGGCCTTGATGATGTTGGCGCGGACGTTGTAGGTATTGTCCTCGGTCATCAGTCCCGACGGGATGTCGATGCTCACCACGGTGGCGGGCGACTGGTTGATGTATTTCACCAACGAGGCGAAGCCTCCGGCCAGTGGTTTGTTGATGCCCGACCCGAAGAGCCCGTCAACGACGAGCGTTTTCTCGTCGAGCTCGGGTGGATCGAAGTCTATGGTGACCTCCGTAAATTCTTTGATGCGCCGACTGTCGAGGACACGTTGCTTGTTGGCGGCGCATTCGTCGGAGAGACGGTCGTGGATATTAAAGAGATAGACGGAAACCTGATAGCCCTCATCAGCCAACAGGCGGGCTACGGCCAACGCATCACCGCCGTTATTGCCAGGACCGGCGAAGACGACCACCGGACGGCGGTTGTCCCACTCGCTGCGTATGGCATGGACAATGGCCTTGGCTGCACGCTCCATCAAGTTGAGTGCGGTGATGGGCTCGTGCTCCAAGGTATATTTGTCGAGCTCACGAATCTGGGATCCTGTAAATATTTTCATATTCGATTGCAAGGCTTTTGCAAACGAGCACAAAGGGAGCTTGCTCCGATTTTGCCGAGTGCAGCTAAAACTTCTGCAAAGGTAATGTAATTGGAATAAAAAAACAAATTTTATTTCATTTTTTATGAATATAGTAGTAGATTTTTCTTGATTTTTCGTAATTTTGCAGCAATTCTAAAGAACAATCTTTATGGCTATCGTAAAAATCAAGGACAAGACCTTCAGAACGTCCATTCCCGAGAGTGTCATCCTGCAACGTGTGCAAGCCGTGGCAGACCGTATTAACCACGACATGGCTGGCAAGAACCCCTTGCTGCTGGCTGTACTGAACGGGTCGTTCATGTTTGCGGCCGACCTTATGCGCCGCATCACCATCCCCTGCGAAATCAGTTTCGTGAAGCTGGCCTCATACGAGGGCACCACATCGACAGGAAAGATTACCGAGGTCATCGGCATCAACGAAGACTTGACCAACCGCACCGTCATCATCGTGGAGGATATTGTCGATACGGGGCTTACCATGAAGCGCATGACCGAGACGCTTGGCACACGCAATCCCAAGTCGGTGCACATCTGCACCATGCTTGTGAAACCCGATAATTTGCAGGTTGACCTCAACATCGAATATGCTGCCATGGAGATACCCAATGATTTCATCGTGGGCTACGGTCTCGACTACGACCAGCAGGGACGCAACCTGCGTGACATCTATACGCTCATACCAGAAACAGAAGAGCGGAGAGAGGAAAGGGAAGAGAAGAAGATGAGGAACATCGTCATCTTCGGTGCTCCCGGATCAGGCAAGGGCACGCAGAGCGACAAAATTATTGAGAAATATGGCTTTGAACATATTTCCACTGGCGATGTCCTGCGGAACGAGATAAAGAACGAGACCGAGCTCGGCCACACGGCAAAGCAGTATATCGACAAGGGACAGCTCGTGCCCGATGATCTCATCATCGACATGCTGGCCAAGGTCTATGACTCCTACGGCAGCGACCATCAGGGTGTTATCTTCGACGGTTTCCCCCGCACCATCCCACAAGCCAAGGCATTGAAAAAGATGCTGGCCGATCGCGGACACAGCGTGGCAGCCATGATAGAACTCGATGTTCCCGAAGACGAACTCATGACACGTCTCATTAAGCGTGGACAGGAAAGCGGACGCAGCGACGACAACGAGGAGACCATCCGCAAGCGTCTCGACGTGTACCACGGCCAGACGGCACCGCTTATCGAGTGGTATGAGAAAGAGGGCATCCGTAACCATATCAATGGCTTGGGTGGGCTTGACCGCATCTTTGGAGACATTTGCAAGGTGATTGACAACTTGTAAAAGCCCACCTCAATGGCATCAAATTTCGTAGATTACGTAAAAATTCTATGCCGTTCGGGCAAAGGCGGGCGGGGATCTATGCATCTCCGCCACGTGAAGTATAATCCTAACGGCGGTCCCGATGGCGGCGACGGTGGTAATGGCGGTAGCGTCATCCTGCGTGGCAACCACAATTATTGGACATTGCTTCATTTGAAATTCCAGCGTCATGTCTTTGCCGAGCATGGCGGAAACGGAGGAAAAGACAAGTGCCACGGCACCAATGGTAAGAATGCTTACATCGAAGTGCCCTGCGGAACGGTGGTTTACGATGCTGAGACAGGAAAATACATCTGCGACGTGACCTACGACGGGCAGGAGGTGGTGCTGCTCAAAGGCGGTCGTGGCGGACTGGGTAATTTCCAGTTCCGCTCGGCCACCAATCAGGCACCACGCTACGCCCAGCCCGGCGAGCCGATGGAAGAGCGCATGGTCATCCTTGAGCTGAAGCTGCTGGCCGACGTCGGCCTCGTGGGCTTTCCCAATGCCGGAAAGTCAACCCTCGTGTCGTCGCTGTCGAATGCCCGACCGAAGATAGCCAACTACCCCTTCACCACGATGGAGCCCTCGCTCGGCATCGTGGGCTATCGCGACGGAAAGTCATTCGTGATGGCCGACATCCCCGGCATCATCGAGGGAGCGAGTGAAGGACGCGGACTCGGACTGCGTTTCCTGCGGCATATCGAGCGCAACTCTCTTTTGCTCTTCATGGTACCCGGCGATACCGAGGACATCCGCCGAGAATACGAGATACTACTCAACGAGCTGCGGAAGTTCAATCCCGACATGCTCGACAAGCACCGTGTGCTCGCCGTCACTAAATGCGACCTGCTTGATGAGGAGCTTATCGACATGCTGCGCCCAACACTTCCCGACGACCTGCCTGTGCTTTTTATCTCCGCCGTCACAGGCTACGGACTCAATGAGCTGAAAGACCTGCTCTGGGCTGAGCTCAATGCCGAGAGCAACAAACTGCAAATGGCTATCAGCGAAGACACCATCGTGCATCGTGATAAAGATCTCTCCCTGTTCCAAAAAGAGATGGCCGACGAAGGCGAAGACGAAATCGCCTATATCGATGAAGACGAGATAGAAGAGCTCGACGATTACGAATACGAAGACCTTGACCCGTGACCGCGCCAGTGCTCAACCGCTATGTACTCGATGATGAGGTAGTGGCTTTCTCCACCACCCGTCATGGAGGTGTCAGCCAAGGCAGCTATGCCTCGTTCAATATCACCCACTATTGCGATGATAGTCTTGAACACGTGGCGCGGAACAAGGCACTTCTTGCCGATTTACTCGGCATTTCCTCCCAAGACATCATCCTTCCCCGACAGACCCATCAGACAAATATCCTTCACGTGGATGCCGACTTCCTCTACTTGTCAGAAAGTCAGCGGAGCATCCGTCTTGAAGCTGTTGATGCCCTCATGACCGACCAGCCAAAAGTCTGTATAGGTGTATCTACAGCCGACTGTATCCCTATCCTGCTCTACGACAAGGAGCATCATGCCATTGCAGCCGTCCATGCCGGATGGCGCGGAACGGTGACACGCATCGTCGGGAAAACCATCGGCGACATGCAGCAAGCCTTTGGCACACAACCCTCGCACCTTCGTGCCGTCGTCGGTCCTGGTATCTCACTGAAAAAATTTGAAGTAGGCGACGAGGTCTATATGACATTCCAACAAGCAGGATTCGACATGAATCGCATTGCCCGCCGTTATGCCAAATGGCACATCGACCTGCCCTTGTGCAACCGGCTGCAACTGGAGAAAGCCGGTGTGAACGCCGCAAACATCCTCATGTCGGGCATCTGCACCTACGACCATGTGGCCGACTATTTCTCTGCCCGGCGACTGGGCATCCGCTCTGGCCGCATCTTCACCGGCATCATAATCAACACTCCACTCAGCTA
>JAFRZC010000177.1 GCA_017442765.1 Prevotella sp. | reverse complement strand
TAGCACAATTTCCGATAGTCTATATAAAAAAGACCGCCTACGACAATAATGTATATCAGAATGCCGATATGTGGAATGCGATGACCAGCTTTGCCTACGACATTCCCGTCACCCTGCCTGCCAGCGGACTGAAAACGATGGGACGCGATTTTGATGTCGACCTGTCTGCCTCTGACCTGAAGGCATACGTATGTTCCTCGGCAACCCAGTCGGGCGATACACGGACGGCAAACATGGAACTGATTGCCGTTTCAGGAAAGACAGCAGGCGAGTACGTACCGTCGCGTACAGGACAGCACACTGTCAACGGTATTGCCTATGAAACCTATGTTGGCGTGATACTAAAAGGTGGTGAGGGGTCATCGGCCACCTACCGGATAGGAGAAAATGAAGATGCCACAACCACTCAGACAAACTATTTAGTGGCAGCCACCGATGCCACGAAAGTAAGAACGACCGAGACAAAAGACGGCATTGAATACACCAATATGGGACTGAACAGCGGATATTTTAAATATTTCACTGCCGACGGGACTCTTGCCTACAACAAATGCTGGCTGTCAATGCCCGCAAGTATGGTCGGCACCTATACCACCACTTCTGGCGCAAAGGTCTTCACCATGAGCTTTCTTGACAGCGATGCCGGAGCAACCGCAATCTCGCAAATACAACCCGACAAGACGGCAATTATCACAGACCAGTCTTATTATACGCTGCAAGGTGTGCGCACAGACCGCCCGCAACATGGCATTTATATTCATCAGGGAAAAAAAGTAGTCATTAAATAAAAAGAACGTAGAATGAAAAAAGCATATATCAAACCGTTAATGGAAATCATCACCCCAAAATATTCTGAGATTATGCAAGGAATGAACATACCCATATCAGGAGGAACGACACCCGAGGAAAGCGATGCTAAAAGGGCTTTCTTTGACGAAGACCTGGACTTCCTCGATGGGGAAGACGGTATAAACTGGTCCCCCGGTAAACTATGGGATGACTAAAAAGAATTAAGTTCTAAAAACTTCATATCATCTCAGGCATTTATATTTAGGAATTGGCAGGAGTTTGCAGGCATGGCTCATAAACTCCTGCCAACTCTAATATATTTCGCCAGCCATGGTTTTCACTATACGTTCGAGAAAAAGGCGGTCAGTTTCGTCAAAGGCATCAAGGTCGCGCGAATCAATGTCGAGTACGGCCTGCACCTCACCCTGCCTGTCAAAGACGGGTACGACAATTTCAGAGCGGCTTAGCGACGAGCAGGCAATATGTCCGGGGAACTGCTCCACATCGGGCACCACGATGGTCTTCCGTTCCTTCCATGCCGTGCCACACACCCCCTTGCCAAAGGAAATCTCGTAACAGGCCACCGGCCCCTGGAACGGCCCGAGTCGCAAGACAGCCTCACCCTCTCGCGCAAGGAGAGAGGGGCTATGGGTGATTCTGTAAAACCCAACCCAGAAGAACCGTTCGGGAAACGCCTCCTTCAACGCCGCAGCCACATTGGCCATCACACCCGTCTCGTCGCTCTCGCCCTTCACCAACGCCGCAATCTGCCGGCAAAGAGTATCATATTGTTGCGCCTTATTTTCCATCAGCTGTCATATTTTTCTCCACCCAATTTGTCAGTTCCACGAACTGGGCGATGGTGAGTTGTTCGGGGCGGGCCGTCATGAGGGGAGAGAGGAGAGGAGAGTGGAGAGTAAAGAGTGGAGAATCGGCTGGCAGGAGCTGGCGGAGGGAGACGCGCAGCATTTTGCGCCGTTGGTTGAAGACGGTCTTCACGACGCGACGGAAAAGCCGCTCGTCGCAACCGAGGTCTGTGACCTTGTTGCTGGTGAGGCGGATGACCGCGCTCTGCACCTTTGGCGGCGGGTTGAACACGTCGGGCTCGACGGTGAAAAGATATTCCACGTCGTACCATGCCTGCATGAGGACGGAGAGGATGCCATACTGCTTTGTCCCGGGCTGCGAGGCCATGCGCAGTGCCACCTCATGCTGTATCATACCCGTGCAGTAGGGGATGAGGTCGCGGTTGTCGAGCATCTTGAAGAAGATCTGCGAGGAGATGTCGTAGGGATAGTTACCCGTGAGCACGAAGGGCTGGCCGTCGAACACCTGCGCGAGGTCCATGCGGAGGAAGTCGCCCTCGATGAGCCAGGAAGCCCCCTCCCATCCTCCCCCCGAGGGGGAGGAGTCCGATTGCCCGGGAGGTTCTGTGCCCCTCCCCCTCGGGGGAAGGATGGGAGGGGGCTGCAGATTCTCCTTCAGCCATGCCACGCTCTCGCGGTCGATCTCGACAGCCTTGAAGGGTCGCGGCTTTTCTATCAGATATTGCGTGAGCACACCCATGCCCGGGCCTATCTCCAACACGGGCAGGTCGGGACACGCATCGACCGTATCGGCAATACGGCGGGCAACATCGAGGTCAACCAGGAAATGCTGCCCCAGGTTTTTTTTTGGTCTTACACGCTTCATCGCCGCAAAGTTACGAAAAAACGAGTGGAAAGCCAAATTTATTTGAGCTTTTCCGAGTGCGCAGTAAGTTCGGCGAAGCCAAAGTTACGAAAAAAACGAGCGCAGAACAAAATAAACTTGTTCATTTTTATGCCGAGCTGGAGTAACTTCGGCGCAGCCAAAGATAGCAAAAAAGGATGAAAGATGAAGGATGAGGGATGAAAAAAATGAAAGAAAATGGCGGACCAGACTATTGCCTGCTCCGCCATCACCTATTTTTTCACACTATAAACTTTCTCTTAAAAGAGGTGGGGCACAACGACTTAGCGCTGCATGTCGATTTTATTGCCCAAATGAATGGCCTGTGCAACCATGGCTGCAACTACGGCCAGAGACAGTAATGTTACCATAATCTTTTTACCTTTCTTTTTTAAATTAAACTTGTTATCCTGTGTCTTCTCTAAGACGGTGCAAAGATATGTCTTTTCTGCCAAGCGCCAAAGTTTTCTGCCGACATTCGGAGAATTGTCGCCGTTTTATTGACTCGGGTCAAGAACATGGCAGTAAACAGCTTTGCCACAGGAGAAAAACGTCTTTCGTGATGCGAAAGGATAACTTTCACAAAGTAATATAATATATATTACCAAGTAAAAGTATATATATTACTTAGTAATAGTATATATATTACCGAGTAATATAATATATATTACTTTGTGAAAGACAAGTGTTCGGGTTGTGAAAGGCTGGCTTTCGTGTTGTGCGGGGGAAGAAGTCGTGCGGATGACATTTAAGAAATCGTAATTTTTTGCTTTTACGTCGCATAATTCAAAAAAAATATGTAAGTTTGCATTCTGAAGTTATCATACGGCATGAAGAAACCGGCAGGTGACATATTGAAGGTGGTGCTCTCGCTCGTGCTGGGCGGGACGATACTCTGGTGGATGTACCGCGAGTTCGACTTTGCGCGGGTGCGCGAGGTGCTGCTGCACGAGATGCGGTGGGAGTGGATGCTGCTGTCGTTTCCGTTCGGCATACTGGCGCAGGCTTTCCGTGGATGGCGGTGGCGGCAGACGCTGGAGCCGCTGGGCGAGCGTCCGCGCATATCAACCTGCCTGAACGCGGTGTTCCTGTCGTATGCGGTGAGCCTGGTCATTCCACGCATCGGCGAGTTTGCCCGTTGCGGCGTGCTGAAGCGGTGGGACGGGGTGTCGTTCTCGAAAGCGCTGGGAACGGTGGTCACCGAACGCGCCATCGACACGCTGCTCGTCCTGGCGATTACCGCACTGACCCTGCTGTCGCAGATTACCGTCTTCCGCACCTTCTTCGACCAGACGGGCACCAGCCTCAGCGGCATCCTGAGCTCGTTCACCACGACGGGCTACATCGTCACATCCGTCTGCGGGCTGGCTGCGCTGCTGCTTATATGGTGGCTGCTCCGCCGCCTATCTATATATAATAAGGTGAAAGCCACGCTCGGCGGTATCTGGCAGGGCATTATCTCGCTGCGCGGCGTGAGGAACGTGCCTTTGTTCCTCGTGTTCACCGTAGGCATCTGGCTGTGCTATTTCCTGCACTACTACCTGACGTTCTTCTGCTTCACGGCCACCGAAGGGCTCGGGCTGTCGTGCGCCCTCGTGACGTTCATCGTGGGCTCAATCGCCGTCATCGTGCCCACGCCCAACGGTGCCGGCCCCTGGCACTTCGCCGTGAAGACCATGCTCATCCTCTACGCCGTGCCGTCCGATGACGCGCTCAACTTCGTGCTCATCGTCCACACCGTGCAGACCCTCCTCGTCGTCCTCCTCGGCATCTATGCGTGGGTAGCACTGGCGTTTACATCGAAGGTACGGAGGCGCGAAGGTACGGGGGAACGAGAATAGTCTTATCGTATTTAATCGTTTTACATAACGCCAATAGATTCTATGAACGAAATTCAAAACCTGAACCCGCAGTGCATCTGGAGAAACTTCTATGCACTCACACAGGTGCCGCGTCCGAGCGGACACCTTGAGAAAGTACAACAATTCCTGCTCGACTTCGGCAAGCAGGCCGGTGTAGAAGCCTTCATCGACGAGGCCCGTAACGTAATCATGCGCAAGCCCGCATCGCCAGGGATGGAGAACCGCAAGGGTGTCATCCTGCAGGCCCACATGGACATGGTGCCGCAGAAGACTCCCGAATCGACGCATAATTTCGAGACCGACCCCATCCAGCCCTGGATAGACGGCGAATGGGTGAAGGCCAAGGGCACGACACTCGGTGCCGACAACGGACTGGGCGTGGCTGCCATCATGGCCGTCATGGAAGACAAGACCTTGAAGCACGGTCCCATAGAGGCCCTCATCACCGCCGACGAAGAGACGGGCATGTACGGTGCCAACGACCTGGAGTCTGACATACTCGAAGGCGACATTCTGCTCAACCTTGATTCTGAGACTTGGGGCAAGTTCGTCATCGGCTCAGCCGGTGGCATCGACGTGACCGCCACACTTGAGTTCAAGGACGAGGAGACCAACCCCGAAGAGGATGCCGCCGTCAAGGTGACGCTGAAAGGTCTGCGCGGCGGGCACTCGGGACTGGAAATCCACGAGGGACGAGGCAATGCCAACAAGATGATGGCACGCTTCCTGCGTGACGTTATCGAGATCGACTACGCCCGCCTGGTGAGCTGGCACGGCGGCAACATGCGCAACGCCATCCCCTTCAAGGCCGAGGCGGTGCTGACACTGCCGAAGGACCTGGTGGATGCCATCAAACAGGTGGCCGACGACTGGCGTGCAGACTTCATCGACGAGTACAAGGGCATTGAGAGCGGCATTGAGTTCACTGTGGAAGAAGTGGAGATGCCGGAGAGACAACTGCCCTTAGAGATTCAGGACAATCTGGTCAGTGCCATCCTGGCCTGTCACGATGGCGTGGTGCGCATGATTCCCGCCTACCCCTCAGTGGTGGAGACCAGTTCAAACCTCGCCATTATCGATATCGAAGGCGGCAAGGCCGAAGTCAAGATACTGGCACGCTCCAGCCGCGAAGACATGAAGATGTACATCGTCGATATGCTTGAGGCCTGTTTCAACATGGCCGGCATGAAGGTGAAGAAGTCGGGCAGCTACGGCGGCTGGGATCCCAATCCCGACAGCGAAATCCTGCATCACCTGCTCAACATCTACAAGGAGCAGAACGGTGAAGACGGCATCATACAGGTTGACCATGCCGGACTGGAGTGCTCGGTCATCCTTGGGACATACCCGCACTTGGACATCGTCTCCCTCGGTCCCACGATGAAGAGCCCGCACACCACTACCGAGCGCGCACTCATCAAGACCGTCGCACCCTTCTGGGAACTGCTCAAGAAAGCACTCGAGACCATACCTGAGAAGTAAACACACTTGAACTGGGATTTTTTCCGGGATTCAGCTAATAGCCAGCGAATCCCAGAAAAAATCCCAGAAAAATTTTGCTTCCCGCCGTTTTTTTATTATCTTTGCACCCGAAAATTTTAAAACGGTTTTTAACAAACAAGAAAATGGACGATTATCACGCGGAAGACTTTAGACAGAGTAAGGCGTGAGGACAAGTCTGCCAAGCAGCTAATCCTCGGGCCGCTTCCCCTTTTTATCAACGGAGGATTAGCAAAATGAAGACATTTTGGAACTTTGCCGGTGGCTTAAAAGCCATCAAGGAGTGGGAGCCCGGTTGCTGGGTACAAGTGACGTGTCCCACAGAGGAAGACCGACAAGAGCTTGAGGAGCAGTTCAACATTCCCGACTATTTCATCAGCGACATCAGCGATACCGACGAGCGAGCCCGCTACGAGTACGATGACGGCTGGATGCTCGTCATCCTGCGCATCCCATACGTGAAGGAAATCCGCTCGCGCACACCCTACACGACGGTGCCCCTCGGTATCATCCACAAACGCGACGTGACCATCACCGTATGCTTCTTCGAGACAAACATGATGATCGACTTCGTCAGCTACCAGCAGAAACGCGCCGTGGGCTTCACCGACTATGTCGATATGACCTTCCGCCTTTTCTATTCGGCTGCCGTGTGGTATCTGAAACGGCTCAAGCAAATCAACACGCTCATCGACAAGGCCAAGCGCAATCTCGACCACAACGTGAACAACGAAAGCCTCATCGGACTCAGCCGGCTGCAAGACTCGCTGACCTATTTCGTCACATCCATCCGAGGCAACGAGAACCTGCTGGCCAAACTGAAGTTCAAACTGCAAGTCGATGAGCTCGATGCCGACCTCATCGAAGATGTCAGCATCGAGATGTCACAGGCCCGCGAGACGGCAAACATCTATTCCAACATCCTCGAATCGACGATGGACACCTACTCCAGCATCATCAACAACAATATGAACACCGTGATGCGTACACTCACCTCGGTCTCCATCATCATGATGTTCCCCACGCTCATCGCCTCGCTCTTCGGCATGAACCTCATCAACGGTATGGAGACATCGCGCTTCGGATTCATAGCGGCACTCATCATCTCTGTCGTCGTTTCGGGCGTTTCGTGGGGCATATTGCGCTTCAAACGACTGCTTTGAGAAAAAAATATAACGAAAAACGTGATTTTATTTGGAGAAATCACGTTTTTTTATTAAGTTTGCACTTTAATTGGTATTGAATGGGGAAATGGCCGACCCGGCCGTTCCCACAAAGAAACAAAAATCATTAACGCCTAAACCGTGAACATGATGGACTCTCAAGAAAAAGACCTCCAGCAGGTAACAAACGAAGTGAACAACACAGAGGAACTTGCCGAGCAAGCACAGCAAACAGCTCCCGAAGACTCCCCTGAAGTAGTCAATCAATCCGTAGAAACAACTCCGCCGGAAGAGGAGGCTCCCGCCGAGGAACCGGCTGCGGAGGAAGCCCCCGTTGAGGAGACTCCCACAGAAGAACCGGCTGCAGAGGAAGCTCCCGTTGAGGAGACCCCCGCAGAAGAACCGGCTGCGGAGGAAACTCCCGTTGAGGAAGCCCCCGTTGAGGAGACTCCCGCCGAGGACCGGGCTGCAGAGGAGACTCCCATTGAGGAGACTCCCGCAGAAGAACCGGCTGCGGAGGAAACTCCCGTTGAGGAAACTCCCGTTGAGGAAGCTCCCGTTGAGGAAACTCCCGTTGAGGAAACTCCCGCAGAAGAACCGGCTGCGGAGGAAACTCCCGTTGAGGAAGCTCCCGTTGAGGAAGCTCCCGTTGAGGAGACTCCCGCCGAGGAACCGACTGCAGAGGAAGCTCCCGCAGAGGAAAAAACTGAGGAGAAAAAAATCTACAACAACAAAAAGGAGGTACTTGAGCGCATCACAGAGATAGCCCATGGCGATGAGGCCCCGCAAAAATCAGAGGTTGACTTCCTGAAGACCCTCTTCTACAAGATGCATCTGGCCGAACGCGAAGAGCAACAGCGCAAATATCTCGAGGCCGGTGGCGACCCGGCAACCTATCAAATCACACCCGACCCGGCAGAAGAAGCCTTCAAGGCCGAGATGGGCATCATACGCGAACGCCGTGCCAAGCTCTTCCAAGAGCAGGAAGCCGAGAAACAGGAAAACCTGAAAAAGAAGCTCGACATCATTGAGAAAATCAAAGCCCTCGCCACCTCGCCCGACGAGGCCAACAAAGCCTATCAAGATTTCAAGGCCCTGCAACAGCAATGGCGCGAGATACGTGCCGTGCCCGCAGAGAATGCCAGCGAGCTATGGCGCAACTACCAGCACCACGTAGAACAATTCTACGACCTGCTCAAACTCAACATCGAGGCACGCGAATACGACTTCAAGAAAAACCTTGAGGCAAAGACACGCTTATGCGAGGCCGCCGAGAAACTGGCCGACGAGCCCGATGTCATCAGTGCCTTCCACCAGTTGCAGGAGCTCCACCAGCAGTATCGTGAGACCGGTCCCGTAGCCAAAGACCTGCGCGAGCAGATCTGGACACGTTTCAAGGCCGCCTCGACCGTCATTAACAAGCGTCATCAGCAGCATTTCGAGACCCTTCGCGCCAAGGAGGAAGAGAACCTGCAGCGCAAGACCGCACTCTGCGAACAGGTGGAAGCCATCGTGGCACAAGAAATCAAAACCGCCAGCGACTGGGACAAACGCACCAAAGAGATTATCGAGATACAAAACGAGTGGAAGACCATCGGCTTCGCACCGCAGAAAATGAACGTCAAAATCTTCGAACGCTTCCGTGCAGCCTGCGACCAGTTCTTCACCAAGAAAGGCGAGTACTTCAAGAACATGAAACAACAGTTCGCCGAGAATGCCGACCATAAGCGCCGTCTCATTGAGCAGGCACAGGCACTGAAAGACTCCACCGAATGGCGGTCCACAAGCGACAAGTTCGTGGCCTTGCAGAAAGAATGGAAGACCATCGGAGCCGTGCCCAAGAAACTCGGCGACCAGCTCTGGGCACAGTTTCTCGAAGCCTGCAACACCTTCTTCGAGGCACGCAACGTCGCCACGGCAGGCACACGCAACGAGGAAAAAGAAAACCTGAAACAGAAGCGCGGCATCATCGCACAACTAAAGGAACTCTTGGAGAATGCCACCGAGGATGCCAAAGAGCGCGTTCATCAGCTTACCGAGCAATACAACGCCATCGGCCATGTGCCCTTCCGCGACAAGGACAAGCTCTATAAGGAATACCGCGAAGTGCTCGACCGCATCTATAAGGAACTGAACATCTCCACCCAACGCCGTCGTCTCGACAACTTCAAGAACAGCCTGAAGAACATGGCCAAGCGCGGAGAAGACGCACTGCTCGACGAGCGCGGCCGGCTCATGCGCCGCTACGAGCAGATGAAACAGGAGATACAGACCTACGAGAACAACCTCGGCTTCCTCAACGCCGCATCGAAGAAAGGCAACTCCCTCATCGACGAGCTCAACCGCAAGGTGCAGAAACTTAAAGACGACTGCGAGCTGCTCTATCAGAAGATCAAGGCCATCGACCAGCAGAGCGCCGAGCCGAAAGAGGAAGAGCCTAAAGTCGAAGAGACAAAGGCAGAAGAACCCAAAGCCGAGGTAGAGGCACCCAAGGCTGAGGAGAGTGCACCTGAAGCTACACCCGCCGAGGAGCCGAAAGCGGAAGAAACTCCCGAACCAGAAGAGACAGTGGCTGAAGAGCCCAAGGTAGAAGAAACTCCTGAGGCTGAGACTGAGGCTCCAGCAGAAGAAGAAAATAAGCCTGAGGAATAGTATTCATTCTTAACGACATTCTGAAAGACCGTCTTTCGTAAGAAATTCCCTAGAGAATTTTCCGCGAAAGACGGTCTTTCACATGGCGAAAGCTAAGCTCTGACAAAGCCAATGAGAAAGTGATTGCCGAGCGTTGATTCTCAACAACTCGGCAATCACTTCTGTTGGGGTACTCGGACTCGAACCAAGAATGACAGGACCAGAATCTGTAGTGTTACCATTACACCATACCCCAATCATGGGTTGCAAAACACACTCCCAGCGGTTAAGCGGATGCAAAGTTAGACAAAAAATTTGAATTACCAACTTTTTCAGTCACTTTTTTGCAAAAAAATCTTATTATTCAATCTTTTTTTATGTTTTCATGCTAAAAAAACGTATCTTTGCAGTTCAAATAAAAGGTTTATATAAACCAAAGAAATATAGGAGTTTGTAAAAACAACAGAATGAACACAGCTAAAGAAATCGTAAAGAAAATTGTAGAAGGAATACAAGAGAAGAAAGGTCAGCGCATCGTAGTGGCCGACCTCAGCCAAATAGAGGGAACGATAGCCCACTATTTCGTAATCTGTCAGGGCAACTCGCCCACGCAGGTAGAAGCCATTGCCGAGTCGGTAGGCGACATCGTGCGCGAGCAGTTGCACGAGAAACCGGCTCACGTCGTTGGGCTGGAGCGGGCACAGTGGGTGGCCATCGACTATACCGACGTCATCGTACACATCTTCGTGCCCGAGTTGCGCGAGTTCTACGATTTGGAAAATCTCTGGCAGGACGCAGAGATAGAAGAGATAAGTGAAACGTGATAAGTGAAAAGTTATGGCAAATCAACAACCGAATAATCCGCAACAACCGAACAAAGACCCCAAGATGCCCCGCTTCAACATGGGGTGGCTCTATGTACTCATCCTCATCTCGCTGGCCGTGTTCTTCTTCACCGACTCGGGCAACAGCGTAGCCTCCGGCGTGACGATGAAGAAAGAAGTCTCGTACACCAAGTTCAAAGACTACATGGCCAAGGGTTATGCCGACCGCGTGGTGGTGAACAAGAGCGACGGCAAGCTCTACATGTACGTGAAGCCCAAGCACATCCGCGACGTGTTCGGACAGTCCACACAGCAAACGGGAAAAAGCCCTGCCGTGGAAGTGGAATACGGCTCGGTCGATGAATTGGAGAAATATCTCGCTCAGGCCATGGCCGAGCATAAAATCAGCGACTTCGACTTCGAGAACAAGGGCGGCAACGACCTTATCAGCCTGCTCATCAACTTCTCGCCGATTATCTTCTTTTTCCTGCTCATGTATCTGCTCATGGGTCGCATGGGTGGCTCAGGAGGCCCGGGTGGAATCTTCAACGTGGGCAAGTCGAAGGCCAAGCTCTACGAAAAGGCCGACGACCTGAAGATCACTTTCAAGGACGTAGCCGGGCAGGCTGGAGCGAAGCAGGAGGTGCAGGAGATTGTGGAGTTCCTGAAGAACCCGAAACGCTATACCGACCTGGGCGGAAAGATACCCAAGGGTGCCCTGCTCGTAGGGCCTCCGGGGACGGGTAAGACACTGTTGGCCAAAGCTGTGGCCGGTGAGGCTGGCGTACCGTTCTTCTCGATGAGCGGCAGCGATTTCGTGGAAATGTTTGTCGGAGTTGGTGCCAGCCGTGTGCGCGACGTATTCCATCAGGCCAAGGGCAAGGCACCCTGCATCATCTTCATCGACGAGATCGATGCCGTAGGCCGTGCCCGTTCCAAGAATCCCGCTATGGGTGGCAATGATGAACGTGAAAACACGCTGAATGCCCTGCTTACAGAGATGGACGGTTTCGGCACCAACTCTGGTGTGATTATCCTAGCTGCCACGAACCGTGCCGATATGCTCGACTCTGCGCTGCTGCGTGCTGGCCGCTTCGATCGTCAGATCCACGTTGACCTGCCTGACCTCAATGAGCGTAAGGAAGTATTCAAAGTACATCTGAAGCCTGTGAAGACCGACGACAGCGTGGACATCGACTTCCTCGCCCGTCAGACACCAGGTTTCTCTGGTGCCGATATCGCCAACGTTTGTAATGAGGCAGCCCTGATTGCTGCCCGCCATAACTCGCAGACAGTACAGAAGCAGGACTTCCTCGATGCCGTAGACCGTATCATAGGAGGTCTTGAGAAGAAGACTAAGGTGATGACGCAGGCCGAGAAGCGCTCCATCGCCATCCACGAGGCAGGTCACGCCACCATCTCGTGGTTCACGGAGTTTGCCAATCCGCTGGTGAAGGTCTCGATCGTACCCCGTGGTCAGGCGCTTGGTGCTGCCTGGTATCTGCCTGAGGAGCGTGTACTCCAGACGAAGGAAGCCATGCTCGACGAGATGTGCTCCCTGCTCGGAGGTCGCGCTGCCGAGGAGCTCTTCGTGGGTCATATCTCAACAGGTGCCATGAACGATCTGGAGCGCGTCACCAAGCAGGCCTACGGTATGATCGCGTTTGCCGGTATGAGCGAGAAGCTCCCCAACATCTGCTATTACAACAATGCGGAATACCAGTTCCAGAAGCCATACTCAGAGACGACGGCGAAGATTATGGACGACGAAGTGCTGCGCATGATCAACGAACAATATGAGCGCGCCAAGAATATCCTGACAGAACACAAGGAAGGACACGCACAATTGGCACAGTTGCTCGTCGACCGTGAGGTGATCTTCGCTGAGGATGTGGAGAAGATCTTCGGCAAGCGTCCCTGGACCAGCAGAGCTGAAGAACTGCTGGAGGC
>JAFRZC010000020.1 GCA_017442765.1 Prevotella sp. | reverse complement strand
GGCGTGAGAGATATTCGCCGAGTGTGTTCTCCACGTTTTCCTTCGGGAAAAGGATGCCCACGCCGGTGAACGAGGCGTCGTAGGGTGTCATGCAGTAGTAGTGCAGGCCGGGGATGGTCTTCATGCCAGCCTCGGGCATGTCCTGCTGAGTGAGCACATAGGTGAGTTCCTTTGCGCGGTCGTTGCGGAAGTTGATGAAGATGACCACGTCGCCCTCCTCGATGAGTCCGTTGACGGCGGTATTGTGAATGGGTTTGATGAACTCGTCGGTCACGCCCTCGTCATAGCTCTCCTGCATGGCTGCAATCATGTCGTCTGCCTGCTTTCCTTTGCCTTTGACGATGAGGTCGTAGGCTTCCTTCACGCGCTCCCACCGTTTGTCGCGGTCCATCGCATAGAAGCGGCCCACGATGCTGGCGATGGCGGCATCGTTCTGTGCGCAGACATCGGTGAGCTGGCGGATAAAGCCGATGCCCGACTTCGGGTCGGTGTCGCGTCCGTCCATGAAACAGTGCACGAACGTCTGGCCCTTCAGTCCGTAGGCTTTTCCTATTTCGACGAGCTTGAAGAGGTGGTCAAGGCTGGAGTGCACGCCGCCGTCGCTGGTCAGACCCATAAGGTGCAGCTTCTTGCCGTGCTCCTTGGCGTAGGTATAAGCTTCCACAATCTGCTTGTTCTGCATGATGGAGCCGTCCTTGCAGGCGCGGTTGATTTTCACAAGGTCCTGATAGACGATGCGTCCTGCGCCGATGTTGAGGTGTCCCACCTCCGAGTTACCCATCTGTCCGTCGGGCAACCCCACGTCCTCGCCCGAGGCATCGAGCTGCGAGTGAGCCGAGACGGCAGTCAGATAGTCTAAATAGGGTGTGGGCGTATTGTAAATCACGTCGCCCTGTCCGTGCTGTCCGATTCCCCAACCATCGAGAATCATCAGAAGTGCTTTCTTTGCCATTGTATCGTTTTTTGTTGTAAGTTTTTTATTTCAGAGGGCAAAGATACTAAATTTTATTCATATACCATCGTTCAACTTTCATAATAATTCAAAAAAAGACCATTCTTTGCATGACGAAAGATGGTCTTTTGCGTAAAATTTCTCAGGAAATTTGTTCCTAAAGATGGTCTTTTGCAACAGGATGTTTCCCTATCGGGTGATGGTTTTGATGGTTTTCTGTCCGTCGTGATAAATGATGAGTCCCCGCGTGTGGGAGTTAGCGGGAAGCTTACGCCCCTGTAGGTCGAAGAAAACGGAGCGGGAGCGTTGCTGTGAGACAGCAACATGCGGGACGGTTGGTGGGGCTGTGATGCCTGTTGGAATAGCCGTCCAGTTGGAGTTATTCTCGGCTTTCAGAGTGAGCGGTTGGCCGCTGGTGCGTGTGAGGATGTAGCTGTTGTTCACGTCCTCGTGGCTGCGCACGGCGCGCCAAGTGGCCTCGTCCGTCTTTTTCGTGCCGACATAGACGCGGTAGGTGCCATCGGCAAGGCCTTCGGCATTGATGTTGCTGATGCCGATGCGACGGCCATTGAGATACTCTATGGATTGAAGCTGATCGGAGACGTAGAGTTCGGTTATCTCGCCCGTTGCCAAGTTTTCTGCAAGCACGGCATAGACTCCCGTGAAGTTGTCTACATCGAAGTTGTACATCACGCAGTCTACGGTGATTGTATTGACAGACGACGTGGCCGTAAGGCCGTCTTCGCTTATGCCCCAGATGGAGTAGTTGGTACCGTTGAAACGGGCATCGTCGGGACGACGCACGATAATCATGTCTTGTCCGGAGTTATAGCCACGCAGCGCGGCAATGTCGTAGAAACCATTGTTCCGGCCGCTCCATCCCCAGTTCACGTGTACCTTCCCTTTGTCATCGTAGCCGTCGATGACGAAGGAGTGACCGCCTTGGCTGTCAACACCGTCGTACAAGATGGGGCAGCGGTCGTTGAGCTCACCGTAGATGATCTGCATCCACTCGTCGACGGGGTAGTAGTCGCGTGTGAAAAGTTTGATGTTCTCGTCGAAGAGGAAATGTTCGCGCAGTGCACGGCATGCATCTGCCGAGTAGGCACCGCTTCCCGTCTTGGTGTACGCCATCTTTACCGATACGCCACAGTGATACATCAGTGTCGACACCGCCTTTTCCTGTTCGTTGGTAAAGTTGGGAACAGTCTTGTTGCGGTCGGCATAGGTGTATTGGTCTATCATGTTGGCATAGTCGTAGGTTGTCTTGCCGAAGTTTGCGTTTGCACGTATGCGGCCGCCACCTTCTTCGGGCGTGAAGTAATACGACTTTGAACCTTTACCCGTCGTGGGATACTCGTGATAGTTCATCACCTGGGCCATCGATGTTGCCACGCAGCCCGTGATATAGTGAAACTGCTGGTTGTTTTCTGTATACTCGGGTGTCTGGCTGTTGAAGGGTGCTTCCTGGCCCCATGAGGTGGTCAACAATTCGTCGACCGACGAACTATATAAGGGCATCGGCTTGATGCTGACGGGATTTTCGTTGCGTTCGGCCATCTGCTGCAGCGAGGCGTTCATGGCCCGCAGCCACCAGTGGAAGCCCGGGTTGGCCGTCTCGTTGCTGTCGAACGCCGAATCGGAATAGCCCATGACCGGTGTGAAGCGGTCGTCGTTTGTGACCACGACATAGCCACCGTCGGTATAGCCCACGATGCTCACCTCGTTGTAGCGCTGCAACACCGTCGGCTGCGTCGGCTGTCCCATAGCTCTACGGGCTTTCATCCGAGCAGGCATACGGCGGTTCATGGTTTGCTGAGCCACACTGATGAGTTCGTTTTTTGTTCGCTCGCGAGCCGTTAGCAAGGTTGTTGTTCCGATGAGGGCGAGTAGCAGGAAGAGTATTCTTTTCATATCTTGTTATTCTTGTTATCACTGTGTGGGCAATGTTCGTAGAAACGACAGGCTTCTTTGTAGAAATCGTTTGGGAAATGCCCAAGGGTCTTTAAGTAGGGAAAAGTAGAGACGTCACTGTTGTGGCGTCTCTACCGAACTTATTGTTTACCTGTAAAGACTACAGATTCTTACTGAACTTTCTCAATCTTGATGTGATCCCAGATACCCCATAAGCCATAGTTGGCCAGCAGGACAAAGTCGAGGACAGCGTCAGATTCCCATTCGATGGTCGTGGGGAAGGCATCGTTGGCACCCAGTGCCCACTCTGCTACCAAGTCGTCGGTAAGGTATTGCTCTCCGTCGTCGCTAAGGAATGTCCATGCGTAGGATGTTGAGTAGGTAGATACGGTCTCAAACATGATAAAGCCGAGCGTACCCGTCTTCGTTGCCGCGTCGAATGAATAGCGGAAGTGCCAGCTGAAGTCAAGGTCGACACCTACGTTGTACATGCTCGGTGCGCTGACGGTAAGAATGTTGTCGTATTCGGGATCTTCCTCGTCAGTCGGACCGGTGATGGTGATGTTCTTTTCTATAACGGCATAGTTACCATCGTTGTCATAGTCGTAGAATGAAATTCTCCACTTACCAAAGAACTTCTCGTAGAAGGCGGCATCGTTGTCGCGCAGGGTGATGTTGATGGTCTTCGTGGTCAGTTGACCGCCCTCAAGCGACTTGATGTTCAGCGCGAAGGTGCGGGCCTCGTTGATCTCCTGGTCGTCGATGGTCTTAATCTGCACGTTCATCGTGGCCGTCTCGGTGGTATCGTTGAGCAGGGTCAGTGTCTTGTCGGTAATCATGTAGTGCTCATCTTCGATGGCAGGATTCTCACCTGTAGGAGCAGCTTCAACCTCTACGTAGATGTTTCCGTTGCGATAGCCCTCAATCTGGATGGGAACGTTGACATAGCCGGAATTTTCTTTCACAACGAGCTCTTCAGAAGCAAAACCTACAGAGGTCTGCTGCGAGTTGACAGCATCGTCATCATCGGAGCAGGCTGCAAACAGACCTGCTGCGAGGAATAGCATAAATATTTTTGCGTATTTCATAATCTCTGTTTTATAAATTACTGTAATTTATTTTTCTTACCACGGATTTCACCCATTCATCGAATTCTCATTCGTTAAATTCGTGAAATCCGTGGTCTGAAAGATTTAGTTCGTATATCCGGGATTCTGCTTAACTTTGGGGTTAGCATCGGTCTCATGCTTCGGGATGGGCCATACCCACTTCGGGTCGTTGGCCGACTTGGTCAGGGCTGTTGTTGCCGTACCCGGGAGCAGACAGATGTCTTCCTGCTGGGGTACGCCGCGCTGAAGACCCTGATGCCAACGTTTTAGGTCGAACAGGCGCTGGCCTTCACCAACCATCTCACGCTGACGCTCGGCACGCAGTTCCATCATGAAGGCATCCTTCGATGCGAACGTCTGATTTTCGTAGTCGGCGATACGCGAAGCCTCAAGCTCGTTCAGGTATTTGGCAGCGTTGGTCAGGTCGCCGGCCTGGGCGTAAGCCTCGGCGGCGATGAGATACATCTCGGCAATGCGGAACACCTTCGGCTCGATGACGTAACGGGCATAGTCATACTTGCTGAACTCCTCGTAGAGACGTGTGTGGTCGATGTACTTGTTAAAGCAGTAGGCCTCGTTGGTGACACCCTTGTTGGTGATAAACTCCGGCTTGTTGAAATAAACAGCGAAGCGAATGTCGTCAGCACTGTAGAGGTCGATGAGGGTCTGCGTGGGAACATAGTCGGGCACAGAACCTTCCTGATAGGGCTGGAACACCTGACCCACCTGGTCGGGCAGTTCGTCGCGCGATGCAACGGCGAGCTGAAGGATGGTCTCGTTGCCGCCGTCCTGCTGCCACAGGTCAATCAGTTCGTCCTCGTCGGCAGCAAGCGTGAAGCTGCCGCCGTTGATGACCTTAGCTGCTGCAGCTGCAGCGGTGGCATAGTCGTCGCAAGCCAGGGCTGCACGGGCTTTCAGCGCCTGCACGGCATCGGCACTCACGTAGATGTCGCTGGGTGTGCCGGCAGCGGTGATGCGCTTGGCAGCCTCGTCGAGGTCGGCATAGATCTGCTTGAAGGTCTCGCGCAGGGTGTAGCGGCCGGGATAGGTGCCCGGGTCAGACGAAGGATTGTAAACGGTGCTGAACGACACACCACCGTCGGCAGCGTCGGCATTGCTTTCCTCATAGTCGGCGCAGAAGTACTGAGCCAGACCGAGCAGGGCATAGGCACGCATGAAGTAGCACTCGCCCACGGTCTTCTCTATCGAGGCTTTGCCTGAAGGTGTGAAGATGAGCTCGTTGGACATGTCGACCTTCTCATAGCCGTCGAGAATGAAGTTGGCACGGCTGATGATGGCCTGATAGTTGCCATAGACGGTAGCTACGCGACTGGTATTGGCGGTGTGTATCCAACGATACTGGTCGCCCATGTTGTTGGAGAAACCGTCGACGGCATGGAAATGGTCGCACTGGATGTCGGTGCTGTTCCAGAAAGTCTCGTTGCCTACAGAGCTGCGCAGTGCGCTGTATAGACCCACGCGGGCATTCTCAAAGTCGGTAGGACTGGTCAGTGCCTCGGTATCGGGGATGGCGTCGTAGGGGGTCTTGTCCATGTCGCAGGAAGCAAAACCTACTGCCAATACTGACATTAATATGATTGATAGCTTTTTCATATCTTATCCTTTATAAAGTTTTTTATTCTTGTTTAAATTCTTAATTTAGAACGTGAGCTGCATACCAATAGAGTACTGACGGGTGTTGGGGTAGTTACCCAGCGTGTAGTCACTGTCAACTTCGGGGTCGTAGCCGTTGTACGGAGTGATGGTGAGCAGGTTGCGGCCTACGAGGTAGATTTTTGCACCCTTGATGAAGTGCGTGTGCTGCAAGAGACTCTGAGGCAGGTTGTAGCTCAGCTGCAAGAACTTCAGACGTACGAACGTGGCACTCTCGATGAGGTGGCTGTCTTGGTGCAATTCTGCATCGGCGCAGGCAATGTCGGTGATGTCGCCGGGCTTCTGCCAGATGTTGAACATGCGGGTGGTCTGGTTGTTGCTCGTAGAGAAACCGGGGTTCTCTGTGAAATAACGCTCGAGGTTCCACATGTAGCGATGGAACATGCCGGTGAACTGCATGTCGAGCTGCAGGCCTTTCCACGAGAGGGTGGTGAGCAGACCGCCTGACCAGGGAGCAATGATGTTCTTGCCGAGCCATACAGCATCGTCGGCCGAGTAGGACTTGGTCTCGTTGCCGTTCTTGTCGAGCCAGACGTTCATACCGTCGCGTGGGTCGACATGACTCCAGCGTACATCATACATCTCGCCATAGGCGTGACCCACTTCGAGGTCTTGGCCACCGTGATAGGAGTCGATGCCGTTGAACAGCTTGCGAATCTTGTTGCGGTTGTAGTTGCCGTTGACCTTCACGTTCCAGTACCAGTCCTTGGTCTTGATGATATCGGCGCCGATGGTGAAGTCGAAACCACGGTTGACCATCTTGGCGATGTTACCCCAGCCAGAGGAGAAACCTGTGGTGTAGGAGTAGGGCATCGACATGAGCATGTCTGACGTGATCTTGTTGTAGTACTCCAGGTCGAACGTCACGCGGTTGAATACCTTGCCGGTGAGGGCGAGGTTGAAGGTCTTGACGGTTTCCCAGGTCAGGTCGGGGTTCGACGGGTTGGACAATGCCGTACCGCCTTGTCCGTTGTAGAGCGGACCTGCGCCTACGAGACCAAGAGCCATATAAGGATTGATGCCCGAGTTACCGGTGGTACCGTAAGACACTTTCAGTGCGAGGTCGTTGAGCCAGCTGCTTGTGCCGCTCATGAAGTTCTCTTTGGTGATGTTCCACATGGCACCGATAGCGCCGAAGGTTGCCCAGCGGTTGTTCTTTCCGAAGAGCGAGCTGCCGTCGCGACGGATGGAGAGGTCGACGAAGTATTTGTCGGCATAGCTGTAGTTGAGCATTCCGAACCACGAATTGCGAACTTCCTCTGACAGTGTATGTGAGGGTTTGTCAAACGATGATCCGGCCGACATGAGCATGAGGCGCGGGTCGGTCATGCCATTTGATGTGGCATTGAAGCCTGTACTCTTGCTGTACATGCTTTCCTGACCGGCGAGCAGGGTGACATCGTGGTCGCGCAGGAAGTTGAACTTGTACTCTAAGGTGTTGGTGACCGTCCAGCGGTAGACGCGCGAGAAAGTTTCGCGAGCCGAACCTGTCGGGTTCATGTTGGGCTCTTCGGGCAGGGTGATGGTCCACTGATAAGAGCCGCGCAGGTCGTTGCCTTCAAGACCCACGGCTGTACGCCAGTTAAGACCCTTGATGGGGTTGATGTTTACAAAAGCATTCTCGTTCAGACGTACGCGGGTGTTGTGACGCGGCTGCCAAGACGAGATGTAGTAGGGATCGTAGATGCCGAACATCTCATAGTAGCGCAGCTTCTCACCATAGCCTTCAAAGGTACTGTTGGCATAGTCGGCAGGATTAAGGCCGATAATCTCGTACAGCGGCTGTATGGGGAGTGCCCAGTGTGCGGCATTGGCTTTGTTGTACCACGAGTTGGAGTTGTCGCTGCTGCTTTCTCTGCCCCACAGCGACATGCGATACTTCGTATAGGCGAGGTTGCTGTTCAGTCCGACCTTCAGCCAGGGGTTGATGTTGGCCTCGATGTTGGCACGGACGGTCTCGCGGCGCATGTTGGAGTCGTCCTCGATACCGTCGGTGTCGAAGTGGCTGTAGGAGAGCAGGTACGACAGGTTGTGGGTACCGCCGCGCACGCTCACGTCGAACTGCGAAGTGGGAGCCGAGCCGCCCATCAATTCCTTCACCCAGTCGGTGCCGATGTTATACTTGCGGTAGTAGGCTTTCTGAGCTTGGAAGTTGGCGTTGTTGGCCAATGACGGGTCAATGATTTCCTGGAAATCGAGATACTCGTTGGCGTTCATCACGTTTGAGCGGTCTTTGGTCATCTTCGAGATACCATACTGTGCCGACAGCGTCACGGTGGGTGCTTCGCCGAAGGCTGCACGCTTCGAGGTGATCACGATGACGCCGTTGGCAGCACGCGAACCGTAGATGGCGGTTGCCGAGGCATCCTTGAGCACGGTCATCGACTCGATGTCGTTCGGGTTGAGCGACATGAACGTGTTGTTCGAGATTTCGCTACCGTCGAGGATGAACAGCGGCTCGGTGGAGGCGTTGATAGAGGTCACACCACGCACGCGCATGCTGGTGGTCTGTGAAGGCTCACCCGACGAGGTGAACACCTGCAGACCTGATACCTGACCCTGGAGGGCGTCGCCGATGTTGGCGATGGGACGATTCTCAAGGGTCTTGCCGCTTACGGTCTCTACCGATCCGGCAATGGTGCCCAGCTTCTTGGCCGAGCCGTAACCCGTTACAACTAACTCGGCCAGCTCAGAGGCATCAGTGTCGAGCACGATGCGCAGGTTTCTTCCGGCACGCACCGTCTGCGGCTTCATGCCGAGGAAACTGATTTCGAGCTGTGAGTTGGCAGAGGGAACCTGCAGGGTGAACTTACCTTCACTGTTGGTAATGGCGCCCTGGCTGGCTCCCACGACTTTTACAGACGCACCGATGATAGGCTCGCCGTCTTCAGCAGAGACGACCGTACCCGATGCCTGCGTTTGTGCCAATGCCGCTCCTACACTGAGAAGCAGGCAGGCAAAAAACATTGTCAGTCTTTTTTTCATAAATTCTCTCTCTAAATTAAACTTAAATTATAAACTTTTATTACTTTTGCTTACAGTTTGTCGCTTTTTTGCCACCTCCCGCTGAGAGGTGAAAACTTTTTGGCCAAAAACCATAACATTCTGCAAAATTAGTATAAATTTTGCGACCCTACAAATAAAATTATTAAAAACAAGCCTTTTTGAAGACTTTTTAACACTTTTGCCCGATTTTCGGGGAGTGAAGTGTTAAAAAACTCTACATCGCACCCTTTTAAGCGGCCAGCTTACAATTTGCAACTCCAAGCACGCATGTCAGTAGTTAACGGAAGCTATCGCAAAACCTTAATAATATATATAAGGTTTTAAATATAATAATGTGGTGGTCTGCAAACATCACCCGTTCGCCTGCCTGTTGAATATCATCCTGCCTATGGACTCCGCCCCCTCGTTTGAAATTATCACGATAGTTTTCTGCGAAAGACCATGCTTTGGGAAGAAATTCCCTAGGGAATTTTGTGCGAAAGACCGTGTTTCGGCTGAAATTCCCTAGGGAATTTTCCTTGGCACACCGCTTTTTATCATTGCGACATATGCCGCCTTTACCAGGTTTTAAGCCTTGCCATGCCATCGGGTGTCATGGATGGCAAACCTCGTGTATAAGTGTGCGGTTGGCATCGACGATACGGCTGTCGTCAATCTCCTTTATGTAGATGAGTGTCGTGTTGGGATTGGCATGTCCCATGGCTTTGGCAATGACCTGCAAGTCAACGTTGCTGGCATATGCCGACGTTGCCCACGAGTGACGGGACACATACGAGGTGAGCCTGCCGTCAACACCAGCCATCTGCGCGAGTCGCTTAAGCAGGCAGTTGTAGCGATGAAGCCCTTGTAGATATTGCTGATAGGCCATACGCGGGTCTTCGGCAGAGATTATCGGAAAGACGTATGGACTGTTTTCTTGTTCATACCGGCGAATGATATCATTTATGCAGGACTCTATGTGAATGCGGACAGGCTGCCGGGTCTTCCTGCGGTTATAGCAGATGTCGCCATTGCAGACTTGCCCGCGCAGCAGAAAGGCCATATCCACAAACGCCATGCCAAGACAGAAATAGCTGAAAAGAAAAAGGTCGCGCACAAGTTCTATGCGCGACCCTTCTGGCAATCGCAACATGGCTATGCGCCGCAGTTCCTCGGCAGTGATGGCCCGCTTGGACGTTCGGGTGCTGCTGGTAAACACATTCTTGAACGGATCCGGGGCTTGCATGGCGTTACAGTCCGTAGTCCGCCGATAAATTGCCCTCACCGACCGCATGTAGCACGAGACGGTGTTCTTGCACACCCCCCGTTGCATGAGCCATGCCTGCCAGCGTTCCATCAGAGTTCCATCAATGTCGGCCAGCCGCAGCGGCCTTCCTCCTGCGAACATGAGCAGCGAGCGCAGTGCTGTGCCGTAATTGGCCGCCTTGCTATAGGCCCGCATGTCGGTGGCACGCTTAATTTCCTCTTGCGCCACCTCTGTGAAAGAACGGTCCATTGTCTCGTTTGACTCCCGGGAGTCACCTCTTCCGAAAGCCAGCTTTAAATGAAATGAGAATCTCATCATGAAAAAGTTTTTTAAGTGGTACATGTATGAATTGCGCCCACCTCTCAGCGGGAGGTGGCAAAAAAGCGACAAACTGTAAGCAAAAGTAGTAAAAGTTTATAATTTAAGTTTAATTTAGAGAGAGAATTTATGAAAAAAAGACTGACAATGTTTTTTGCCTGCCTGCTTCTCAGTGTAGGAGCGGCATTGGCACAAACGGTTGCCACCGGTACGGTCACCTCAGCTGAGGATGGACAGCCCGTAGTCGGTGCATCTGTAAAAGTCGTGGGAACTCAGACAGGTGCTATCACCAACGTCGATGGTCAATTCACCGTAGAAGTTCCCAGCAGCAACGCGCAGCTCGAAATCAGCTACATCGGTCTGAGAACTCAGACGGTGCGCGCCGGTCGCAACATGCACGTCGTGCTCGATGTTGATGAAGAGACACGCCTCGATGACGTAATCGTGATTGGCTATGGTACAACCAAGCGCTCTACGTTCACCGGCTCGGCTGCCGAGGTGAAGGCTTCGGAGATTTCCGGCCACGTCACCTCAACCGCTACCACTGCCCTCGTGGGTAAGGTGGCCGGTTTGCAGGCCACATCGAGCAGCGGTGCCCCGGGCAGCGCGCCCACTATCCGTCTGCGTGGTATCGGCTCCTACGCTGCAAGTTCAACGCCGCTCTATGTCATCGACGGTGTGCCCATGGACCAGGGTATCGCTACGGTGAACCCGAATGATATCGAGAGCATCTCCGTACTGAAAGACGCTGCCGCTACCGCTATCTACGGTGCCAGTGGTTCTAATGGTGTAATCCTCATCACCACCAAAAAAGGCCGTGAGGGTAAGGATGCCGAGGTGAAGTTCGATGCCAAGTGGGGTAGCAACTCGCGCCTCGTTCCGCGTTATAAGCTCATCACCGACCCGGCAGAGTACTATGAGACTCACTACCGCGCCATGTTCAATAGCGTGGCTTACAACGGCGGTACCGCAGAAGAGGCCTACGCTTTTGCCGACGCCAACTTGTTCGACAAGAACAACGGTGGTCTGGGTTACCAGGTATTTACCGTGCCCGACGGAGAAAAATTCATCGGTACCAACTTCAAGCTCAATCCGAACGCAACGCTCGGCTATAGCGACGGCACCTATACCTACTATCCCGACAACTGGTACGACGAGGCTATCCACAGCGCATTCCGCCAGGAGTACAACGCATCGGTCAGCGGTTCGACAGGTCGTCTGAACTACTATGCAGGTGTGGGTTACCTGAACGACGGTGGCCAGGTACACAACTCTAAGTTCCAGCGTTACACCGGCCGTACAAACGTGGAGTATCAGGCTAAGAAGTGGCTGAAGTTGATTACCAACATGTCTTATGCCCATACCGACAGCCAGACTCCTTCCTATTCTTCCGATACATACGGAAGCTCGACAAACATGTTCTATGCCGTTAACTCGATGGGTGCCATCTATCCGCTCTATGTGCGTGATGCTGAAGGCAACATCATGAAAGAGAATGGCCGCACCATCTACGATGCCAATCAGACCGGTTTCCAGCGTCCGGGTATCATCGGTAATGCCGTGCGCGACAATGAGTACAATCGCTTTCAGAGCTATGGCGACTACTTCACTGGTCAGTGGGGTGCTATCATCACTCCGATTGAGGGGCTTACGCTGACGGCCAATCTCGCTGCAACCGTGATCAATACTCGTTCCAACAGTCTCTATAGCCGTTTCGGCAGTGCTACAGGTACCGATGGTGTGGCTTCTGTAAGCCACAACCGCTACTTCACCATCAACCAGCAGTACATGGCCAACTACCACAAGACGTTTGCCGATGTCCACAACTTCGACCTCCTCCTCGGTTACGAGCAGAAGAAATACACCGATCAGGATTTGAACGGTTCTAACACCCACCTCTATCATCCGAACATCGGTGAAATTGGTAACGCCTGGGGACCGAAAGAGGAAAGTTCAGTTTATTCTGGAACAGATCACCTGATGACTGCCGGTTACTTCGGCCGTCTCAGCTACGACTATGCAGAGCGCTACTTTGCTAATATCGATGTCCGCCGCGATGGCGTATCGAAGTTTGCTCCTCACCATCGCTGGGGTACGTTCTGGGGTCTTGGACTTGGCTGGCAGCTGAACAAAGAAGCGTTCATGAGCGACCTCGACTGGGTTGACCTTCTGAAGTTGAAAGTGTCTTATGGTGAGAATGGTAACCACCTCGGCATGGGCTGGCACGCTTACGCCGACCGCTACACGCCCGCTTACAACAGCGACGCTAAGACCTATACGCTCACCATGACCGCCAAGGGTAACGAGAACCTGACTTGGGAAACCAAGAAGCAGTGGAACTTCGGTGTTGACTTCTCGCTCTTCAAGTATCGCCTGAATGGTACGTTCGAGGTTTATACCGGTACTACGAGCGATCTGCTTTGGTCGAAAACCCTTCCTCTTTCATCGGGTATTTCTGTAGCCAGCTTCCCCGCCAATGTCGGCGACCTGCGCAACTCGGGTGTTGAACTCTCGCTCGACGGAAGCGTTATTCGCACCAAGAATCTTGATTGGAAGCTCAACCTCGCATTGGCTCACAACAAGAACAAGTTTACCAAGCTCGATCCGGCCATCGCCGACAACGGTCTGCGCTACAGTAACGCCATCGTCCGCGTCGGTGGATCTACACAGCAGGCTTACATGATTCACTACGAGGGAACCGACAAGACCAACGGTCGCGCCATGTACCGCGTAGCCTATGACAAGGCCGGCAACGCACTGACCAACTCCTACGGCAAGGACGTGGAGATTGACCACTATGGTACAACCTACGATATCACGCAGGCTACCCGCTTCGACGCAGGCGACGTACTGCCCAAGCTCATCGGTGGTTTCGGCACCACACTTGAGGCTTACGGCTTCGACCTCAGCGCACAGTTCGCCTTCCAGGCAGGCGGTAAGTTCTACGATGGTTCCTACCAGCAGCTCATGCACAACGGCCAGTCGGCCGGTAACGCCATGCACCGCGACCTGCTCAACGCCTGGAGCCCCGAGAATCCCACTTCAGACATTCCTCGTCTGAGCACCGCAGCTGTTGACGATCCGGGTGTTGGCTCACAGACTCCCTATGACCGCTTCCTCACCAGCTCCGACTATCTCTCGCTGACCAACCTCCAGTTGGGTTACACCCTGCCCATGCAGTGGATTCGTCCACTCACACTCCGCAGCGCCCACGTCTATGTGGCAGGTGAGAACCTCTTCCTGCTGACCCATCGCAAGGGTATGGATCCCCGCTACAACAATGGTATCGGTTCTATGACCTCCGGTGGTGGCCTGGCTTCGGGTAGCTATGCCGCTATGCGCAGCATCACCGCAGGTATTACGGTTACGTTCTAATTCAGCTTAAAACGGAAAAAACGATAAACAACGAAAGAATATGAAATTATATAAGTTTTTCTTAGTGATGATTGGTGCAGCCCTGCTCACCGCATCATGTAACGACATTGACGAGCAAGTCCCTGAGACCGGCGTTCTTACCAAGGAGCAGAACCAGGAGGTCAACGAGATTCTCCCTGACCGTGCACAGGCTACTTTCCTGGGTATGTTCTCCATCATGGCCACGCCCCACAAGACATACCCCAACAGCACTACCCGCGCCGATGACTTCGGTTATATAGCGGCAGCCTTCTCGCTCGACCTCGAGGGTGCTGATATGTTCATGAACGATAACAACTATAACTGGTTCAGCGTCTGCGGCGAATACAGCAGCCGTGATGCCAGCTACGCCAACCCGGTTATTCGCTACACGATTCCCTATCGTCAGATTGGTATCATCAATGATGTGTTGGCAGGTATTGCCGAAGACACTGAAAATCCTGACCTGCAGAACCAGATGGCTCAGGCCCATGCTATGCGTGCCTATGCCTACATGGCCCTGGCTCCCTACTTCGCATTCAACTACAGCCATCCCGACGATCTGTGTATTCCTATCCTCAAGACCGACACCGACTACAGCAACAATCCCCGTGCAACGGTCAAGGAAGTTTGGGAATCTATCATGGAAGATCTCAACTATGCAGTTGAGCACCTGACCGCCGATCGTCCCACCAAGGATCAAATCAACGTGAACGTGGCTTATGGTCTTCGTGCCCGCGCCAACCTCTACATGGGTAACTTTGCCGAGGCTGCCGCCGATGCCGAGAAAGCCATGCAGGGCTATACACCTGCTTCTCAGGCTGAGATCAGCGTGCCCGCCTTCTGCAACCTGAGCGAGCACAACTGGATCTGGGGTATCAATGTGACCACCGAGCTCGCCGCTATCGACGGCTACTGCACAGCCTCATCCTGGCTGAGTGCCTTTTCGGGCGACGGCTATGCTCCTGCCTGCCAACTTGTGCCCACGATTAACTATCTGCTCTACTCGAAGATTCCCGACACCGACCTGCGTAAAAACTGGTGGCTCGACTTCGATTTGCATTCGCCGAACTGGGCTAACCTGACTTGGACAAACCCGGATACAGGCGAAAGAGCTACGGGCGATGAAATCGCCAACCTCACCATTGAGGAGGTGAAGATGGCGTTTGAGCCGCTGTACAGCATCAAATTCGGCATGAAGAGTGGTGTTGGTTCTATCATCAACAACAACGACTTCCCCCTGATGCGTGTTGAGGAGATGATTCTCATCCAGGCCGAGGGTCTGGCTCGCAGCGGCAACGAGGCAAAGGCCAAGCAAGTGCTTGAGAACTTCGTGAAGACTTATCGCGACCCCGCATACTCGGTTGATGCAAACCTGCAAGTGCGTGGTATCGTTGACGAGATCTGGTTCCAGCGTCGCGTAGAGCTTTGGGGCGAAGGCTTCTTCATGTTCGACTGCAAGCGTCTGGGCAAGCCCGTCGTACGTACACACGGTCCGAACACTACCAATGAGCCCGATGCGTTTGCCTTCAATATTGCACCCACCGACGGCTGGCTGAACATGCGTTTCCCGCAGACTGAGATGGACAACAATGCCGGTATTATCGACAACACAGGCGGTGCCATTCCCGAACCGGGACAGAATCCTAACCTGCGCGACGGTGTAACCGACTAAGTGATAACGCATAGCATAATAAAGTGAAATTCATTAAATATCAGAAAAGATTATGAAATTGAACAAAATATTTTTATTTGCAACGATAGCACTGTCAACCATGTTAGTTGCTTGCGGCGACGATGACGACTATCAGAAGGGCGGCCCTGCCGGAACCTACGATGTGACTTTCATAGATGAAGAGAATGTCGTGCTCGATGTGGCTGCCAATGAGTTCACGGTGAAGATTGCCCGTGCCAATGCCAACGGTGAGCTTACCGTTCCCCTCATCGCCCAGTGTTCCGATGTGTTTAGCGTTCCCGCTTCGGTAACGTTTGCCAACGGCGAGGCCGAGAAAGAGATTACCATTACGGTAAAAGACAACATCGAGATGTTCAAGTCATATCCGTTTGTCCTCACTGTTCCCGACGACTTCATCAATCCCTATGTGGAGGATGCTGGCTCACCGCGCTGCAACATCTCCGTCATCAAGGAAGACTATAAGCTCTATGCTGTAGCCACCTTCACAGACCCCGTATTCTTCAAGCAGGCATGGCGGCAGCCGATTGAGTACTCCGAGCTTCTCGACATGTACCGCATGGCAGATTGTTTCGCCGATGGCACTCCCTGGTACTTCAAGTGGAGCGACCATACGTGGAACAACGAGATGGAAACGGAAGAAGAAGGCTTCTACTTCTGCGATGCTGACGGCAAGAAAGTGACGAAGTGGCTCACTGGCTACATCCATCCTCGCTATGGTGCTGTGAGCGCAGAGGTGCTTGACGGTTACTTCTTTGGATGGGATTCTGAAGAAGAGGCACTCTACTTCCCGCTGGAGATTACCGTTTCTGCCGGTTCGTTTGGTGCAAACTTCTTCTCACTGTCTGACTTTGAGTATGCAGAATAAGCACTGCTTGAGATAATATTTCAGTTTAAATAAAGCAGGGCGTGCTGACTTTCCAGTACGCCCTCTTTTTTCAAAAAAGGAATAAATCAACATGAGGAAATTGTTTGTATCGTTACTGCTCGCAGTTGTTTCCGCTGTTGCAACGGCAGTACCAGTTGACCGCCAACATGCCTTGTTGTCGGCCCATAAGATTTTGCCCGGTAAGCGTCTGTCGGAAGCCTCTCTCCCGACTGCTGCTCGCAAGCGCATGAAGGCTGCCAATGCGTCGGAGGCTCCGGCTTTCTACGTGTTCAACGCGACTGACGGCAAGGGCTTTGTGCTGGTTGCCGGCGACGATGCTTTCCCCGAGTTCTTAGGCTATTCGGAGACGGGAACCTTCCACGAGGATGCGGAGCTGCCTTGTGGACTGGCAGTCTTCCTTGAGAGCTACACTCGGTATGTTTCCGATGTGCGTGCCGGACGAGCCGAGGCTCCCGACCGGCGTGCGGCGTTGCGCCGCGTGCCAAAGGCGTCGGTGTCGCCGCTGCTCACTTGTAGTTTCGGACAAGACGAACCCTACAACCTACTCTGCTTCGACGCCAATAACAATCCCTGCCCCTGCGGTTGTGTGGCTACGGCCGTGGCGCAGATTATGTACTACTGGCAGTGGCCCAAGGTGCGGACGGGCAAGACCGGCTATGACTGGTCGGCGGTGTTTCCGACAACGGAGGAGAACCTCGCCTCGCCCGATGCGTCGGGTATCATCTCGCAGATATGCAAGGACATCGGCACGGCCGTCGGCATGAGCTACTCGCCTGCGGGCAGCGGAGCCCAAAGCAACCGTGTCGTTGAGGCTCTGGCCGATCGCTTTGGCTATGTGCCCTCGACGCTCCGCCATCAGTGGCGCCTCTGCTTTGCCTCGACCGACGACTGGATGAAGGTCATCAAGACAGAGCTCTCGGCTGGTCGGCCTATCTATTTCAGCGCGTCGTCGACCACTGGCACGGGAAGCGATGCCGCCGGACATGCCTTTGTGGTCGATGGCTACAACGAGTCTGGTATGGTTCACGTGAACTGGGGCTGGGACGGTGGCTTCAACGGTAATTACGACATCGTGCAGATGAATCCACAGGCTTATTCATTCATTAACGAGCAGACCATCATCACCGGCATCCAGCCCAACCGCTCCGACCTGACGGGCACGCCGCAGTATTTCATGCAGATGCGCAGTGCGCCTACTGTCAACGACGGCAAGAGCAAGACGCAGAGCAAGACGCTGGCTTTTACGGTAACGACCAACAACATCTACAACCTGACGAGCATCACCCAGGACTGGGAGTACACCATCGGCATTTTCGATACCTCGCTGCAGTTGCTTGGCGACATCAACAGCGACCGTGCCACGCCGAGTGCCAATCTCGCGTCAAACAGATACTACCCTGAGGGCTCGGTCAACTGCAAGCTCAGTGCCTACGGCGATGGTGACTACGTGTTGCGCGTCATCTTCCGCGACAAAGGTTCCGACACATGGCGGTTGCCCGATATGGCTGGCGGCGACACTGCCAACATGATTCCCATCCGCATCGCCAACAAGAAGGTGACGTTTTATGCCGAGGGAGTGGAAATCATCACGGGTATCGACCGTGTTTCCGATTTCGCACAAGGCGAGGGGAACACCAGACTGACCGTCTATAGCCTTGACGGTCATGTACTCTATGCGGGTGCTCCCGAAGGGTTCAGTCTCAGCCAGATGAAGGGACATGGCGTGCTCATTGTGAGAAGCGGCCATGAGACTCGCAAAATAGCTTATTGATAACCGGCATAAATTTTCACGTGAATTTTTCACGGAAAGCTATGCCTTGGGAAGAAATTCCCTAGGGAATTTTGTGCGAAAGACCATGTTTCGGCTGAAATTCCCTAGGGAATTTTTATCAGTTCCTTGCTTTTCGTTGTTTAATCTTGTCGGCAACGTAGGCTTTGAAGCCTTTGTCGCCGCGGACGGTGATGTCGTCGTAGAGTCCGAGCACGAAGCGTCCGATGCCTCGGTAGCTGACCACGTCGATGTCGGCCTGCCAATGGCTGTCGTCGATGGGGGTGACGAAGGGCTCGGCGGCAGGGTGCTCCTCGAGCAGCAGGTTGTGAGAGAGCAGTCCAAGACGCAGGCTGACACGGAAACGCTCCTCGCCGGAGAAGCCGAAGATGTCGGTATAGACCTCGCGATGCCGGTCTTCGCAGATCCAAGGCACGTCCATCACTTCTATCTCTGCCGCCCGCGACACCTTGTAGGTCTTGTTCTCGTGGGTGCGCAGCTCGTGGCAGCGAATGTCGGTGCCGCCGTTCATGAGCAGGAACGGTTCTACGATGCGGTCGCCGACAGTCTGGCTATGGGGAGAGGAGTAGGCTTTCAGTGTGACCATGCGTTTCTCGGCAATGGCTTTCTTGAGTTGGCGGATGTTGCGGTTCATGCGCCGCATGACGGCGGGGTCGGAGAGCTCTTCGAGGTGGAACTGTCGCTCGAGCTTGGCCTTGATGGTGAGCGCCTGATAGTCGTGCTGCTCGGCACTGTCTAAGAGACGGTGCAGGTGTATGGCCTCGTCGCGTGTGAGGGCAATGTTGTCGTGGAGCCGGCGGAAGAAGGGCGACGAGCGGTCGAGGCGGTAGCGGTAGCCGCTCTTGATGAGCACAAAGCCACTGTCGCGCAGATACTCCAGATAGTAGTAGAGGTTGCGACGGGTGACGCCGAGGCGGTCGGCGAGCTCCTGGGCGGTGTAGCTGTGGTTCTCGGTGAGCAGGAGCAGCAGGTCGAGCTCCTTGCCGTATTTGTTCATGCGCATAGTCTAAAGGGGAGTTTTAAGGGGAGTGAAAGGGGAGTGAAAGGGGAGTGAAAGGGGAGTGAAAGGGGAGTGAAAGGGGAGTGAAGGGGACGATAGTTATTCTTTTGCTTCTTCGAAATTTAGCGTGAGCTCGGTGATGCCAAGGAGGTTGAACGACATGCGATGGTAGGGTGAGGGGCCGTAGCGACGAATAGCCTCACGGTGCTTCTGGGTGGGGTAGCCTTTGTTTGAGAGCCAGTCGTATTGCGGATATTCCTCGGCAAGCCGTGCCATGTAGTCATCGCGGTAGGTCTTGGCAAGGATGCTCGCCGCCGCGATGGAGAGATACTTGCCGTCGCCCTTCACAATGCAGGTGTGGGGAAGGGGAGAGGATGAGAGGGGGGGCTTATAGGGTGTGAAGCGGTTGCCGTCGATGATGAGTGCTTCGGGTCGCACACTGAGCTGGTCGAGTGCACGGTGTATGGCGAGGATGGAGGCCCGTAGGATGTTTATCTTGTCGATTTCCTCTGGCGCAACCACGCCTACCGCCCATGCCACGGCATCGCGCTCTATCTGTGTGCGCAGCTGATAGCGTCGCCGCTCGGTGAGCTGCTTCGAGTCGTTCAGGTCGGCATTCTCATAGTCGGGCGGCAGGATGACGGCTGCGGCATAGACGCTTCCGGCCAGGCAGCCGCGCCCGGCCTCGTCGCATCCGGCCTCGATCAGCCCCTCGTAGTAATGACTTTTCAGCATTTTCTTTCTCGTTTATGTAAACAAACGTTAAAACCTAACATTTCTTAACAAAGAAACTTTTGTTTTGAAATAGTACTTCCATTTACGGAGGTATTTTTGCACTGCAAAGATAAATAAAAAAATTGGAAACGATATGGAAAGCAGTGTAATTTTTTCAGCAAAGCGTTTTGACGCAGGGTGTGGCATCGGTGCGGCCGTTGCCCGGTTGACAACATGGGTATGCCGGGGCGCGGAGGAGTTGCGGCGGTATTACTCGGGTATTTTTGAGCGTGAGATAGACAACCGGCAGATGGGGCATCTGCTGCATGTGCAGGTGGCCTTTCTGTTCGCCGCATTCCCTACAGACGGGCCGTTGCTGCTGCGGACCGTCTGTTGTGGTTGGTTTGTGTGGGCATTGGTGAAGTGCCGCGAGGCATTGAAAAACTGAAAGAGGACTGACTTTTTCAATAACGCCAGTCCTCTTTCTGCCTTTCAGTGCTTGTCAGGTAAAGCTGATGACACCAGTTACTGCCGTGGCATCGTCGGCTTTCTTCTGGGGTACGCCACCGTTGGCCGTGTTGCGTATCTCTTCCAGCAGCTGGCGCGTGCGCTTGTAAGTCGGCGTATTCTCGACAGCGAGAATGACATCCTCGTTGTCGAGATCCTCGGCGCGGAAGAGGAAGATGTGCGGTCGGCGCTTGTATTGAATGTTAGCCCCGTCGCGGCCATAGTAACGGTTACGGCGGTCTTGGCGCTCGGCAGCCTTCTCCTCTTCGCGGGCAATGCGGTCGGCTTCCTCGGCAGAGTATTTGCGGCCAAGATGGCTGTCCATGCCATCGACGTTCTCCAGTCCGAAGCCGGTGGCCAGAATGGTGACCTTCACCTTTCTGCCCAGTTCGGGGTCGATGGCGATGCCCCACTTGATTTCGAAGTCGCTGCCGAAGCGGGCCATGAAATCGTTGATCTCGTTCATCTCCTCCATCATCAGGCCGCTGTTGTCGCCGCTCTCGTTGCAGAAGTTGATGGAGAGGAGTATCTTCTTGGAGTTGAAGATGTCGCTCTCGTTGAGCAGGGGTGAGTGGAGCGCGTCGTCGATGGCCTGCTTTACGCGGCCCTCGCCTTCGCCGTAGCCTGTTGACATGATGGCCACGCCACCGTCTTTAAGGACAGTCTTCACATCGTTAAAGTCGAGGTTAATCAGTCCGTGATTGGTGATAATCTCGGCAATTGACTTTGCGGCGACGGAGAGGGTGTCGTCGGCCTTTCCGAACGCATTGAGCACGGAGAGGTCGGGATAGATCTGGCGTAGCCGCTCGTTGTTGATGACAAGCAGGGCATCTACATGCTTCGACATCTCCTCTACGCCGTCGAGGGCTTGGTCGATTTTTCGGTCACCCTCGAAGCGGAAGGGGATGGTGACGATGCCCACGGTGAGGATGCCCATCTCTTTCGAGGTCTTGGCAATGACAGGTGCGGCACCCGTTCCGGTTCCTCCACCCATGCCGGCGGTGATGAACGTCATCTTCGTGCCGTCGTCGAGCATGGCCTTAATGTCGGGCAGGCTTTCCTCGGCCGCTGCGCGGGCTTTCTCGGGTTTATTGCCGGCACCGAGCCCTTCCTTGCCCAGTTGCAGGTGCACGGGAACAGGCGAGTCGTTGAGTGCCTGGTTGTCGGTGTTGCAGAGCACGAAGGTCACGTCGTGGATGCCTTCGCGGTACATGTGGTTCACGGCATTTCCGCCTCCGCCGCCTACACCGATGACTTTGATGATACTGTGCTGGTCTTCGGTGTCACCGAAGTTGAGTATCGAGGGACGATTGTTGTTACTGCTGAAGTCTAACATAATATTTTCGTTTTTTCGTTTGTCAATCTTTTAATCATCACTTTCGCCAGCTACGATGGAACCTCCAAAATTCTTTATCCAACGCCAGGCCTTGTTCAGCGGTGAGTTCTGGCGGCGCTCGGCGGCTTCCCGACGTTCTCTTTCCAGTCGCTCTTCCTCTTCTTGGCGGAGCCGTTCCTCCTCTGCACGGCGGGCTTCCTCCTCGGCCAGTTTCTTCTCGGCCTCGGTCTGCACCACGCCCGTGCCCTGTATGTCGTTGGGATTGCGTGGAGGTTTATGAATCTCAGCTACTGGCGAGCTGGGCTTGTCGTCGGTGTCGAAGAGGTTATTACGGATTTCCTCACCGGCACAATTCTCCTCGCCTTTGGCCAACAGTGCGAGTATGGTGTTCATGGTTCCGTCGTGCGCGTTGATTTCGGGCGATGACGAGTCGATGGTGTGGGTGACGAATTTTGCCACGCGAATCTTGTCGAGGTGTGTGTGGTTGCGGAAGGCATTCTCAATGTTGGGCATGTTCGATCCGCCGCCAGTGATGACGATGCCGCCAAGCAGCTTGTCCATATACTCGTTGGGTACTTGATACCATGCGTTCTCGATGATTTCGCTGAGTCGTCCTTCTACGATCTCGATGAATTTGCGGCTTTCAACGGAGCGGTCTCTGTCTATTGACAGCGTGAGCGCGTTATCGATGTCGGCGTTGTCGGTGAATGCACTGCCGTAGTTGAGTTTCATCTTCTCAGCGTCGCGCTCTTCCATCTGCAGTGAGGCGATGTCCTTGGTGATGTTGTTTCCGCCTAGTGGGATGACGGCCAGATGGCGCAGGATGTTTTTCGAATAGACGGAGACGGTGGTGGTGTCGGCACCAAGATCGACAAGGACGCATCCGGCGCGTTTCTCCGCTTCGGTGAGTACGCTGTCGGCCATGGCCAATGGTGCGAGATACATCTCGGCAATGGCGATGCCGGCATTCTCGAAGCATTTGTTGAGGTTGCGATAGAAGGTCTTGCGCCAGAGGATGTTGAGGAAGTTGCCCTCAAGCCGTGAGCACTGGATGCCCACGGGATCGAGCTGATACTGTGCATCCACCTTGTACTCCTGTGTGGCGGCATCAAGTATTTCCTGCTCGGGATAGCTCATGTTGCGGTTGGCATCCATGATCTCATTGATCATCTCCTGGGTAACGACGGATTCAGCCTCCAACTCCTTCACGATAACATTTTTCACACCACGGATGCTTTGTCCGCCCACACCGACATATACTTGTGTGATGTCGGTCTTTAAGATAGTTTTGAGTTTCTTCACAATGTTGGTAATACATTGTGCTGTCTTGTCGATGTTGTAAACCACGCCCTTGCGGATGCAAGCGGTGGAGTCTTCCTTGACTACGGCAAGCACTGAGATGCTGCCGTCAAGGTTCTTTCTTCCTGCGATACCGGTCATCTTCGATGAGCCGAGTTCAATAGCTACGATAAATTCCATTGGCATATATTTTTTTCAATTATTCTTTTTCTCGTTCTCAGTAGTCGTGTTCTCTTTCTTTTCTTTCTGCTCAGCACCGGTATTGGCGGGAGCAGGGGCTGGGGCAGATGGCTGTTCAACGGTACTTTTCTTGCGCTTACAGATAATCTGGTTCTCAAATTCGAGGTTGATGTAGCTGTATTTGTCCCAACCCGCCTGCGAGAGACCATATTTATAGAATTTCTCCAGTCGCGTCATTTGCTTTGTGACGAACTGGGCGGTGTTCTCTGTGCATTCCTCCTTGTTCTTTCCACCGGGCAGCTGGCCAATATAGATGATGTGGTTGCCGACACGCGGCACCAGTTCTATGCCTTTGTTCGGCAATACGTTGATTTGTTCTATCTGGTTGCTCCAGAAGTTGTTTGCCATGAGTGTCTTGGCAATAGTGGAGATATAAGCTACGGCAAATTTCTGGCTAATGCTGCCCGTTGCAATCATCAGGTCGCTGGTGTAGTGGGAGTTGGGCATGATACAGTCTTTGTCGTCAATGTAATAGTCGTTGCCGTTGTCGGCTTTCACCCTGACAACAGGCATCAGCTGTGTGAGCGTGATATAGACGTTGCCATCTTGTGTCTTGTAACATTCGCTGGTTTTCACGAACGGGCTGCTCTTCAGAGTCTCTTCAATTTTGTATGTGTCAATGTCGTCCATGCTCATGTTGAGCGGATAAATCTTGGCTTCTTTCAGCCTATGCTGAATCTCGGCAGGGCTGATGAAACCGTTAGTCGATTCATCGGCGACATTGACGATGACTTTGGTGCATACCTTTGCCGTTTCATCGGGTTTGTTGAACGCGGTGAAAGCCAACACAAGATAAGCAGCAAGGGCGATGTCGAGGGTGATGATAACAGGTTTCTTCCAGGTCATGTCTATTTACTTTGCAATATTCTCGTCATTTCAGGAACGTCGTTGTCCAAGTCGCCGGCACCGAGCACGACGAGCACATCGAAGTCGCGGCTTTTGACAAAGTCGATGACCTCGTTTTTCTTGATGATGCTTTTGGCCGTTCCTTCTTTCAGGTTATTGTAGATGAGCTGCGAGGTTACGCCCTCGATGGGTTCTTCGCGAGCAGGATAGATCTCGGTGAGCACCACCTCATCGAGCAGGCTCAATGCCTCGGCAAACTCTTTGTAGAAATCGCGGGTGCGACTATACAGGTGGGGTTGGAAAATCACCGTAATCTTCCGGTCTTTATAAAGCTCGCGTATGCTCTTGGCGCTTTGATAGATTTCCTTCGGATGGTGGGCATAGTCGGAGAGGAACACGTGGTGGTCGTCCTTGATCTTGAAGTCAAAGCGGCGGTCAACGCCCCGATAGGTCTTCATGCCATAGCGCAACTCTTCTTCTGTACAGCCACAGAGTTGTGCCATGGCCATGGCGGCAATGCCGTTCTCAATATTGATGGGAACGGGATGCCCCAGCTTTACGCCAGTCACGTTGCCAAGGGGGGAGATGAAGTCGAAGGTGATTTCACCGTTCCCGATGCGGATGTTCTTGGCATGGAAGTCGCCTTCCGTCAGCGAGTACTCGTAGATGGGAATGCCCTCGGCGACTTGTGGCTTCATCTCAAGTCCCTTGTGAATAATTAAGGCACCGCCCTGCTGTATCAGTGTGGTGTAGTGGCGGAAGCTGTCAAGATAGGCTTCCTTTGTGCCATAGACGTCAAGATGGTCGGGGTCGGTGGAGGTGATGGTGCTTATCCATGGGTGCAGCCAGTGGAACGAGCGGTCGTACTCGTCGGCTTCGATGACCACATAGTCGCTTTTCTCGGAGAGGATATAGTTTGTCCCGTAGTTTTTCGTGATGCCGCCAAGGAAGGCATTGCAGTCGGTATGGCTCTGGTGCATGATGTGTGCACACATGCTCGACGTGGTGGTCTTCCCGTGGGTGCCGGCTACGCAGAGCCCCTTCTGCGATTGTGTGATGGTGCCGAGCACCTGTGCCCGCTTCTGTATTTCAAAGCCATTCGCACGGAACCAGGCCAGTTCCTTGTGGCTCTCGGGTATGGCTGGCGTATAGACGATGAGGCTCGTCGAGGCTTTCTGGCAGGCATGTGGAATGCTGTCGAGGTTTTCCTCGTAGTGGATGAGCATGCCCTCTTTTTCCAATTGTCGCGTGAGGTCGGAGGGAGTCTTGTCGTAGCCGGCGACAACCATTCCCTTACTCATGAAATAGCGTGCCAGTGCACTCATTCCGATGCCGCCTGCTCCAATGAAATATACTGCTTTTATATCTTTCAGTTCCATTTGTTTATATGATGTGCGTAGCATATTATTTATGGGCCAGCTTGATGACCTCGTCGGCAATGATGTCGGCAGAATCGGGCAAGGCCATTTTAAGGATATTCTCGTGCAGGGAAGCGAGCTTCGTGTCGTCTCTGGCTGTGGAGATGGCCGTCTGAATGAGTTTCTCGCCGGCTTCGGCATCTTTGACGATGAGCGCAGCCTCGCGGTTGACCAGTGCCATGGCGTTTTTTGTCTGGTGGTCTTCGGCCACATTTGGCGATGGAACCAGTATGACGGGCTTCCCCAATAGGCAGAACTCGCTGATAGAACCGGCTCCGGCACGGCTGATGACAAGGTCGGCCGCTTTATAGGCAGCCCCCATGTCGGTGATGAAGTCGGTCACCGTCAGATTGTCGGGTTGTCCGGCCTGCTTCAGTCTTTGGGCAATCTCTGCGCTGTAGAATTTCCCTGTTTGCCAGATGAATTGCATGTTGGCCGATGCTATCTCCTCAAGATGTCCGAGTACGCTTTCGTTGATAGTCCGTGCGCCAAGGCTGCCACCTACAATCAGAACAGTCTTCTTCGCCGTATCGAGTCCGAAACTCTCGAGCGCAGCTTTCTTGGTGATATCCGTATCCAATAGCGACTGACGTATGGGATTGCCTGTCAGCATGATTTTCTCAGCGGGGAAGAAACGCTCCATGCCCTCGTAGGCCACGCAGATTTTTTTCGCCTTCTTTGCCAACAGTTTGTTCGTGACACCGGCGTAGGAGTTCTGTTCTTGTATGAGGCAGGGTATGCCCATTGCGGCGGCTTTGTTGAGCGTAGGTCCGCTGGCATAGCCGCCTACACCCACGGCCACGTCAGGCTGAAACTCCTTGATGATTTGCTTGGCCATGCGCTGGCTTTTCCAAATCTTGAAGAGCACCTTCACGTTGCGGAGCGGGTTCTTGCGGTCGAAGCCGCAGATGGGAAGCCCTTTTATCTCGTAGCCTGCTGCCGGCACGCGCTGCATCTCCATGCGCCCCTCGGCACCGACAAACAGTATCTCGGCATCATGCTGCTTGCTCTTGATGGCATTGGCGATGGAGATGGCGGGAAAGATATGGCCTCCCGTTCCGCCTCCGCTGATGATGACTTTTAACCCTTTGCTCATATGTTTGCAAAATTAGTGAAATTTTCTGTATAAAACAATTTTTTCGTTTTTTTTATCCGTTATGTGTGGAGCAGCTTTGCCTCCACCAGTTCCTCTCCATTGTTCTCCCTCTTCTTTGCCGAGCGGCTGATGCTGAGGATTACCCCTAAATAGATACAGTTGATGACTGACGACGTGCCGCCTCGGCTGATAAGTGGCAGGGGTTGTCCGGTGACAGGCGCCAGTCCTACAGCTACACACATGTTGAACAGTGCCTGTGTGGTCAGCAGCAGTGCCAGCCCCATGGCAAGGAAGGCCGGGAAGTTGTTGGCGCAGCGGTTGGCGATGCGCCCTGTCCGGAAGAGCAGGATGATGTAGAGCAATGCCACGAAGGCCGCTCCGAAGAGTCCCATCTCCTCGATGATGATGGCATAGATGAAGTCGGAGAATGCCAGATAGAGTGAGTCGCGTATCTCGGAGTTGCCCGGACCTTTCCCCACGTAGTTGGCCGAGGCTATGGCGATATTGGCGTAGGTCGTTTGTGCGCCCCTTCCGTTCAGGTCGCGCTTCTCTGGCGGAATCTCCTTGTTATCGACGAAGGTCAGGATACGGTTTTTCCATGTGCCGAAGCGGTGGAATACTTTTTCAATACCGTTCAGTTTCTCTTTCTTTGCTGCCTCGTCGGTCTGCTCGGTCAACTGTTGGTTATCAGGTTTGTCCTCTACACGCGCCGACATCATGATGACGGAGAAGAATACCACGCCCAGGATGGCAACCACCCCGAGCAGTTTCCCCAGCTGTTCCTTGGGCACGCGCCCGATGAGCATCATGAAGAAGATGACGCTGCTGAGCAGCATCGCCGTAGAGAAATTCTCAAGCAGGATAAGGGGTATGATGCATCCCGACACGGCGAGGATATACTTGAACGCCTGCGGGTCGGCACCGTCTTGCGTCTGCATGGCACTGAGTATCTGCGCGGTGGCCAGCACGAGCGTGCCCTTGGCAATCTCCGACGGCTGGAACTTCAGCCCGAGGAACCCCACCCATCGCGAGGCGTCGCCCTCGCTGTGTCCGGCGACAAGTGCCCAGAGGAGAAGCAAGATGGAGATGATGAGCATGAAGGGTGTGACGATTTTGAAGTACTTGCACTTGATTTGCAGCACAACCACCATGCAGCAGAATCCCAGTATGAGAATGCTGGTGTGTTTGATGATGGGCGCGATGTAGTCGCCTCCCTTGAACGTCAGCCGCGACGAGGCGGAATAGACCTCGACGACGCTGATGATGCAGAGGAAGAAAAAGATCATCCAGATGACCTTGTCGCCCTTGAAGATGTTGTTAAGCTTCTGGTTCATGTCGCATTTACAGATTTCTTACCATTTCCTTAAACTGGCGGCCGCGGTCGGCCATATTGTTGAACAAGTCGAACGACGCGCAGCAGGGCGAGAGCAGTACGGTGTCGCCCGGCTGTGCCATCTTGTAGCATGCGTCCACGCACTCGCGCATGGAGTGGGTGTCGGCGGTGTCGATGCCGAGCGGGTCGAAGAACTCATGGAGCTTTGCATTGTCGGCACCGAGGAAAACGAGGCCGCGGCATTTCTCTACCACGAGGTCTTTGATCTCGTTGTAGTCGTTGCCCTTGTCGAGACCGCCGAGGATGAGCACCACCGGCGTGTTGACACTTTCGAGCGCATACCAGCAGGCATCCACGTTGGTGGCTTTCGAGTCGTTGATGTATTCCACGCCGCCCACCTTGCAGACCTTCTCCAGCCGGTGCTCCACGCCGGGGAAGTCGCTCAGTGCCTTGCGTATCACCTCGCTCCTGATGCCGCTGATGTTTGCGGCGATGCCGGCGGCCAGCGAGTTGTAGATGTTGTGCTTGCCTGTGAGCGCAAGCGACTCTTGCTCCATGTTGAACGGGGTGGGATACGCTATCGTGTATTGGCCTTCCTCGATGTAGCCTATCGAGCCGTTTTCTTTCAGTAGCGAGAACGGACATTGAACGGCCTTGATGTCGTATTTCTCCAGTTCGCGGCTGATGACAGGGTCGTCGGCCCAGTAGATGAAAGCGTCCTGCGGTGTCTGGTTCTGCAAGATGCGCATCTTCGAATCGACATAGTTCTGCATCTCGTAGCCGTAGCGGTCGAGGTGGTCGGGGGTGATGTTGAGCAGCACGGCGATATTGGCGCGGAAGTCGTACATGTTGTCGAGCTGGAACGACGAGAGCTCGATGACGTAGTATTCGTGCGGGTCCTCAGCTACCTGTAGGGCGAGCGACCGTCCGATGTTTCCGGCCAGACCCACGTCGTAGCCTGCCTCGCGGAAGATATGATAGATGAGTGACGTGGTGGTGGTCTTGCCGTTGGAGCCCGTGATGCAGATCATCTTCGACCGGGTGTAGCGCCCGGCAAATTCTATTTCGCTGATGACGGGTATGCCGGCGGCAACAACCTGCTGCACCATCGGGGCCGTGTCGGGTATGCCCGGGCTCTTGATGACCTCGTCGGCATCGAGTATGCGCTCAGCCGTATGCTGACCGTCCTCCCATGCGATGTGCCGCTCGTCGAGCATCTCCTTGTACTTATCCTTGATGGCTGACATATCCGACACGAACACGTCAAACCCCTTTTGTTTGGCCAATACGGCGGCTCCGGCACCGCTCTCTCCTGCGCCCAATATTGCTATTTTCTTCATCTCTTACTTCTATTTTTATTTGTCAACATATATCTTTCGTCTGAAATTCCCTAGGGAATTTATCCTCAAAGCTAAGCTTTCGTACAAAATTCCCTAGGGAATTTGTTCTCAAAGTTAAGCTTTCGGCTGAAATTCTCGTGAAAATTTCTCTCTGTCCGCTACCTGATCTTCAGCGTGATGATGGCGATGGCCGCCAGGATGATGCTTGTTATCCAGAAGCGGATGGTGATTTTCGACTCGTGGAAGGGCCGGCGCGGCCAGCCACGTAGCACGTAGTGGCTTGTGGGGTCGAGCTGGCTGTCGAGTCGGCGGAAGTTGTCGTGTATCGGCGTGGCGCGGAAGACGCGCACGCGCTTGCCCTTGCGCTTCTTAATCTTGAACCACTGGGTCTGGATGATGACACTCAGGCTCTCCACGAAGAAAATGCCGCAAAGGATGGGCAGCAGCAGCTCCTTGTGGATGATGACGGCGGCCACGCCGATGAGACCGCCCACCATGAGCGAGCCCGTGTCGCCCATGAACACCTGGGCGGGATAGGCATTGTACCAGAGGAAGCCGATCATGGCTCCGATGAACGCGCAGAGAAAAACCACCAGTTCCTGTGCGCCGGGGATGTACATGATGTTGAGGTAGGCCGCATACTCGATG
>JAFRZC010000176.1 GCA_017442765.1 Prevotella sp. | reverse complement strand
TGCGCTTGCCCATCAGCTCCTCAATCTGCTCCGTGCGGCTGAGCAGGCGGCGGTTCAGCTCCGTGAGGCCCATCATCTGCAGGTCGGCCACCAGCTCGCGCTCCGCCAGCTTCTGCTCCATGTTGTGAATCTTCGCGTTCTCGGCCACCAGTGCCTCGCTCGTGCGGAAGCCGTAGTCGCGGAACACCTGCGCCACCCTGCCGCCGTGCGCCGCAAGGCTCTCGTCCAACAGCTTCCGCTCCCACATCTCCGCCACGTTCTCCACCACGTAGGCGTAGCCGTCGCGCTCCTTGTCGAGGGCGGCGATTTTGGCCGTCAACTCGCTCTTCTGCGTCCGCTTGTAGGCCTCGTCGAAGGCCTTGAACAGCCTGTCGTATTTCTCCCGCATCTCGCGGAAACGGTCGAGGCCGCACTCGGCAGCCATAATCCTCTTCTCAAACGCCTCCACGGCGCTGAAATAGTAAGCCATAGGAAACACACTCAGTGCTTTCTCCGAAAATTTTACAGCATCCATAATTCAATATTTTTTGTGTTTGAAAAATCTCTTTTCACTCCGTTTCGATTTCAAAACAGCCTCGTGACGCTCTTTTTATCGCCTTTCAATTTTGAAACACCCCCGCGACACTCTTTTCACCGCCTTTCAATTTTGAAACGCCCTCGCGACACTCTTTTCACCGCCATTCAAAACAGCTTGGGGCTTGCGACAGCCTTTCCGGTCGGTTTCAAAAGCGGTTGCGCCAGTGCAATACTATTCCGCATTCAACCAAGCCTGTAGCGGCTTGCATTTTTGTGCGAAAATGTCGCGGGTTACTTTCTTCCTCTTTTCTTCTTTATAGAGCCTTATCAACAAATCTGCAACATCCACGTCTTTCATCTGCTCCAACAGCAATGGTGCGGTGTGGTAGATGGCTATGCTTTCGTCCTGGCTTTCCACGCTACGTATGTCGGCGATTGGTGGCGATTGGGCGGCTCGGTCTTTCATCGCTGTATAATATCCCATTTGTTCTTCATAGCCACGCCCGCGACTTTTGAGGAACTGCAACTTGATATACTCGTTGAGGCTTTCGCCGAGTGCATAGTCGCGATGTTCGAAGAAGATGCTGTTGCCCCACCATTGGTGGGCCACCTCGTGCGGTACCCACGAGAAGTCGGGTATCATCTTATAGACTTGCAAGAAGTAAGGACCGAAGATTATCATGTCCCTTAGCGACTGGCACATCATAAACTGCGGGTCGCCAATCTCGACGATGTTCATAGGCTGACTGGACAACGAGTCGCCAAAGAATGAACAGTAGAATACGTAAGAATCAACAAATTCACGGTAGAATGTAGCGGGATGCTCCACCGTATCGCTTGCATTCTGATAGAAATAGAATGGTCGTACCTCATCGTCAATCACGCGACACTCGTACTTGTCTTTTGGCAGCAGAATGAGGTGCAAGCCAAATGATGGCTTAGTCTCGCTGCCGCCAATAATGTAGTAGCCATCAGTTTTCACGTCTACATCAGCTGTCAGCAACTCGCCATTGCGATGCGGATACCAGTTGCCCTCGCGCCGCAAGACTATGGCACCGTCACTTGTTTGGTAATCCTTAAGCGACAAGATATAACACATCCTGAAATACTTTGGCAACGGCATGTTTTCAAAACGCACAGTGTCCTCTTTCTGGCTATAGGTATATGCTGTGTCGTCCATTCGTATATTGGCAGTATTTGTCAAAAGAAAGAAATCCACTTCGGGATATTCTTTCTCAAATACACAATCCACCTTGACAAACAAGGAATCTCCCTCGATGCGACAATCCATCTCATACTTATTCTGTGCCGACACTCTCATCCCGAGGGCGCACACCATCGCGCCAAGCAAAAAGAGTTTCTTCATATTGTTCAAGATTTAAAATCACCCATATAAACGCCAAACGCCCGATTTTATTGCCACCGATGCAATATATTTCCGCCACCATCGTTATTAAGGCAGACAACCCTGAAAGGGAACTGAACTCCGCTGAATCAAAAAAATAAAGTGAAGAACAATAAAACACGGCACATTATGACTGCAGTACAATACAACACGATGAGCAAGGAGCTGTGGCAGGACATCGGGGCAATCGCCGACAACGAGAACCTGATGCGCCGCCTCGCCCGCTACGCCAAGAAACTGGTCAAGGAGCAAAATGACCCCACGCTGATGACCAAGGAAGAGTATTTCGCAATGCTTGAAGAAGCCGAGCAACAATTAGCCCGCGGGGAGGGTATGGCTATGCTTCCTGGAGAGGATTTGACGGCTTTTTTAAAGAGAAATGGCTATGAAATATAATGTTGTCGTTTCGCCCAAAGCAGCGGAGCATCTGCAACGCCTTGCCCATAGCGAGCCGAAAGCCTTCGCTAAAGCCAGCCGTTTCCTCAAGGAACTTGAAGAGCACCCCAAGACCGGCACCGGCCACCCCGAGCCGCTGAAAGGTCAACCCGCAAACCGCTGGAGCCGCGAAATTACGAAGAAACACCGCATGGTTTACCGCATCTTCGACACCGAGGTGCTGGTGGAAGTCCTTGCCGCCTACGGCCATTATGACGACAAATAGGTTACATAAGAAAGACCTCGACATGATTGCCAAGAGCTACGGCTACGTCTATGTGGCGCATGAGCAGAATTGCCAGTAGGATCCAAGCACCAGTGATGCTTGGAGTTCTGCCATGGGTGCCAGCCAGGCCCAGTACTTCTGCCGAATGACACTAGAGCCGGTGGCTCGCGTGGAGAAGACTTGTGCAGTGGCAACACCGCTGAATAAATCAAATGAAGTGAGCTGCCAAAGGCCATGAGCACTTTATAAATCAGATATAATACAGCGAATAACGTCATCAAGGAGGCTTCTATTCTCCGTTCC
>JAFRZC010000175.1 GCA_017442765.1 Prevotella sp. | reverse complement strand
GCTGTTGTATCCCCCCACAATCGTCACCGAGTTGTCGGGAAACAGCTGCTCGCGATACACGCCGGCCTCCACGCGGATGGTGTCGTCGAGTTGGGCATCGGCCAGCGCGTCGGCAATGCTCTCGCCCTGTCGCACGTCGTGCGACCGACTGCCCTCCTCGGGAGCCAGCTCGCAGCACACCAGCACGGGGTAGTGGTCGCTGGGGTTCACGCCGCGACCGAAGTTCTCGGTGATGATATGGCGTTCCCAGACCCGCATATGGCGATAGAACGAATAGTCGAACTCCGAGCCGTTGGCTGTCGGATTTGTGATGGGTGTCCACCCGGTAGTAGTCAGCGTGGTCTGGCCGTTCTCCACGGGCAGGCAGAGATTGGTCTCAGCCCTCAGCGCCGCGTCGTTGAGCCACGAGGCCCACGAGCGGTAGGCCTGCTCGTGGTCGCTGCGTCGCATGTTGAAGTCGCCCACCAGGATGAGCGGCTCCTCGCCCGCAATCTGCCGCATCATCTTCTCAGCGCAGGCTCCGCTCTTCGGGCCGTCGGCCGAGCCGCCGTAGTTCACATGCGCCACGCAGAAGTAGAAGGTCTCGCCCGTCTCCTTCACGCGTAAGTGCGCCCAGCCCACTGTGCGCCAGATGTTGTAGTTGCCGCTCTTGTCCCATCCGCCGCTGGCCTTCGTCGGAGTAGGCGAGAGCCAGAAGCAGTCGGTCTCCAGCAGCTCATACTTCGACTTTTTGTAGGCGATGACGTTGAACGAGTAGCCCTGCACGGTGTGCAGCCCGCTGCGCTCATACTGAATGATGCCGTAGTCGGCGAGACCCTCGGCGATTTCCTCAAGTTGCGACTTGTTCGTCAGCGGGTTCAGACAGGCCTTGCTGTTGCCGTTGCGCCCCGTCACCTCCTCCATGCCCACGATGTCGAAGTCATAGTCTTTGATGAGCTTCAGCACATATGGACCCCGCTCGCTCCACGACTTGGCACCCGTGTCGCCGTTCGAGGTGTTTACGAACCGCACGTTGTAGCCCGCGAAACGATGGAGAGAACCTACCCCCGTCCCCTCTACTCCCCTCCCTTCTGGGAGGGGTCGGGGGTAGGCTGGAGAGAGGAGCGTGGCAAGCACGAAGAAGATGACGGGACGTTTCATGTCTTCGTTTTTATTTTATCACCTTTTTTCCGTTAATGATGAAGAGGCCGTGCTGCGGGATGGCGTTGAGGCGGCGGCCCTGCAGGTCATAGACAAGCTGCGAGGCAGGTTGTGGCTGAGCCACAACATACTGAACACCCGTGGTGCCGCCTTTGTTGTCGTAGGCTCCCGGCACCGTAGTGTCGGGGCGCTTGTTGCCCAGCATATCGACGGTCACATCGATGAACTCGGGCAGGCCGATTTCCTCGGCGAAGGCCTGAAGGTCGGCGACGGGCACGCCGCGGAAGTCCTCCTTCGGCTCGATGGCGAACTTCAATTTGTCGGTCTCGGTGTATTCGTTATCGCCGAAGACATATTCCTGTGTGTGGCTCTTGTCGATGTCGTCGGTCGGGGCGGGCTGATCAGTGGAAGCGTTGAAGAGCGACCCCCAAACGTTGTAGCCGCCAGAGACCCACTTGCAACGGCCCTCCTGGATAAACATCGTGGACATCATGTCGACGCGGTCGTCTGTCGGCGTGACGGCGATGTTGCCCATCGAGTAGAGCGTGCTGGCCGTACCCATGGAGAGGATGTCGCCCGAGTGGCGAGTACCAAAGTTGCAGGTGCAGTTGAACCATGTATTGTTCACGGCATACATCGTCGTGCCCGTACCCATGCGGCACATGCCGCCGGCCCACGAGATGTGTGAGTCAGTAACCGTAGAATTCACCATGACGAGCGTGCCGCCCCAGTCGGCTATGGCCAGCGCGCCGCCGTAGCGCGTAAACTTATCCGTGATGGGGTCCCATACCGTGTTGTGCGAGAGCTCGCAGCGGTCCATGATGATGTAGCATCCCTTGCCGCCGTTCTCCGTTGTGCCGCCGCCCGACTGCCTGCCCTGGAAGGCCACGCCCACACAGCCCGACTTGTTGTCGCGCCACACGCAGTCGTGGAAGTATATCCAGCATCCGCGTGCCACGATGATGCCGCCGCGCGTGGGGTTGCCTGCGTCGGTCTTGCCCGTCAGCTTGTTGTTCAGGAAGAAGCAGTGGTCCATCTCCAGCGTGCAGTCGTTCAGATACATGGCCGCGCCGCCGTAGTCGCGTCCGCCCGAGTTCACGCAGTCGCGAATGGTGATACCGGCAATTGTGGTCTTGGCAAACAACTCGTAGTTGCCCGTTTCCTCGCCGATGACCACAAACGGCTGCTTGCCATTGTCACCCTCGCCGTCGCCGTCGAGGTCGGCGCTCCACACCGACTGTCCGTTGGTGGGATAGCTGATAGCGGTGTCGGTGCCCGTCATCGTGGTGGGATAGCCGCCCTTGATGGTCACTCCGGCGGGAATCTGCCAATAGCCGAAGTTCACGTCGGGCAGGTAGCTGCCCTCCATCAGATAGACGGCATCGCCCTCGCCCAGTTCCTTAATCGTGGCACCCAGCAGGTCGCCCGATGCCGCGTTCTCCCACGACGAGCCGTCCATCTCCCCAGCACCCTCGGGGCTGAAGAAATACTCGTCGGCCATCATTGCCTGAGGCACGGCCAGAAAGACCGCCACCATCATCGAAGTAAAAATTTTCTTCATAGTCGTAATGTTTTAAAAGTTATTGATTTTCCGATACTTAAATATCGTTGTTAGTTCCCCATGACCTGACCGGTGGCCTTTCCTTACTCAAAAGACAAACTTTCACAAAGTAATATATATTATATTACTCGGTAATATATATTATTTTACTTAGTAATATATATACTATTACTCGGTAATATAATATATATTACTTTGTGAAAGACGGCCTTTCGCATTGTGAGGGCTTGTTAACGGGTTCGTGAGGGGTTGTCACTCAGAAATTCAGTCCGTCGTTCCACCCCGGATTCTGCGAGAGTTGTCCGTTGGAGAGCAGCCGCTCGTTGACGGGGATGGCATAGAGGTAGTCGCGATTTTCGTTCCATGTGCGCTGCAAGGCTTCCTCGCCATGCACGATCATGTAGCCGTGGTTGCCTTCGGAGAGGTGGATGTCGGTGCCAATCTTGAGGAAGGTCATGCCGAGTCCGCCGGGTTTCTTGTCTGTGTAGAGGGCAACGTTAGCCTTGCCGTCGCCGGTGAGGTCGTACTTACCCTCGCCCGGGAAGTATTGTCCGAGGAATGCCCGCTCGTAGGTCTTTCCCTCCTTCCAACGGAGGATGTCGTTGTAGTGGTGTCCTTCGAGCGCCAGTTCTATCATGCGCTCGCGGCGTATCTCGAGTATGACTCCGGTCATGGCGCTCTTTGTCACATGTGGATAGCCCGTCTGGTCGCTGAGCAGGTAGGGATCGGGGCTGGCATTGGCCTCGTCCAGCTGCAAGTGGGGCATGCCCACACGGTCGCGCAACAGGTTGACCGAGCGGTCGAGACCGGCCTGCGTGAGTGCTCCGAGCTCGGCGAGAGCCTCGGCATAGATGAGATACATCTCGCCCAGACGGAAGATAGGCAGCGGCACGAGCGAGCCGTCCCAGATGTTGTACTTCGCGTCCATCACATATTTGATGTATTTATAGCCCGTAGGGCAGAGCGAAAGGTCGGTAGCAGCAGTCTTGGTCTGTCCTTTCTGAACATATCCCGGACAATAGACGGTCTGCGCCATACGCGGGTCGCGGTTCTTGCACTCGTCAACGTAGAGCATCGTGGCATAGTCGTCGCGGTCGGTGAAGCGCGTGCCGTCGGCATTGAGGTAGAGGTTGACGAAGGCCTTGGTGAATCCGGTGGCGCGGGTATTAGCCCAGCCGTTGGCATTGTGCTTGATGGCGGTCTCCTCGGAGGTGAGGCGTGCCCAGATAACCTCGTCGGTGCGTACGTCCATCGAGGCGAACAGGTCGCGATAGGGCTCGCTCCCCTCGGTGTAGAGCTTGTAGCCGCCGTCGGTCATCACCGCCTCGGCAGCCTCGGCAGCCTGGCGGAGCAGATTGTCGGACGGCAGGTGGGCGGGGTTGAAGACATCGCCGTCGTGGTATTTGCGGAAGGTGCCCTCGAACAGGCAGGCACGGGCTTTCAGCGCGAGGGCTGTCCAGCGGCATACCTCGGCATAGTTGTGGGCGGCAGGCAGCAACTCGGCCGCGCTGTCGCAGTCGTCGATGATATGGCCGATGATGACATCGCGGCTGTCGCGGGGCTTGCTCAGCAGCTCGGCATCGTCGGAAGCCACGGGCTGGTCGTACCAGGGCAGGTCGCCGAACTTGGTCAGCATGTTGTAGTAGAACCACGCGCGGAAGAAGTAGGCCACGCCATCGTAGCGGTTGCGGGCAGCCTCGTCTTCGCAGCGCGAGGAGTGCTGCAAGTAGTAGTTGATTTTGCGCAGCTGCGTCCATGTCCACCCCACGTCGCCGCTCTTGTTGGGGATGACGCGCGCACCGAGAATCTCACGGGTGAGCGTCGGCCCCACAAAGTGCTCGCCCTGCTCGAGATACCAGTTGAAGTCGCTGCCAGTTGAAGGCATGAGCGAGTAGAACTGGTTGGTGTAGAGCCGCAGCTCGGTCTCCGAGGAGAAGTAGGTCTCGGGCGAGAGCTTGTCCTCAGGATATTGGTTCATGTCGGAGCATGAGACGATGACGATTGCCATCAGCAGAAGTTTGATGCCTGATGTTAAGCGTTTGAGATTCGGGGAATGAAAAGTTGAACTAATCATAATCATCAATTTTCAATTATCAATTATTATCAGATTTCCACGTTGAGTCCGAAGGTGAACGATTTTGAGAAGCCGTAGTTGATACCAGTCGATGTCGAGATGGCCACCTCGGGGTCGATGGTCTTGCAGTGCTTCGTGAAGGGCGAGAGGTAGAACAGGTTTTCGCCGGAGAAATAGACCCTGATCTGCGACACCCATCGCTTAAGCAGCGGCAAGGTATAGCCTACGGTGAGGTTCTTCAGCCGCAAGTAGGCCAGGTTCTGCAGGTAGCGGTCGTTGACAGGGCCAAGCTGGTTGCCACTGCCGAGAGCCTCGTAGCCACGATAGCGCGGGAAGTAGGCATCGGGGTTGTCCTCGCTCCACACGTCGTTCATGAAGTCTTTGTGGATAAAAGCCTGATAGGGTCGTGAGTAAGGACCCCAGAACGTGGTGGCCTCGGTGGCGGGATACCAGTTGCAGCGGCCTACGCCTTGGAAGAAGGCCGAGAGGTCGAAGCCCCGGTACTCGAGCGCGAGTCGGAAATTGTAGTTGTAGCGTGGCAGCGAGTTTCCGATGACGCGGCGGTCGCCCGGGTTGTCGGCGGTGTTCTCGCCGATGCCGATGACTCCGTCGCCGTCGAGGTCCTCGTAGCGCATGTCGCCGGCATGCAGACCCTTGTGGGGTCCAGACACCTGAATGTCCTGGTTGACGATGGTCTGGTCTATGGGCCATGCGGCTGCCTCCTCGTCGGTGGCGAAGAGCCCGCTGACGTGATAGCCCCAGATCTGTCCGAGGGTCATGCCCTCGTAATAGTCGCTCAGCCGCTTCGTGGGATTGTCGAACTTCGTGATCTTCGAACGGTAGTCGCCGATGCCTGCGCCCACCGTGTAGCTGAGCGGACGACCGAAGAGGGCGACCTTGTCGTTCCACGAGACAGACAGCTCCCAGCCTCGTGTGCGCATATCGGCGGCGTTCATCTTCGGCACGGCGGCTCCATAGACGGCGGGCAGCGAGGCTCCGTTGGTGAGCATGTCTCTGGTGTAGCGAGTATAGATGTCGAACGTGGTGTTGAGCCGGCTGCCGAAAAACGACAGGTCGAGGCCGGCATTGTAGGTGATGACTTTCTCCCATGTCAGGTTGTCGGCCACAGGGTCGCTCTCCGAGGCATAGTCGAGCTGGGTAATGCCGTCGAGTGTCACTCCGGAATTCTTCCTTGCCGTGTCGATGCTCTGGATGTAGGCATAGTAGCTTACCTGCTGATTGCCCAGGCTGCCTACGGAGAGGCGTAGCTTGGCATTGTCCCAGAACCGTCGCAGTGGTTTGAAGAACGGCTCTTCGCTAATGCGCCATCCCAACGATGCCGAGGGGAAGAATCCCCATCGGTGGTCGCGGTGGAAGCGCGACGAGCCGTCGTAGCGTCCGGAGGCCTCGAAGAGATAGCGGCCCGCGTAGTCGTAGTTCAGCCGGCCGAAGTAGCCGCGCGTCTCGCTGTTGTAGCGGTCTTCTATAAGTGTGGGAATCTCGCCGGTGGCGATGTTGAAGCTGCTCAGCTCGGTGGAGAGCAGCTCGTAGCGCTCCGCCTTGAGTGAGCGCGAGCGGTAGCTCTCGCCGTTGAGTCCGAGCATGAGCTTCAGATGATGCTCGCCGAAGGTGGGCGAGTAGGTGGTGTAGATATTGTAGATCTGGTTAGTGGTGCGCGTATGGCGCTGGGAATACTGGTCGCGCGTGACCGAGGCGTTGGCGGGGTCTATGTAGGAGACGACGCCGGCCGTGGCCGAGTAGGGCACGGGCACTCGCCGCGCCTCGAACTCGTAGTTGCGGAAGAGGTAGGAGTGGTCGGCGTTGACGGTCCAGTCTTTCAACAGGCGCAGCTCCACATCGTTTTTGACAACCCATTCGCGGTTGAGCTCGTTGTTGAAGTGCTTGCCATAGTTGAGCACGGCATTCAGACCATTGCCCACTGCCACGTTGCCGTTGTAGTTGTAGCGGTTCAGATAGACGCTTGTGCCGTCGGGATTGGTCGAGGGGATGTAGGCCAGTGAGTGGAGTGCCGTTCCGCGAAAGGTATATTGCAGGTCGTTGCCGCCCGGATAGGTGTATCGGGAGTTGAAGAAGCTCATATTTACGCCATATTTCAGCCAGTCGGTAACCTTGATGTTCATCTTGGCACGGGTAGAGTACGACTGGAATTTGTCGTTGTTCTGGCGAATCATGCCGTCCTCGTCGTAAAACCGTCCGCTGACGAAATAGTTTACGCGCTCCGAGCCTCCCTTCACCGAAACGTTGTAGTCGTTCATCGGACGGTTGCGCTTGAAGTAGTGGTTGTACCAGTCGAAGTTGGCATAGTATTTATAGGAGCCGTCGCTCTGCACCACGGCCCAGGGGCGTTCGGCTGTCTCGGCATGCTGCCCGAGGCGCATCCACAGCTCGGCATAGTCGCTCTCGTCGTAGGTGGTGAAGCCGAAGCCTGCGTGCTCGTTGAGAAACAGGTCGTTGATGAACACCGACCAATAGCCCTGCGTGATAAAGTCGGTCGATGTGGTCGGCGCCTTCCAACCTGTCTTCAGGTCGAAAGTGACGGTGGGCTTCGCGTCGGCAGCCCCGCTCTTGGTAGTGATGAGGACTACACCCGACGAGGCTTTTGCACCGTAGATGGCGGCAGCGGAGGCGTCTTTCAAGATGGAGACGCTCTCGATGTCGTTGGCATTGAGCCGGCTGAGGTTCATCTCCACACCATCGACGAGGATGAGCGGCGAGCCGCCGTTGATGCTGGCTACACCACGAATGTCTATGGAGTAGGTGGAGTTGGGTCCGCCGGTGCCCATCTTGATGTTGAGCGAAGGGTCGGCACCTTGCAATGCCGTGGCCGAGTTGATAGACGGACGGCCGGTGAGCTGCTTCGAATCGACCACGCTGACGGCTCCCGTCAGGTTCACTTTTTTCTGCGTGCCATAACCCACGACAACCACCTCTTTCAGCAGCTCGGTGTTTTCCTTGAGCCTGATGTTGAGGGGTTTGCCGGCGTAACGCACCTCAACGGTTTCGAAACCCACATACGACACTTCGATGAGCTGACCATGACTCACACCGTCGAGCCGGAAGTTGCCGTCAAGGTCGGTCGCAACTCCTGCTCCCGTGCCCTTTACCTTCACCGTGGCACCAGTGAGAGGCTCTCCCTGGGTATCTGTGACAACACCTGTGACAAGCCCACCCGAGGATTCCCCCGAAAAGAAGAGACCCCCCTCCGTCTTTCCCCCTGGGCGGAAAGCAGTGCGGGGGCTTGGAGTTGCCTTTGCTGCATGGAGTGCCACGACGTTGTTGGCCTCGAGCGTGTAGCCGATGCCTGTTCCCTTGAGCAACTGGTTGAGACAACGGTCGAGCGAGGCATTCTTGACGTTCAGCTGTACGGTTTTGTTCAGTCCGTCGAGGTTGCCACTGTAGAAGAAATGCACGCCGGCGGCTTTCTCTACATAGGGTAGTGCCGCACGCAGGGTCATCTTCGGTAGCGTGAGCGTAACGCGCTGCGCATGTAAGCTGGTGAGCGGAATAATGGCAGCAAAGATGAGCAAAAGAATGTATTTTCTCATAAGTCGTTTGGTTTACTCAATTACAGTGATGGTTTTGCTGATTTCAATCTTGCGGTAGTCCCATTTGGGGTAGCGCGCTTGCCCGAAGAAGTAGAGCGTCACTTCGCCGGGTTCGGTGAGTGTGATTTCCGACGATGTGCAGGTGCCGTCGGTGGTAAACTCCTGGAAGTCGGCTTTCATATCAGGGTCGCTGAACCACCACGAGGCATACCACCAGTAGGTCTCTCCCGTGAGATTATCGCTGCCCGTTGAGGTCCGGTGAATGGTAAGCGTTATCACGTCGCCAACGTGATAGACCGCCTGCTCGGGAGTCACGGTGATGCCGCTGAATGTTGGTTCCACAATGTCGTCGTCATCGCTGCACGAGCAGACAGACGTGGCGGCAAGCACTATCATAAGTGCCTGAAGACATGTTTTGAGTTGTTTCATAATAGATGTGGTTTTTGTTATTTATTTCTTCTCATAGATGTAAATCGTACTGTCGCCCGCGAACTTGTAGTCGATGTCGGAGACTTTGGTGAGCATATTGAGCACGCCTTTGAGCGAGGTGTTGCCAAGGTATCCGGTGAAGGTTTCCTTTTTCAGACGTGGCGAGTTTACAATGACTTTCACCATGAATGTGCGCGAGAGGTCGCGGGCAATGTTCTCAAGACTCTCGTTGTCGTAGCAAATTTCACCTGTTGTCCAACTGATACAGTTTTCCTGTATTACACTGCTTTCTGTGAGTCTTGCCGTGGCGCGGTCGAAGGTGACACTGGTGCTGGGCTGCATGAGCACGCTCGATGTGGCAGAGGTAACGCGCACCGAGCCTTCCTTCAGCACGACGGTGGCCTCGTCATCGTCGTTATAGCTCTTGACATCGAACTTGGTGCCTAAGCACTGCACTTCCAAACCGTCGCAGACAACCCTGAACGGCATCTTGTTGTGCGACACCTCGAAGTAGGCCTCACCTTGCAGGTTGACTACCCGCTCGCCGTGCGGATTGTCGCAGTCGTAGCTCAACGACGACTGGGCATTGAGTCTCACGCTTGTGCCGTCGGGCAGCACGACACTCGTGCGCTCGCCTGCGTTCGTTTTTACCACAAGTGGCTCGGCCACACCGCGCGAAGAGAGGAACAGCCAAGCAGCCACGCTGATTATCGCGAGAACGGCCACACCGGCAGCCACCTTCATCCATGCGGGCAGGCGGTGTGGCGACGGTGCCGACTCCCGCTGCGAGACGATGCGCTCATAAATCTTCTGACTGGTCACGGCATCCATCTCCGAGGGAGACTCGTCGATGCCTTCCTTGAACCACATCCAGAGCAGCATGTCGTCGTTCATCCACGCCATGAGTTCCTCACGCTCCTGTGTGTTAGCCTCGCCACGCAGATATTTCTCTGCCAGCAGCTTCATTTTGTTCATATCCTTATTCATGGTCTGTCATTTTGATTGCGTTTTCCCGAAGATACCTCAGAGCGAGCGTGATGTGCGTCTCAACCGTGTTCTCCGATATGTTCATTTCCTCGGCTATCTCTTTATTGCTCTTATGCTCCATCCACCTCTTCACAAACACCTCGCGCCGTTTCTGGGGCATTCGGTCAACCAACCGCGCCACCAACTCCTCAAAAGCCCGCGCGTCGATTTGCTCCTCAATCCTTGGAGCCGGAATGTCGGCTTGGCGAAGGATGTAGTTGTAATAGATGTGACGCACCATCTCGCGCTCGCACATGTTAAAAAAGGTGTTGCGCACGATGGTGTACATGTAGGAGATGACAAGGCTTCTGTCTTTCAAGGCCAGGCGACGCTCCCAGAGTTTCATGAATGTGATTTGCACGATTTCCTCGGCCAGATAGGCGTTGCCGCCGGATAGCGTCAGCACATAGTTATAGATCTTGCCGCTGTAAGCAAGATAGAGTTTCTTGAAATACACCAAGAACTCACTTTCGTTTTCGAATGCGCTGTACATGCTTGGGGTTACCGTTGTTTCCGACATTTTTCTTTACATTCTTGGGTGTGAACTCCGCTAATTATTCCCGAATAATTAACAGAAATTAACGAGAGGAGAGGGGAAACGCGAAACGCAAAGAGGAGAGAGGAGAACCCTCTCCCTTCCCTCTCTCCTCTCTTTGCTCCATCCCAGCCTACCCCCGACCCCTCCCTAAAGGGAAGGGAGTACCCTCTCTCCTCTTTTCAGTGCTTGATGAACTTCGTGGCGGCGGTGCGGCCTTCGCTGTCGATAGCGCGGGCTACGTAGATGCCTTGCGGCAGGCTGCTCACATCGACATAGGCTTTGCCGCCATAGAAACGTACACGCTCGGTGGTCACCTCCTGACCGGTGGTGGTATAGACGGTTACAGCCCCCTCCCGGCCTCCCCCCGAAGGGGAGGTGCTTGTCTCGCTACGGACGAAGAGCCTGCCAACAGCATAGCTAATCTTCAGCCCGCCATTGTCAGAGACGTAGCGTTGGGGCCGGTCAATGCTGGTTGGTATCTGGCTGACAGGCTCGAGATAGGAGGTGTAGAGGTTGGTCTTGCCGATGGTGGGGATGTTCATCAGATAGACGTCGTCGGCTCCGTCGGGATAGCGCCCTACGGTCTCGTCGCCGTTATGGCTCTCATAGGCGAGGCGGTCGGTCCACGACTGGTCTTGGGCTCGCAGGGTCACAACGCCCTCGGCTGCCTTGAGCTTGAAGGGGACATGCAGCTGATGGCTGCCTTCCTCACCGTCGTCGCACCAGACGACAAGGTGGCCATAGGCGGGAATAATGGATGAGGGATGAGGGATGAGGGATGAAGAAGTATGGATGTCAAGGGCTGGAATCTGGTATTTCAGCGGGTCGTTGATGTCGTCGGAGAGATACATGCCGGCGATGTCGATGTCTTCAGCGGTGGTGTTGTAGAGTTCCACCCAGTCCTTGCGTTTGTAGTTCTCATTGACATAGATGCTGTTGGCCGCGCTCACCTCGTTGATGCGCACGGGAGTGCCCCCCTCCGTTTCCCCCGACGGAACGGGGCTGAAGCAGGCCATAAGACTGAGACTCTCGTCGTCGGGCATCTGGATAATGGGTTCTGTGGCATAGAAATCGTTGCTGCCGCCGACGGTGGTGCGCACGAGCTGCACGTCCCAATAGATGTCTGATGAGTTGGCGGCATTGTTGTGTAGTTCCACCGTGATGAAGTTGTCGCCTTGGCGCAATAGTGAGTTGTCGATGGTGAGCGTTCCGCTGTCGGGGTTGCCTGGTGCGTAGCTGGTGGCAAAGGTATTGTAGGATGGTGTGCCGTCGGGCATCAGGTGGCGTCCGGCCTCCTGCCCGTTGATATAGAGTATAAAGCCGTCGTCGGCCACATAGTTGAGTGTGAGGTCGTCGTTGGTGCTCGGCTGGTCGTTGAGTGTGATTGTCTTACGAAGATAGTAGGTGGGCAGATTAGATGCGGTGGTGGTGGCGATGGCACTCTTGCCGTAGCCTACAGGCGCTGGACCCTCGCTCCAGTGGCTGTCGTCGAAGCCGGTGGCTTTCCATTCCCTGTCGTCGAGACTTCCAAAGTCGTAGTATTTCCACGACGACCCGAAATCGATGAGTGTCTGCTGTTCGCTTGAGGTCTTGCGCCATCCGGCGAACGTGTAGCCTGCGGGTGCGATGGCCTTCAGGGTAACGGGTTGGAATAGTCGTCCGTCGAACTCAGCATAGGGCACCTTCGTGTCGTTGATGAAGAGAGTTGCGGCGGGATGGTCGGCGGAGAGGCTGACACGTTGCGGGGTCTGGCCGGTAAGCTGCAGCCGCTCATATTCCACCATGTGCTGTGCCTTGGTATCGACGCGGCCGACAAGTGCGTTGCGGATGGCGTTGAGCGACCCGTCGGGCGACGCGCCCTCCCACGACATCGTCGGGCGCACGCGGTCGCCCAGCTCGGTCAGTATGTTGACGGAACGGTCGTAGTCGAACACGCTGCCGCCCATCACACAGAACGTGTCGATGAACTTACGGCGGAACTCGTCGTTCTCGAGCATGTTGAGGAAGAACGTGCAGAAGCGTATCTCACCGTAGAGCCGCTGGCCGGTGTCGTAGATATAGTCGAACGTGTGCCACTGCATATCGTCAACCCACCGGAAGAAGTTTCCATTCAGTGCTCCCCCACTCTCTCCATAGGCGCGGCCGTCGGTCTCGAAGGCGGCATCGAGGTCGAAGAAGGTGAAGCGATAGCGCCCTCCGTCGGTCTTACGGTAGGCCTTCACGTTGTTGTCGGGCCAGTCCCACGAGCCGAGGAACAGCTCTGCCGCCATGTAGTTGATGTATTCGTCGATGTCGAGCAGTTCCTTAATCTCGTTGTAGCTCTCGTCGTCGGTCGATGTGGCTGAGAGCTCGTAGAGCCGGTCGAGCACGGCGCGGTCGCCGAGCATCATGTAGGCACCCGAGTCGGGGCTTTGCTCATAGACCTCAAGCTCGTCCTTGGTCAGTCCCCAGTTGGCAAAGGCGAAGTCTTTGTTGTTGGGCTCGCGCACATTGATGAGTCCCATGTACCGGCCGTTCAGGTAGTGGACGGCGGGCTGGTAGGACATGACGTCGAGGTCGATGCCCGAGCGCTGGATAATCTCGTGCAGGGCAGCGTCCTTGATGCGGCTGTAGGAGTCGTTGCCGCCGTGACGAATCTGCAGCGTCTTGTTGCGGTTGAAGGGCTTGGCGGTGAAGAAGGGATAGTCGATGGTGTTGCGCCCCTCATACACATGGTCGGCCTTGAGTTTGAACGACTTGACGCTGTTCGACCGCGTCCATCCGCCGGAGATGGAGAAATCGACATCCTGATTCACGGCTACAGCCCCCTCCCGGCCTCCCCCCGAAGGAGAGGTGCTGGTCTCGGGCAGGATATAGTGGAAGTTGACAGGCCGGTTCCAATCCATGTTCCAGTTGGCTGGGGTCGACTGTCCATTGCCGGTGCGCCCGTTGGTGCCTTTCACGTAGACGCCGATGGTGTTGTCGTAGAGATAGTCGTCGTCGGTCGATACAACAATGACGGGCAGCGTGAAGTCGTAGTCGCGATAGACGTAGGAGCGGGTTGTGACCGGACTGGGCAGCAGTCCGTCGGCAAAGAGGCGGAAGCGATAGGTCATCGTGCGGTCGGCGGTGAAGAGTCCGGTCAGGCTGGTCTCGCCGTTGGTCATCGTGGGTGTCGTGCCGTCGGTGGTGTAGCGGAGCGTGGTGCCCGTAGGAATGTTCACGCTGATGCTGACCGTTCCCTCGAAGAGTCCGCCCTCGGGTGTGGCCTCAGGTGCCAGGAGCCGCTGCTCGGCGTAGGGCGCATTGTTGTTCGACGCGCCGGGCGTAGGCTCGGCCGTGAAGCTCCAGTTGTCGCTGCCGTCGGTCGTACAGGCGTAGGAGGTGCGGCTGACAGCCTCGGGATAGTAGATGTGCAGGAGCTCATTGCCCTCGCTGTCGCAGAGGAACAGTTCACCGCCCTCGTACTCCAGCTTGAAGGGGGCCTGGTTGGTGTTGATGTCGTTGTCGCCCATCCAGACAACCTTATAACCGTGGGCGGGCACCTTGCCGATGGTCTCGGGCATCTTCCACTTCGTGAGGTTCGTGGCATCGTCGCTCAGGTAGCAGCCGCTGAGGTCAATCACCTTGTCGGTGGTGTTGTAGAGCTCAAGCCAACTGTTGAAATTGTAGGCCGGACTCATGAACATATCGACGTTGGCCGCCATCAGCTCGTTGACCATGAGGTCGCCTGTCTCGGGCGGGCTCACGTTGTTAAGGGCGGCCTCAAGCGCGTCGTGGAGTGCGTCGTAGGCCTGCCGCTGCGCATCGGTGTCGTCGCTGTCGAGCAAGGCACGGGCGGCGTTGACGGCCTCCACAAGCCTCGGGTTCTGAGCCACCTCGCTGGCCTCGGCCACCTGTATCAGCCCCGACAGATACGGCATCAGGTTGTATTTCTCCGGAGTCTCATACTTGCTGACCGTCAGGTGGTCGAACTGGAAGTTGTAGGGGGTGTTGTCGGCCACATAGCCGAACTGCAACAGCAGATACTCGTGGTCCTGCGCGGCGGTGAAGTCCATCGACACCTGGTGGCCCGTGGTCTGCTCGTGCGGCAGCGAGTAGGCTGCCAACACACCGTAGGTGCCGCCAAGCTGATTGCCGTTCTCGGTGAAGCCGACACTCGCGATGGCCGTGTTGAGCACGATGGCCCGCATATAGTTGTCGGGATTGCTGCGGGCACCGCGACCGGTGACCCACGTTGTCCACTCGTCGCAGCCAAACGTGAAACTGAAGTTATACCGCTCGCCCTCTTCCGTCGGTATCTCGTGGAAGAAAGGCTCATGGTTGCCCGTACCCACATAGTCGGCAATGGCGTTCTTGTCCTGTACCTCGTCATAGCTCACACCGGCGAAGCAGTCTTCCTTTCCCTCCGGATAAGTCCACGTCTCCATGTTCTTGTACGAGTCGTCGCTGATGGGCACCATGCTGTTGCCCAGGTCTGTCCACTGTCCGTTCTCATAGCGGTAGAAATGGCGGTCGGCGGTGCAGCTGACCATCTTGCCCTCATAGACGGTGGTGCCGCTGTGTGCCTCGCCGGCAAACGCGATGCCGTCGGGGCTCATGGCAAACGACGTGCTGGTGGCCGAGAAGAACCGCCGCCCCGACACCTTGTCGCGAACACCGGCCTTGCCCGCCGTCGTGGCGATGGGCACCAGATCCATCACCAGCTCGTCGTCCTCGTAGATCTTAAAGCCGTAGAGCTTCATCAGCGACGGCGAGCCGTCGGGGCGGTTGTCGTTGACGCCGCCCGTGTTTAGGTTGAAGACATACATGCTGTTCACGCCGTCATCGACCGTTCCCGTAGTGGTTATCGCCATATAGGGCGTGGTCATGTCGTCGGCTTTAAAGATGATGGCAGTCTGGTCTGCCGCGTCGATGACGTAGCGCACACCCGTCTCCAGCTCCTCGCTGCCCTGCGTCTCCACGCCCGAGCGGTTGAAGTTGCCCGTGTTCATGCGGTTGAAGCGCGAGAAAAACACGAACGCGTTGTTCCAGTAGCTGCCGTTGCGCGAGCCGAACGGCGACTCATAGTTATACTGATGTCCGTTAATCTCGTAGTCGCAGACCACGCGCGTGTTCGCCTTGAACACATAGCCCGTGTTGATATACGGCGTGCCCGTTCCGAGCCCCGCCATGTCCGAGCTCGTCTCGATGTATGCGATGTCCATGTCGCTCAGCACGGCGAGCCCGTCAACCGTCTCCACGATGCCATACTCCTCGTAGCCGCCCAGGTTGTTCATCACATAAACCTTCTCGTCGGCCTTGCAATAGACCAGCGGTGCCCCGCCCGAGTAAGAGGCGAAGTCGTCAATCACCGTCACGTCGTCGGCCGTCCATGCCCCGCCATCCAAAGCCAGGCATCCAATAGCTATAAGAATAATAACCAGTCTTTTCATCAGTTTTTAGTCTTTTCGGGCAAATGTAGTAAGTTTTCTTCTTCCCCGCAAGTTTTTTAACCAAAAAATCAAATTTTTAGACAGAACCAACGGTCGCCGCCAACGGGGAAAGGCAAAGACAGCAGTTTTTTCGACATATAGACTTGATTTTTGACATAATGACATAAAGACAGATTTTTTTAGACAAAAAGACATAGAGAGAAAATTTTTCATAATCTGCCCTTATGTCCTTCTGTCGAAATAATTGTCCTTCTGTCTAAAAAACATTTTTTTACAATTCCCCGTTCTCTTTTAACACGGAGAATGGCGATTTTTCAACAAAAAATCCCGTGGCCGCAAATTCTTCAACCATGCGTGTGCAATGTGTCTGCTGCCGCAGACAGAAGAGGGATGAAGGATGAAGGATGAGAGTGTGCAATTCTCGTTTTGCGAACGATCGAGCGTTCACTTGCGAAAGATAAGCTTTCACCCTCCGAAAGACCATCTTTCGGGTTGCAAAAGACCGTCTTTCGCCCTCCGAAACATATACCTTTCGCAACGGACGCGGGATGAAAGATGAGGGAAGAGGGCATAAAAGGGGCTTGAAAGGATAAAAAATGCCATTCCTGCGCTCCAGATTGCAGGTAAAAGTCAACAAAACCCGTTAACATTTCACCCGCCGAATTAAGAAAAGTTTACATTTCAAAATCCCAAAATAGTAGAAATTAAATCGGCCCTTGAATTTCTGTCTAGTATATCAATCTTCATTCTTCAAAAGGATATGTCTCGTCGTAAATATCACTCAATAGTTTCTCCTTATAGAGCCAGTGGGCGCCAGGGGCAATGTGTTTGGACTTGTAGCCTTTCAGTTGAGCAGAGAGCGCACTGATAGATGTTTCCTCACCCTCATAGCTGATTTTACGCTCCGATACAATCGTAACGGAAACGGTTGGGTCGTCTTTCCATACAAGCACATCACCCTTTTGCATTCCCATTTCGTAGAAGTTGAGCGGTGGGCGGTGAATCTGTGCCTTTGCCGATGCAGCCTTGTCGTCGTCGGTCAGGTCGTTTTCTATCTCGTCGCTTACCTCTTCCGTCACGTCGGTATGGTGGAATAGTTCAAGAATGGCTTTGGCCTGTTCAACTTGTATGCGGAAGAACTCACGGTTGGCATTGATGCGCTGTGGGGCAAATGCCGTGTGCAGGGCTTTCTCAATCTTGGCGCAGTCGCCTTTCTTCACCTTGCAAGCAAATTGGCACTCAAAGGGAACGGGAACGCCCGTCGTATAGAGTTCCTTCATCCTCTTGTCTATATCTTCCTGTGTCGTCATGCCAATCTTCACAAGGCCGGGCATTACAGGATTGGTTAAAAGATAAACTATTCCGTATTCCATATATATGATGTTTTGTTTTATCCTAAAAAATGAAGATTGTCTATCTTGTCAGCAAAGATAAAAGATAATGCATTCTCGCAAATCTTCTTATTCACGTATTTGACGAATGCTTCATCTGCAATTATCTCGGAGAATTTCTCTATTTCTGGTCTAAAAGTAATCATTATTGCAGTTGATGGAGAAGTTGGATAATAAAGTTCAAAAGACTTAGCATAGCCGTCTTTATCTAAATCATCACTTAGAAGATTTATAGCAGGTTGGTCGGATGTTAAAAAGGGACTATCAGTTTCATTCTTTATAAACACATATTTGGTATTAAAATTACCAACGAATATATTGTGGGCTAAAGTTGTGCCAAACAAAATAGTTGTCAAAGGGAATAACTTGTCAAATAATTGGCTCGCCAGAGGTCTGTCATGAAATCCATTTATTCCGTTCATCCTCATTTTTTTCGTTCTGCAATATTGAATACAAAGATAGAATACGCATTGGTCTAAATTGGGAATATCCTTCAAATCTTTTAGACTTTTGCAGTTCAAAAGGTTCGTTCCATATCGTTCAATACTTGACAAGGTTTTTTCAAAACTGTTTTTTGCGAATTCTAATCTGTCATAATCAGACATCATTCCTTTCGATACTACTTCATATGATAAAAGGAATACATCTGAATATGTTTTTGTAAAAGAAGGGAACGTGTTTACATAATTTCTTGCTGCGATAAGTTCTATATCTGATAAATCGTGTATTTCGTAAAAGAACCTCTCTTGAGCTACGTTCATCAAAGATGTTTTACCAATCTCATCATTATCCATGAAATAGGTAAATATTTGTTTGCCTTTTCCTTCAATTGACCAAGGCTTCAAATATCTTCTCCATACATAATGTTGATTTTTGATAATCTCACTCATTTTATAATCGCATTAAATTACTTTGCTCCCTTTCTTCTGTTACATTCCTTGCACAACATTTGGCAGTTCTCGGCAGTCGTTACGCCGCCCTCTGCCCAAGGTGTAATGTGGTCGCCCTCCATTTCCTCTAACTCAAAGTGCTTGCCGCAATGGGCGCAGATGCCTTGCTGCCGTTCGTAGGCTTCACGCTTCTGCTTCTTGTCGAAAGTGCGGAAACTGAGGTCACGCAGGTCGCCACTCAGCACATAACTATAGATGCCCGACTTCTTCATAATCTCGTCATCCTCCATCAGGTCGTGTATGCGCTGTTCCAGTTGTGCGGTATCGTATATGTTTTCGTGATAGTTGTCGTATAGCAATCCCCAGTCCAAGCCCTTCATTTCCTTGCGATACTTGATGAACGTGGAGCGTACCCAAGTCACGATGGCCGAGAAGTAAGCCCAAAGTTGATTCGCATTGGCATCGTCTTTGTGCTTCGACATGTATTCGCTAACTTCTTTGATACCTTCACGCCTTGCAGCCCACTGAAAGACTGTGTGCAAATAAGCCTGTTCACGAGCAACACCATTTAGTAAGTCTGCGGCCATCTTATATGCAGGGCATCCGTCTTTTGAAAAATGGCGACGGGCATCCGTTACGAATGGTCCAACATAGACGGCATTTAATAGTTCTTGGTCAAGCAAACGCTCACCAGCAATGTTGATGACGCGGAACCAGTCGAGCTTTTCCTTGTCCGTTCCTGTGCAAAAGTAAACGGTCAACTCATAGTTCAAGATCTTTTGCTGTTCGTCAGGTGTAAGCGAACTGAAATAGAGAATGCCACGGTCTGGATCTTCGATATTAAACTCATGCGTAAAGTATTCGCAAATTGAGAGTGTGCGTTGCTGACCGTCAATCATTTCAAATTGATTCTCATTTACTACGCTCCAATACATGATGTTGAGCGGAAAACCTTTCAAAATGGTATTCACAACTGCCTGCTTCTGCTTCGTGTCATATCGAAACTCTCTTTGGTAGGGAGGGCGAATGTCAAGCCTACCACCATAGCCACGAACACCGTGGTCTGGGTCATTCATGTAGCCTTCCACGAGGTCACGAACCTTTATTGTCTGCTGCTTAATATCCATAGTTCTAAATTATTTCTTATGCTTGATGAATAATCTCGTATAGAGAGAATAAACTTCTTCGTCCCCTCTCCTGTAGTAGTTCCCTTTGTCTGGTCTCCCTTTCATCATTGGATTTCCGTTAGTTTTCTTGCCACTGCTTCCTGTTTCTGTTCCGTCTGGTCTTATCTCTCGGAAATCATCATAAAGTCTGGTGCTTTCCAAACCGAAACCATATTTACCTGAAACGCCAAGTATTTCAAACTGGTCTGGATTGTATTTGTCCATAAAAGTAATAGGAACACCCATCACTCCATCATAGTCCAAAGGTATCTCGTCCGTCTTATCTATGTTTATTGCGTTGTAATTGTCGTAAAAGTGATAATCGTTAGGATTGTAAGTCTTATAAAGGATTAGTTTCTCTTGCCTTTTCTTTGTTTCAAGGTTGGTGAACCATACAACGCCAGAAACTCTTATCATTCCGTCCCTATGGTCACCAGCAGTCGCAACGTCATCATATTTTGAAATAAAATGTGCAGCTCCTCCTTTGAATCCATAACCAAGCCATATCTTATTTGCCATGATGTATGGAACAATCTCTTTGTATTGCAAAGCACGTTGATGGCCAATGATAAGAAACTTCTTGTCATATTCAATCAACTGCGCCACATACTCACGAAACAGCGAGAAAGGAGGATTGGTAACAACAATGTCTGCCTGTTTAAGCAGTTCGATACACTCGCGACTACGGAAATCGCCATCGCCTTTCAGCGGATGAATACCTATTTCCTCTGGATCTGGAATGTTGTTGCCGTTCTTGTCGCCGTCATAGATTAAGTAGATGGCTTGCTCACTCTTGTTTTGGCTGAACAAGTCCATGTCTTGATTCTTGTAGCAAGTAGTGATAAGCCGTTTCAAGCCCAAGAACTCAAAGTTATAGGCAAAGTAAGTGAAGAAGTTCGACACACGCGGGTCATCGCAGTTGCAAAGCACCGTTTTTCCACGAAACTGCTCACGGTAATGCCTCAGTTCGTTGTTGATGTCCTCCAACTGTGTGTAGAACTCATCTTTCTTTGCGGCTTTTGCTGCATTCAGATTATTGTTTGCCATTCGCTGTTGCTTTAGATTCTTACTATTTGGTTGCAAATTTACTCAATTTTATTGAGTATTGGACAGAAGTAGAACAAAAAAGCCAAATCTTAACCGATTCTTGGTAATATTTCTTTCTTGTGGTTTGTTCTCAATGGGCTTCGAGCCAGTTGGTGCCCCAGCCGCAGTCGGCGGTAAGGGGTACGGCGAGGGCGCAGGCGGACTGCATCTCTTCGAGCACAAGGGCCTCTACCCTACTCTTTTCCTCTGGAACGACGGAGAAGTTGAGTTCGTCGTGTACCTGGAGTATCATCTTCGAGCGCAGGCCTTCGGCTTTCATACGGCGGTGGATGCGTATCATGGCAACCTTGATGATGTCGGCGGCAGTGCCTTGTATGGGGGCGTTGATGGCGTTGCGCTCGGCAAACTGGCGCACGGTGGCG
>JAFRZC010000174.1 GCA_017442765.1 Prevotella sp. | reverse complement strand
CTCATAAGCAGATTCCAATAGTCCTGGTCTATACTTATTATAGACCATCATAGCGACACCTGTAATCTCTTTAAAAAAATAATACTTGCGATTATGTTCCTCTATTAAATCCATTCTGATTGATTTTGTAATAGATTTTGTAAGATTTCTGTCCGCAGGACACTCCTTATCTAAAACACAAATCCGAGGTTTATGAAGAAGTGGGCTTTGTGGGTCAGTGTGCTGTAGCCGATGGTTGCTCCGAGCGGACCGAAAAGACTGTTGTAGGCGTACCCCAGCTGTGTGCCGATGAGCGGACCATGGTCGAACAGATTCTTCAGTTCGTCGCCTCGCTGGGCACCGGTCACCTTCAGGATAATGTAGTTGTTTGTCCCCAGCCGTTGCTGCAACTTCAGTCTTAGCGCTATAAACTTCGAGTTTATGGCTTCCATGTGACTTGTTCCTATGAACGGCATTTGTCGTTCCACGTAATGGCCATACCAGTCGCCTCCGACGAAATTGCCGAGACAGAACGGCTGGTCGTTGCCAAAGAGGAACCGTCCGTATATCATGGGCTGGAAAGACAGCCTGCTTCCCAACGGGAAGGCTATGCGCCACGATGCAAAGATGTCGGAGAGACCGGCGTGGCCCGCATATTTCACGAAGTTGTCGGTATGATATTCATACCCTGCCACAAACCGTGCGCCGCGAGTGGGGAATGTGTAGTTGTCTTCCGAATTATAGTTGACGTGGGCATAGTAGCTCACCAGGTGCTCGTCGGTGATGTCGCCAGGGACGTATTCTGCATCTCGTTCCACAAGCACGTCGACATAGTGGTAATAATCGAAGCGTGCGCCGGCATTGATGATGAAATTTTTCAGGTTGGCCAGTTGCACGGACCAGTCTACGGTATGCTTTGAATATCGTAGGTCGTAGATGCGGTCTCCCTCCTGGAAGATATCGAGGTCGGAGTGCCAGTACTTATATGAGAGTCGCATCACGTCGCGTCCTTTCGGCACATACCGCAGGTCCGCCCCTGCCATGATGCGTTTTCCGAGCCTCAACGTAGCGTCTATCTCCATCGGTCGTCCGGCTGGTCGCCATTTGCCGACCATCTGCAACGACACCCTTTCCTCCGTATCAAATCTTACTCCGAGAGCACCTTTCACCACGTGCGACGAGGTATTATCAAGTGCTTCGGCTTCTGGCAGCGTCATCGAGCCTGCTGGCATCGGCATTCGCTCCGGGCGATAGTCGTCGGCGAGACCTATCTCCCGCTTCAGTGCCATGAGTTCGTCCCAGTGAGACATTGCCTCCGCCTCGCCCCTGAGAATGAGGGTATCGATGGCCGCATGGGTGAACGAAGCGGCGGAATAGCCTTTAGTGTTCACGCGGATGGCCACATCGGTCATCGCCAGATTATCATCGTACTTGTTCTTACAATTTATGTCGACTATCTGTCCGAGCACGGCTGCGCCCGTCTTCAGTTCGTCGACTGTCTTCGGTGCGCCCTGGACAGTGACGCCGATTATCACGTCGGCGCCCATCGCCTTTGCGATGTCGGCCGGGTAGTTGTTGCGCAGTCCGCCGTCGACGAGCAGCATGTCGCCTTTCCTGATGGGTGAGAACACTGCCGGTATCGACATGCTGGCGCGCATGGCTTCGGCAAGCGAACCGCTATGGAAGTCGTACTCGGTGTTGTCGATGATATTCGTGGCTACGCAGGCGAATGGTATCGGGAGCTTGTTGAAGTCCACCGAATCGGGTATGCCGGCTGTGAGTGCTCCGAAAAGTCGTGCGAGATTCTTTCCTTCGATCACCCCGCCCGTGTTGCTGGTCTTCCCTTTTTTGTCGAGCACGATGGTCTTCGACAGCGCATACGTGTTCTGGTCCATTCGCTCATTAAGGAATGGGCTGCGCATATTTTCCCTGTCGGAGAGCAGCAGTGCCCAGTCTTGGAGCTGCACCATGGAGTCGAGGCGCTCGGAGTCGTAGCCGATTGAATAGAGTCCGCCGACGATGGAGCCCATCGACGTGCCTGTGATGATGTCGATGGGGATGCCAGCGCGCTCGATCACCCGCAGTGCTCCGATGTGGGCCATGCCCTTTGCTCCGCCGCCGCTCAGCACGACGGCTACTTTCTTGCGCGCTGTCTGTGCCGATACCGATGTGGCGACGAAAAGCGCAACTATGAATATCAAAAAGAAATTCCTCGCCTTCATACATTTAAAGTCTAATGGTTGTCAAATCTGTGTTGTGCAAGTTGTTCATAATGTGTGCCAGGACGGCCATAGTTGGCAAAAGGATGTATGCTTATTCCTCCACGCGGGGTGAACAGACCAAGAACCTCGATGTACTTGGGATCCATAAGGCGTATAAGGTCCTTCATGATGGTGTTGACGCAGTCTTCGTGGAAGTCACCGTGGTTGCGGAAGCTGAAGAGATAGAGCTTCAGGCTCTTGCTCTCCACCATGCGCACGTCGGGGATGTATTTGATGACTATCTCTGCGAAGTCGGGCTGTCCTGTTATGGGGCAGAGGGTTGTGAACTCGGGGCAGTTGAACTGCACCCAGTAGTCGTTGTCCTTATGTTTGTTCTCGAAAGTCTCGAGCACCTCGGGGGTGTAGTTGTCGGAGTATTTCGACTCTTTT